>JARXAQ010000285.1 GCA_029865825.1 Rhizobium sp.
ACATCAATCCGATTGGGTGATGGGTAGAGTGGGCCCTGACAAAAATGCCTCCCCGGCGGACCGGGGAGGCCAATGCGGTCAGCGGCGCAGGAAGGCCAGCACATCTTCGATGAAACGTTCGCGGTGTGTCGCGAACAGGCCGTGCGGCGCGCCGTCGTATTCCAGCAAAGTCGAGTGGCTGATGCCTGCGGCTGCGGCGCGGCCGGCAGCGTCGATCGGGACCGTCTTGTCGTCGGTGCCGTGGATGATCAGGGTCGGCACGTTAAAGGCCGCGAGATCCGGACGGAAGTCGGTGGTCGCGAAAGCCTTGGCACAAGCGAGCGTTGGCTTCAGGCCCGCCATCATGGCCTGACGGACGGACCAGTCCAGCACTTCCTGGCTGACGGCCTTGTCGAACATGCCGACGCCGTAAAAGTCCTTGAAGAAGCCCGCGAAGAAGTGGGCGCGATCCTCGGTCAAACCCTCGGTCATCTCGTCGAAGGTCGATTGCGGCGTGCCGTTCGGATTGTCGTCGGTCTTCAGCATGTAGGGCACGACCGACGCGACCAGCGCTGCCGAATGCAGGTTGGCGCCGCCATGACGCGACATGTAGCGCGCCACTTCGCCGCCACCCATGGAGAAGCCGAGGACAGTCGCGTCTGTCGCCCCGGCCCAGGCGATCACGTCGGCGAGGTCATCCGCCAAGGTATCGTAGGTGTAGCCGTCGAACGGCTGCTCTGAGCGGCCGAAGCCCCGGCGGTCGTAAGCGATGGCGCGCATACCGGCGTCGGCGATTGCCATCGACAGATCATCGAAAGTGTCGGCTGTGAGCGGCCAGCCATGGAGCAGAATCACAGGGCGGCCTTGGCCCCAATCCTTGGCATAGAGTTCGACGCCGTCACGGGTCTTGATGCGGGGCATGGGCATGTCCTTCCTGTTGTTTTCAAGAGGACGAACGGAAGACCTGTGCCGCAAGTTCCCGGCATGGGACGCATCATTTCAACCCAGTTGCCCGAGCGTCGGATCAATACGTGTAGAGCGTGCCCGATCCCGTGACATTGGCGCAGCGGCACTTACCGCCGACACGTCCGGGCTTGGAGGGGCATTGCGCCTGGCCGGTGCCGCCGATGCTGCCGGATTGGTCGACGACGCACATATAGCGCTGCGGCCGGACATAAGGCTGGCGGGGACGTTTCGACTCGCTCTGGATGACGTCGTTGTCGTCGTTGCTGTCGATGAAGATAACGTCTGCCCTGCTCGACGGCCCTGACACGATCGAGACAGGACCGGCATGGGCGGAGATGGCGGCCATCATCAGGCCGATTGCGACACAGAACACACGCAACATGGAAACCTCGAAAACGAATGGGAACGTACGGAAACGCCCGATACGGGCGATAGTTGCCGACCCTAGGCCGAAAAGGCTGAACAGAGGCTGAACTGGACCGCTTAACGAAAGACGTCATCGACCGAACCCGCACCACCGGGTGGGGTCCAATCGACGGACAAGGCTTGATGGCGTATCTGCAATGCGCGACGCTCGCCTTCGACCACGGAGATCCCTGATGCTACGCAGCGACAAATTGAAGGCCGGCAAGTTTCCCGTCGGTGTCGACCTCGTTCGGTCGCTCGTCGCGCGGCAGTTTCCGCACTATGCGGGTCTCGACGTGCAGGAAGTCGAGAGCGACGGCTGGGACAACTGGACCTTTCGGCTGGGTGATCGGATGAAGGTTCGCCTTCCGAGCGCCGAGGGGTATGCTGGACAGGCGACCAAGGAATTTCGTTGGCTCCCGATGCTGGCACCGTATCTGCCGCTCGCCGTGCCGAGGCCGTTAGCGCTCGGGGAGCCGTATGCGGACTATCCGTGGCACTGGACGATTTATGACTGGATGACAGGCGAGCCGGTGCGGCGGGACAATGTTTCGGACCTCAACACTTTCGCCCGTGATCTGGCCGGCTTCCTCAAGGCATTGCAACGCATTGATTCGACGGATGGGCCTGCAGCTGGACCACACAATTTCTTTCGCGGCGGCGACGTGATCGACGTTTATGGCGCCGAGGCGAGACAGGCCTTTGACCGGCTCGGCGACAGGATCGAGCAGAGGACAGCGCTTGCGGTGCTTGATGCGGCGGAGGCTGCCCCGTTTTCCGGTGTGCCTTGCTGGCTGCATGGCGACATTGCGGTCGGCAACCTGCTGGTGACGGAGGGCCGGCTCTCCGGCGTTATAGACTTCGGTACCTTCGGGGTGGGCGACCCGGCCTGCGACTTGGTGATCGCCTGGCTCCTGTTCGGCGGGGAAAGCCGTGCGGCGTTTCGCGACGCGATGGACGCCGATGCGGGATGCTGGGCACGTGCCCGGGCCTGGGCCTTGTGGAAGGCGGCACTTGTGCTCTCGTCCGGGGCGCCGACGCATCCCGACGAGTTCTCACCCGCCGAAGTGATCACGGCCTTACTGGACGACCACCGGGCGCTCTACGGCTAAACGGAGAGCCAGCGGTCCTGTGCCATCAAGCGCCAGTCAGCGGCCCTTCATGAAGGCTTCGAAGGCGGCGCGGGCCTCGGCGCTTTTCAGCTGGGCGACGAAGTGGACGAGTTCTTCCTGCATCCGGGCGCGGGTCGCCTCAGGGCTGCCCTTGATCAGGGCGCGGGCGATCTTCATGGCGGCAGGCGGCTTGGAGGCGAGCGAGGAGGCGATCTTCAGCGTCTCGGCCTCAACCTGATCCGGGGAAACCACCTTCCAGATAAGACCGGCCTCGCGGGCCTGTTCGGCGGAGAAACCTTCGCTGGCGGCGAGCATGGCGAAGGCGCGCTGGTGGCCCATGATCTGCGGGGCAATCAGGCTGGAGGCGGCTTCCGGCACCAGCGCCAGATCGACGAAGGGCGTCTTGAACAGGCTGCGGTCGGAGGCGACGGTCAGGTCGCAATGCATGTGCAGCGTCGTGCCGATGCCGATCGCCAGACCATCGACGCCGGAGACGAGCGGCTTGGTGACTTCGGTCAAGGTCTTGAGCAGGCCGAAGGCGGCGGGTTCGCCGACAGCGCCGGCCATGGCGAAGCCGAGGAAATCGGCCATGTCGTTGCCGGCGGAGAAGCAGCCTTCGGTGCCGAGGAAGACGATTGCGCGGATGCTCTCATCCGCCTCGCCTTCGAGAAGGCCAGCGGTGAGCTTCTGGTACATGGCTTGCGTGATGGCGTTCTTTTTGTCCGGGCGGTTGAAGCGCAGGACGAGGACGCCGGGATGGGCTTCTGGGCGGGTGATCAGGATGTGGTCGGTCATCTCGGCTTCCTAGGGTGGTCCCCACCCTCCCCTTGAGGGGGAGGGTGGGGTGAACAACGACATATGCAGGTCTTGGCAGGGATCACCCCCACCCGCCGCTTTGCGGCGACCTCCCCCCTCAAGGGGGAGGTGGGAATTACGCGAAAAGCGCCCTGGCCGCTTCGAGGCTTGCCGCACCGTTGATGACGCGGTCCTTCAGGGCTGCGGTTTCGGCGATCATGTTTTCGGCGGCGAAGCGGCAGAGCGCGATGCGGTGGTCGCGGCCGTGGTCTTCGTCGGCAAGTGCGCCCTTGGCGAGGTAGACACCTGTCAGGGCCAGGCCGAAGAGGCGCTGGTAGGGCGTGGCACCTGCAAGTGCCGCCGAGGCGTTGCCGGCGGCGAGTTCGGAGAGCAGCCATTCGGTGGTATTCTCGAGATCGTCGAGGCTTGCGTCGAGGCGGGCTGCGGTCTCGCCGAAGCCGTCGAGATTGGAGGCGCGGACCGCGTTCACCACCTGCTTCAGTTCGGTGATGAAGCCGCGCACGTGGTTCCCGTTGGAGAGCGGCAGTTTGCGGGTGACGAGGTCGGCGGCCTGGATGCCGTTGGTGCCTTCGTAAATCGGGGCAATGCGGCTGTCGCGCCAATAGCGGGCTGCCCCCGTTTCCTCGATGAAGCCCATGCCGCCATGGGTCTGGATGCCGAGCGAGGCGACATCGACACCGGCATCGGTGGCGAAGCTTTTCGCGATCGGGGTCAGAAGTGCGGCGCGTTCGGCCCAGTGGCGGGCTTCGTCGCCTTCCGCATGGTGGCTCATGTCGGTGGCGTGGGCGCAGGTGTAGCAGATGGCGCGGGAGCCTTGCGTCAGCGCCTTCATCGTCACCAGCATGCGGGCGACATCCGGATGTTCGATGATCGGCGACATGCCGGAGCCGGTCCAGCCGGGGGCTTTCCCTTGCGTGCGGTCCTTGGCGTATTGCACGGCCTTCTGAGTGGCGGCCTCGCAGATGGCCACACCCTGCATGCCGACGGCGAGGCGGGCATTGTTCATCATGGTGAACATGCAGGCGAGGCCCTTGTTCTCCTCGCCGATCAGCCAGCCGATGGCGCCGGCTTCCTCGCCATATTTGCCGTCGCCATAGATCATGGTGCAGGTCGGCGAGCCGTGGATGCCGAGCTTGTGCTCGAGCGACTGGCAGTGGAGATCATTGCGGGCGCCGATCGAACCGTCGTCATTGACGAGGAATTTCGGCACGAGGAAGAGCGAGATGCCGCGCGTACCGGCGGGTGCATCGGGCAAGCGCGCGAGAACGAGATGGATGATGTTCTCGGTGATCTCGTGTTCGCCCCAGGTGATGTAGATCTTCTGGCCGAAGATACGGTAGCTGCCATCATCGCGGCGCTCAGCGCGGGACTTCATCACGCCGAGGTCAGAGCCGGCATGCGGTTCGGTCAGGTTCATCGTGCCGGTCCATTCGCCGGACACCATCTTGGGCAGATAGGTTGCCTTGAGTGCGTCGGAGCCATGGGCGGTCACGGCATCGACGGCACCCATCGTGAGCGTCGGTCCGAGCGCAAAGCCCATGGAGCCGGAATTCCACATTTCGAGTGCTGCAACGTTCAGCATATGGGGAAGCCCCTGCCCGCCGAAATCTTCGGATGCCGTCAGCGAGTTCCAGCCGCCTTCGGCCCATTGGCGATAGAGAGTGTCCCAGCCATCGGGCACGATAACCTTGCCATCGACCATCCGGGCGCCCTGCTTGTCGCCGATCTCGGCGAGGGGCGCGACCTCATCGGAGGCGAAGCGGCCGGCTTCGATCAGGATTGCATTGACGAGGTCGTCGCTCAGGTCGCCGAGCTTGCCATCCTCGATGGCCTTAGAGAGGCCGGCAATGTGCTTGAGGGTAAACGCGATCTCTTCAACTGGCGCCTTGTACATGACGTGCTCCTCCAACTGGCGTATGCTCATGGCCACGCCCAGTCTCCACCCAGGAGGCGCGGCCAGTTCCAATTCTGGCTAATTGATTTTTACGTAAACGTCAATTCTTTTGCATGTGGCAGGAGGTCTCGTCCACGATCGGATCGGGGGCACGAGACGTTTGCAGGCCGGACCTCAAACAAAGATGCGTGAAAGACGGGCAGCGGACGCGGTGCGGACAGGCCGGACCGCCAGGGAAATGCGAACGGCCACAAGGGCTTGAACCCGGAATGATCCATGCCCCCGACGGGTCGCTTCCATCAGCAATTTGCTATGCAGTGGCTTGCCCGGATTTCGTCACATGACTGTTACCCGTGATGGCTAGTCGATGATGAACTTCAACCCCAAGGAGGCTTCGCCATGACCGAGACCAACACCAATCACCTGTCCTGGGACGAGTGGGACGAACTGCACAATCCGCCGCCGGCTGTGACCGATTTCGATCGCGTCGTCGAGCGCGCCGTCTCGCGTCGCGGTTTCCTCGGCGTGCTGGCCCTGGGTTCCGCTGCCGTTGCCATGGGCTCCGTCGGCAACCTGTTGAGCTCGACCTCGGCCCAGGCGCAGGAGGCAGCCTCGCGCTTCCCGTTCAAGCCGATCCCGATTGCCACCGACGCCACCGTGCATGTGCCGGAAGGCTAGAGCTGGAAGCCGCTTGCCAAGTGGGGTCAGCCGCTGTTCTCCAACGTTGCCGATATCGATCCGGTCAACGGCGTGTCGCTCGAAGCCTCCGACAAGGTGTTCGGCGAAAACACCGACGGCATGGAGAGCTTCCTGATCGGCACGCGCCAGGTGATCGCCGTCAACCATGAATATGTGAACAACGAAACCAACCTGCCCAACAATGAAAAGGGCATGCCGAAGAACCTCGACGAGGTAAAGATCCTGCAGCACATGCAGGGCGTGACCGTCATGGAAGTGGCTGAAGGCGCTGATGGCTGGCAGATCGTTGTCGACAGCCCGCTCAACCGCCGCATCCATCACAACACACCGATGAAGCTGTCCGGTCCGGCTGCCGGTTCCGACCTGCTGAAGACGGCTGCCGATCCTGCTGGTGTCGACTGTCTCGGGACCTTCAACAACTGCGGCGCTGGCAAGACGCCGTGGGGCACGTATCTGACCTGCGAAGAAAACTTCAACGGCTATTTCGGCTCGACCGTCGCCGACTTCAAAATGCCTGACGACTACAAGCGCTACGGCATCGTCGCCGAGACGCGCTACGGCTACGAACTGTTCGACGAGCGTTTCGACGTGTCGAAGAACCCGAACGAGCCGCGCCGCACCGGTTATGTCGTCGAGATCGACCCGTCCGACGCCTCCTCGACCCCGATCAAGCGCACCGCACTCGGCCGCATCAAGCACGAGAATGCCGCCGTGGTGGTGGCTCGTGACGGCCGCGTGGTCGTCTATATGGGCGACGACGAGCGGGGCGAGTTCCTCTACAAGTATGTCTCGAACGGTATCTACGTTCCCGGCGGCGACACCTCGAAGCTGCTCGACGAAGGTATGCTCTATGTCGCCAAGTTCACGGACGAAGGCACCGGCGAATGGCTGGCGCTGACGCCTGAGACCACCGGCATGAAGATGGACGAAATCTACGTCTTTACCCGCCAGGCGGCTTCCAAGGTCGGCGCCACCACCATGGACCGTCCGGAATGGGTTGCCACCAACCCGGTTGCCATCGAAGCCTATTGCTGCCTGACCAACAACAGCAACCGCGCTGTGGTCAAGGACGGCAAGATGAAGACCAATGCCGGCGGCGACGTGATGGAAATCAGTGCCGTGAACCCGCGCGAGGCCAATGAATACGGCCAGATCGTGCGCTGGTATCCGGAAAATGACGACCATGCCGACGGCAAGTTCAAGTGGGACCTGTTCCTCATGGCCGGCAACCCGTCCGTCCACAAGGACGGTCTCTATGCCGGCTCGTCGAACATCAACGAAGGCAACATGTTCAACTCGCCTGACGGCATGATGTTCGATTCGACCGGTCTTCTGTGGATCCAGACGGATGGCGAAGATTCGAACGAAGGCGAATTCGCCGGTCAGGGCAACAACCAGATGCTGGCCGGCGATCCTGCCACCGGCCGCATCGAGCGCTTCCTTACCGGCCCCAAGGGTGGCGAAGTGACCGGCATGACCTGGTCCGGCGACAAGCGCACCATGTTCGTCGGCATCCAGCACCCGTCCGCACCGTTCCCGGATGGCGAAGGCAAGCTGCCGCGCTCGACCATCGTTGCCGTCAAGCGCGACGATAACGCACTGGTCGGCTAAGGCCCTTGCGGCGGGATATGCATTGCATCTTCCCGCCGCCGATTTGAATACGAAGAAGCCGCCAAACGGTCATCCGCTGGCGGCTTTTTCTTGTTGTCGACTGTACTTCTCTTCAGGCGGCGAGGCGCTGGCCGTTGAGCGGGATCTCGACGTCAATCTCGAGGATCGAGACATCGCCGTCGCGGTCCATCTTGATCTCGACCTTGTCGCGGTCGAATTCGACATGCTTGGCAATCACGGCGAGGATTTCCTCGCGCAGGATGGCGACCAGGTCGCTTTCCAGCGACGCCCGTTCATGGGCGAGCAGGACCTGCAGTCGCTCGCGCGCCATCGGGGCGGAACGCTGCTTGCGGAACAGGGAGAAAATGCTCATGCGGCCCTCCGCGCGAAAATCTTGTCGAAGAGGCCACGCTTCTCGCCAGGAATGGTGATCGGAACGGTTTCGCCGGCGAGACGACGAGCAGCGTCGAAGTAGGCGAGTGCCGGCGCACTGCGGGCATCGGCCAGCGTGACCGGAGCGCCGATGTTGGAGGCGCGCAGCACATCCATGCTTTCCGGGATGATGCCGAGCAGCGGGATCGACAGGATCTCGAGCACGTCGTCGACCTTCAGCATGTCGCCACGCTGGGCGCGGGCGGCATCGTAGCGGGTGAGCAGCAGATGCTTTTCCATGCGCTCACCGCGTTCGGCCTTGAGCGTCTTGGAATCGAGGAGACCGATGATGCGGTCACTATCACGCACCGAGGAGACTTCCGGATTGGTGACGACGACGGCCATATCGGCGTGGCGCATGGCAAGCGTTGCACCGCGTTCGATGCCGGCCGGGCTGTCGCAGATGATCCAGTCGAAATACTTCTTCAGCTCGGTGATGACCTGCTCGACGCCTTCGGCGGTCAGGTTGTCCTTGTCGCGGGTCTGCGAAGCGGGCAGCAGGAACAGCGTGTCCAGCCGCTTGTCGCGGATCAGCGCCTGGGGCAGTTTGGCATCGCCCTGGATGACGTTGACGAGATCGTAGACCACGCGGCGCTCGGCGCCCATGACGAGGTCGAGATTGCGCAGGCCTACGTCAAAATCGACGACGACGACCTTTTCCTTGCGCTGCGCGAGCGCTGCTCCCAGAGCGGCGGTCGACGTGGTCTTGCCAACGCCGCCCTTGCCGGATGTCACGACTATCACCTTGCCCATGTGGTTCTCCTGTCTATCCCCGCTCAGATTCACGTCATTTTCTCCGCCATAATCGCATCGCCTTCGAGCCACAGCTGGACGGGATGCCCGCGCAACTCGGGGTCCATATCGTCGGTCATCGCGTAGACGCCGTCGATTGCGACCAGTTCAGATTCGAACTTACGACAGAATATCCTTGCGTCGGCATTGCCGACGCATCCTGCCAGTGCACGCCCCCTGAGGGCGCCGTAGATATGGACCGAACCTCCGGCGATCACTTCCGCACCCGACTGGACCGAGCCGATGACGGTGACGTCACCCTGCGTGTAGATCACCGACTGGCCGGACCGGACCGTCTCCCGCACGACCAGCGACGGTGCCGTCGCCAGGTGCTGCGGGATGACGACTTCAGGCGAAACCTGCTGGCTTGCCTCGGCCGTCTGCATTCCACTCGTGGCCGGGGCGCCTGTGTCGGCGACCGGTGCCTCGGCCTTCGGCACCTCATAATCGGCGGCGGGCTTGCCACCTTTCAACTGCGGCGGCATGCCCGGCTCGACCAGGGACGGACGACCACCCTCGATGCCCATAATCGAGACACGGCGATTGCCGAGTTCGGCGATCAGGGCCTTCAGCTGCGGCCGGTCGATCTCCAGGTCCGACACATCGAGAACCACCGGCCTACCGAGGACGAAACCGGCCGAACGGGCTGCCAGATCATCGAGTCTCGCCAGCCAGTCGTCGAACGGCAGGTCCGGCGTCAGGACGACGGCCAGGAAGGATCTACCCTTGATGCGGATGGAGCGTGGTTCGGTTAGCACTTTGGTCATCTATGTAAACAAATCGTTGACCCAAGAAGTAACGCCGGGATGGTTAACAAATGGTTAATGCCGTGGCGACGGCGTTAGGAAAGTCTCGATCCAGGAACGAAAAAAGCCGCCCGCAGCGGGGGCTGCGAGCGGCTTCGAGACAATTCTACGCCGGGTGTCCTGCACCCGGCGACAGGCGATCAATAGTAGGGCGACAGGCACTGCTGGCGCGGGCCGTTATACGGCTGGAAGGTGTTGGAAGAGCCGTCGTAAGACCGATAACGGTTCTGGCACCACTGGTAGTGCTGCGGGTTGATGTTGCCGGCGCGCGGCGCAACGGCACGCGGCTGGCTGGCAATGGCGCCGCCGATGATGGCGCCGGCCGCGAAGGCTGCGAGCGGGTACCAGTAACCGTTGTGGTATCGATAGCCGGCCCGACGTTCGCGATAGCCGCGATGGCCACGCCAGTTGTTGTAGCTTTCGTATCGATTACGGCGCTCAAAGCGATTGTAACGCTCGTAGCGGTCGCGGCGGAACTGGACGTTGGTGACGTCGGATGCAGCGGCGACCGGAGCGGTCGGCCGGATCACCTGTGCCTGTGCGGGGATCACGCCGGTAAGCGCGATTACGGACGCCAAGGCCATGGCGGCGGCATTGCGAAAGACAGTCTTCATTGTGTTTTCTCCCTGTCGTGTTCTCGACCAGAGGCAGGATCGTCTTCGACCCGGCGCTGACCTTGAGCAAAGGTTAACGGCGCCAGCCTGAACCCAGAATTAATGGGAGAACCGGTCTCGCGCACTGCGCGCGACCGCCGCCTTCCGGCTGCGGCCACCACGCAAGTGCCGGTAAACGGACAAGCTCTACAATAGTTCCGCTATGCACGGCTTCGTGACCAAGGCCGTTACGCGCGCAGCCACGCCTCAATAATAGGGCGAGAAACACTGCTGGCGGGGGCCGTGATACGGCTGGAAGCTGTTGCTGCGCCAGTGATAGGAGCGATAGCGATCGGCGCACCAGCTGTGATGGCGGGGATTGAGATCGGCGACATGAACCTGCCGGCGCGCCGGGATGGGACGGTCGACGATGACACCCGCACGCATCGAGGCAGCGGACAGCCATTGGCCGCGATGATAGACGTAACCGGGACGATGATGCAGGCGATAAGCGCTCTGCCGGTAAGCGTGGGGCCGGTAGTTCTGCCGGTAGGCGTTCTGCCGCACGATGGTGAGGCGCTGATAGCGCTCGTAACGCTCATAGACGACGATCTCGGCGCCACCGGCACTGGCCGGTGCGGCGCCCGCAAGAAGCCCTGCCAACATCAGGCAGATCGCGACCGTGCAGGTCCAGACCTTGCTCATGCAATTCCCCTCCCCTTTTCGTCCCCGCCAGTTCGTCAGACCCTCATGGCCCGTTTCGATCCCGCCCCCCCAAGATCGGGCGCCGGGCAGCTTGGATTGAATGACGAAAAGGTTAATGCGTGCGGATGCCGTGGACAAGCCCCGGCATCCCTGAAGACGCGTGCATTGGAGGATCAGGCCTCGATCTCGATGTCGCCCTTCGGACGCGAACAGCAGGCTAGGATGTAACCTTCGTCGATCTCGTCGTCGAGGATGCCGCCATTGTGGTCCATCTCGACCTCACCGGACAGTTTCATCACCTTGCAGGTGCCGCAGAGGCCGGATTCGCAGGCAGCCCCGATGCGCACCCCGGCGGCACGGGCGGCCTGCAGCACGGTGTGGCCGGGGGCGCAGAGGCCGTCCTTGCCCGACATCGCGAACTTGACCTTGGTCGGCTGCTCGCCATCGGCATGATCGGCGACCACCACGAGCGGCTCCGCCTTGACCGGCTGGAAGGCCTCTTCATGATAGTTCTTCATGTCGAAGCTGGCGCCTTCGAGCGCCTCGCGCACGGTCGCCATGAAGGGCGCCGGGCCGCAGCAGAAGACGGTGCGTTCGAGGAAGTCAGGCGCCAGAAGCGCGATCTTGGCCTTGTCGATGCGGCCCTTCAGCCCCGACCAGAGCTGGCCGCGCGAGACCTGTTCGACGATGAAGCCCAGCGTCAGATGCGGCATCTCGCGCGCCTTGGCCTCAAGCTCCCAGCGGAAGATGATGTCGTCAGGCGAGCGCGCACAGTTGAGGAAAGTGATGTCGCTGTCGGGCGCCCGGTCGCTCATGTCGCGGGTCATCGAGACCATCGGCGTGATGCCGGAGCCGGCGGAGACGAAGAGGTATTTCTTGCCCGGATGGCGGGCATAGGAGAAATCGCCGAGCGGGCCGAAAGCCTTCAGCGCCATGCCGGGCTTCAGGTTGTCGAACATCCAGCGGGTGCCGATGCTTTCTGCCTGCGCCTTCACCGTGACCGCGACCGTATAGGGGCGCGAGGGGCTGGAGGAGAGCGTGTAGGTGCGCATCACCGGCTCAGGCTCGGCGGGGATCTCCAGCGTGACGAACTGGCCTGGCTGGTAACGGAACCAGAGGCCCGGCTTGTTCGGCTTGAAGGTGAAGGTCATCACGTCGGGGGCTTCCGGCGTGACGGCGACGCATTCGAGCAGATGCTCCCGGTCCGACCAGGGATGCATCTCATCGACGTGACGGTAGGGATTGACCGCGATGTTCATCTTTATGCCACCGCCGAAAGACGGGCCTTATCGCCCTGCAGACGCTCGATCATGAAGTTCGAATACCATTCGACAAACTGCATGACGCCGCCTTCGTGGTCGACCGAATAGGGGCCGGGTTCATAGGCCGGGGAGCGAATGCCGAAGGCATTTTCCTCGACGATCGAGCGGTCCTGATCGTTGGTCATGGTCCAGACATGGGTAAGTTCGTCGAGGTCGTAATCGACGCCTTCGACCGCATCCTTGTGAACCAGCCAGGTGGTGGTGACGGCGGTTTCCTCGGCCGAGATCGGCAACACGCGGAAGGAGATCGCGTGGTCGCCCAGAATATGGTTCCAGGTGGTCGGGTAGTGGAACAGCAGCATGGTGCCGATATGGCTGATCTGCACGTCGCCGGAGAGCGGCTTCTTGACCGCGCGCTTCCCCGACATGGTGTAGCTTTCGGCATCCTGGATCAGCGGCATGCGGGCGACGCGGAACTGGCCGGTCGGGTCCATCTGGAATTCCGAGGGAAGGCCAGCGGCCTCGCAGCGCGCCCAGTGTTCGGCGATGAACGGATCATCCTTGGCACCCTGCACGCCGGTTGCCGTCGGGGCTTCCGGATAGGTGCGGCAGAGTTCCGGATGGTTGCCGGCGCAGTGGTAGCATTCGCGGTTGTTTTCCCAGACGAGCTTCCAGTTGCCCTTTTCGATGATCGTCGTCTTGTGCGCGACCTTGGCTTCCGTCAGGCGATGCGGGGCCAGATAGGGTTCGATCGAGGCGCGGACGGGGGCGAAATCCGGGGCTTCGTTGGCGAGGCAGATGAAGATGTAGCCGCCGACAGACTGGCAATGCACCGTCTTCAGGCCGAAATCGGCCTTGTCGAAGTTCTCGCCCATCTGGCGGGCGAAAACCAGCGAGCCATCAAGGTCGTAGGTCCACTGGTGATAGGGACAGACGAGCTTGGCGGATGCGCCCTTGTCCTGGGTGCAGACGCGATGGCCGCGATGGCGGCAGGTGTTGTGGAAGGCGCGGATGACCTGGTCCTTGCCGCGCACGATGACGACGGGATAATCGCCAACCTGGACGGTGAAGTAGTTGCCGGCACGCGGGATCTCGCAGTCATGACCCATGAACAGCCAGTCGCGATACCAGATCGTCTCCATGTCGAGCTTGAAGTAATCCTGATCGATGTAGAAGGGCTGCTCGAGGCTAAAACCTTCGCGGCGGTTCTTCAGCTGGCGCAATGCCGTGGTCTGCAGGTCCATGTCGTCCTCGTTTTCCTTGATCGGCGGATGAGGAGCGCAGCACTGCACCGCCCCTTGGGATGGGCAGAACACGGCTATCTCCGGTCGCCCGCCGCGACCTTGATGTTCATTTCCCGAGGCTGGTTTCCGGGCTGAGGAGTGGTCCATTCCCGGACCGCGCCGGCGCCTTCCCAGGGTTTCCCCCAGTGGCTTTGTGCCGAAGCGCATTCTCCACCACCGTTGCGGGGGCAGCGCCGGATTTCGACCGGCTTCCCGATTTTCCACCCTCCCTAGCAGGGCGGCACCTCGAGCTTTCCATCATCTAATCATAGGGCAACATTCGGCGCTGCACTGCGAAACGACACGGCAGGGAATGTTTGCGACATGCCGCATATCAGCGACATGTGAGACTATCGCGAATTTCCCCAGTGTTTTCCGGGCTCTCTAAGGTTTCGCGAAAGAATACCCCGCACCGAATGGCGCAAACGGACTACAGAGCAGTGATGTCGCAAGCTGCGCTGCGGCAAGCCTCGCGAAACCTCCCGCGCGCAGAGTGGCTTCAAATGATGATTAACCATGCTGCGGTAAGCTCACAACATGAAGCCGGGCACCGTCAGAGCGTCACCATGCAGAAACTGAGATATTTCGCGGCATCGAAAAATGACAAGTCCACGCTGCCTGTGAAGGCGGCGCATACCGAGTTTCTTCGTACCGGGCGCATTTCCCGGCATCGCGACGACTGGGTACCGGAACAGAAGCGTTACCTGACCTATGACGAAGTGGCGGAGCGGACGGGCAAGCGGCTGGAAGCTGCGGCCGACACCACACATGCCCGGATCAACTCCTTCCACCGGTCGATCCAGTTTCCCAAGGTGATTTTCCATCGCACGCTGGCCGACAGCCCGCATCTCGGGTATTGCCACGTGACGGCGGCGCGGACCAATTTCGCCCAATATGCCGATGTGCGCTGGGCGTTCTATATCGCCAACTTCTTCGCCGAGATTGGCCAGAACGAGGCCTTCTTCGAACGGATCCGACAGAATTATTCTCGGATGTATTTTGCCGTGGCGATGAAGCCGGAGGCGGAAACGAAGGCCATGTCCATCGACCGCTCATTCCGTGACAATGGCCTGCTGTTTCGCACCCATGATCCGAAAGAGGCGCTCCGCAACGTGCTGATGCTCGGTGCGCGGGATGCCGAGCTTCGCAAGATCATCGCGAAGCTCTGACTTGGGTCGCGACGATTACGTCCCGAAGCCGCCGACCGGCTTCTTCTTGTAAAGCAGCCAATCCTTGGAGACGTAGTCCGCCGCGCCATAGAGCGTGACCGTGTCGCCACCGGCGGCCTTTGACGTGGACAGTGCCTTCTCAGCGAAATTGGTGAAGTCGAAGGCGTTCGGTGCCTGCTCGGAGAAGCAGATGCCGAAGGACATCGACAGCTGGCCGAGGCTGCGGCCGCCATTGGAGCCGACGAAGGCGCTGGCCTTCAGCTTGCCGCGCACGAGGTCGACGACGCGGCTGATCTCGTCCTGATCCGAGGTGTAGAGCAGCAGGCCGAAGCGTCCGCCATCGAAACGGCAGGCGAGGTCACCACCACCGGAGACGGCTTCAAGCACCTTGCCTACCTGCATCAGCAAGCGTTCGGCAACCGTCGGGCCCATCTGTTCCTGAATGCGCGCATAGTCGTCGATCTCGCCGATGGCAACGCCGCAGAGGACCGGCATTTCCGGATTGACGTAGATCTTGGCGACTGCCTTGTTGAAAGCGCGGCGGCTGGCGAGACGGGTGAGCGGATCGACGAATTTCGCGGCTTCCGCTTCTTCTGCTTCGCGCTGCAAGTCGGCGAGCGAGGCGGTCTTGTCGACCACGGCGCGCACGACATTGCTGTTCTGGTGGGCGCGCTTTTCGGTGGCGGCCTTCAGCATCTTGATCGACTGGCCAAGCGGCGTGCCTTCGAGGTCGGCTTCGGTCAGGATCGTGCGCGAGGCATGGCCGATGACACGGCCGTAGTCGGTCAGCGAGATCTTTTCTTCGTTGAGGAGCGAGATGAAATCGCTCATCTCTGCGCGCACCTGGCCGTTCTGGCGGCTGAGCAAACCATCTTCATGCTGGTGGGGCAGATATTTGCGACCGAGTTCGTCGAGTGCTTCCTGGGTCTTGACCTTGCCCAGCGCAATGAAGTCGCGCACCAGTTCCGGATTGCTGCCCGAATAGGCCTCATAGACCAGCTCGTAATTGCGCGGCAGGCCGTCGATGCCCATCTGGTGCATGGCGGTCGCCACGCGAAGCGCAATGCTGGCCGCTGGGTTCTTCATTTGCTGCATCTGTCACGTCCCGGATTTGGAGGCAGTCTTTGTACCGTTGGGAACACAATAAGCAGAAGACTTCTTTCTTTCAGTTACACCGGTGTTTAAAATTTGAGCGATCCTCTTCCTTCCCCTCAAAACAAGAGGGTCCGCTTAGCAACAGGCCCTGTGTCAAAAAGGGGTTTGCTCCCCTCCCCACGTCCGCGCTATGCACGGGCTTTCACAGGAGCAAGGCGGGCAGATGGCGCGCGTGATTTCGATCGGTGACGAAGGTGGCGTGGCGGCAGCGATTGCGGCTGCGATCACGGTGCTCGCCGCGCGGCGTCCCGTCGCCATTCCGACCGAGACGGTTTACGGGCTTGCCGCCGACGCGACCGATCCGGCGGCCATCACCTCGATCTACGAGACCAAGGGCCGGCCGCGCTTCAACCCGCTGATCTGCCATATGGCCGATCTTGCGATGGCAGAGCGCCATGCCGTGTTCGATCCGATCTCGCGCAAGCTGGCGGAGGTGTTCTGGCCCGGACCGCTGACCCTGGTGCTGCCGCTCTCCAAAGCTTCCGACATCCATGCGCTGGCGACGGCCGGGCTCGACAGTGTCGGCATCCGCGTGCCGCTCGGCTTCACGGCTTCGCTGATCCGTGCCTATGGCAAGCCGCTGGCAGCCCCCAGCGCCAATTCGTCCGGGCTCGTCAGCCCGACAACGGCTGCCCATGTCGACGCCGATCTCGGCGGGCGCATCGATCTCGTCGTGGACGGCGGCCCCTGCCCTGTCGGGGTGGAATCGACCATTGTGAAGGTGGAAGGCGGCCGCGTCCGGTTGCTGCGGCCAGGCGGCGTTCCCGTCGAGGCGATCGAGGCTGCAACCGGGCTTGCCGTCGAGCGGCCGAAGGCGGCCGGCACCGCCGCCATCGAGGCGCCTGGCATGATGGCCTCTCATTATGCGCCGCGCGCCGGCGTGCGGCTGAACGCGACCGAGGTCTTCTCCGACGAGGCGCTGCTTGCCTTCGGCTCCGGAGGGATCACCGGCATGGATGACGCACGCCTGGTGCTGAACCTCAGCGCCGACGGCGATCTCTCAGAGGCCGCGACCCATCTCTTTGCCTATCTCAAGCAGGCCGATGCCACGGGTGTTGTCGGCATCGCCGTGATGCCGATCCCCGACACCGGGTTGGGTGAGGCGATCAATGACCGGTTGGTGCGGGCGGCAGCCCCACGCGGCCTCGAAGGAGAAGAGCAATGACCCTGGCGATCAGCACCGTGGACATGACCCTTGCTGCAAAACTGCGCGCCTTCATCGACATCGTCGGCGAAGCCAACGCGCTGGTGGCTCAAGCCGACATCAAACCGTACCTCACCGAAAATCGCGGGCTTTACCACGGCGCATCACCGCTGGTGTTGAAGCCCGGCTCGACGGCCGAGGTCTCCG
>JARXAQ010000336.1 GCA_029865825.1 Rhizobium sp.
AGTAAGGCCGATCATGGCACTCTTGGAAACGGAATAGGCGGTGCCTGCGGTTAGTCCCCCTGATTTTGCTGCATAGGACGACACGTTGATGATCCGCCCCCATCTGTTTTCGCGCATGCGCGGGAGAAAGGACTGCGACAATAGAAAAGCGGCGTCGACGTTGACTGCGTTCACCTTGTGCCATTCCTCAAGCGTGGTGCCGTCCATTTTGTGGTTCGACAGGATCCCTGCATTGTTGACAAGGACGTCGACGGTTCCGAATCGCGCCTTGATCTCGTCGGCCGCCGTTCGGATGGCACACGGGTCCGACAGATCGACCTTTATGCAGGTGACTGAAGGTTCCATGCTGAGCGCTTCCGGGGCATTCGCGAGATCAAGCAACACGGCGTGCACGCCTTGGGCAAGCAAGGAATGGGTGATTGCCTTTCCTATTGCTCCAAACGCGCCTGTGATCACGGCTGTCTTTCCGGCAAGTTCTGACGTCCGTTGAACGGTCATGACACTTTTCTTTCAAAGGTTGTTTTGAGGTTCGATTGAAGGCTGCAGGAAAATTTCTGCAGCCTTCTTCTTGGCAGAAATCAGAGTTGCGGCGGTGTCGAGAGCGCCTGGATGGTGGCATCGCCCTTGGTGAGAATCTTCACCCCGGTGTCGATGTCGGCGGTTGGAACCTGGCCGAAACCTGGGTTTGTCATCGAATCGAACTGTGTCTTGTGGGCAGCAGACCAAAGCTGCCAAAAGGCCTGGACGCCCATCATGTAGGGGTTCTGAGCGACGGTACCGAAGTATTCGTCGTCCTCGACGCCCTGCAGGATCGGAACGTCGATTGCCCAGGCGAGCACGTTGACCTTGTTATCGCCCTGGTCTCTCCCGACATTGCGGGTCGCAGCCAGCGCGCCTGTGCCTGGATTGCCGTGAGCGCAGAAGATGACGTTGATTTCTGGATTTGCCTGAAGCATCGCAGTGTTGACCGTTTCGGCCTTTTGTAGGTCGCCCTCGTCGTTGACTTCCGTCACGACCTTTGCCCCGGGAGCAACTGATGCCAGGCCAGCCTTGAAACCGTCGAGACGGTGGGTGATGGAGTCGAGACCCGGAATGAGCGATACGCCAACCCGCGCCTTGTCGCCGAGCTTTTCGCCGACAGCCTTGCCGGCTGCGAAACCAGCATTGTAGTTGTTGGTGCCTACGAACAGCAGGCGCTTGGATTTCGGTGAATCAGAATCGAAGGTCAGAACAGGCACACCTGCCTTAATTGCGTTGTCGATCGAGGTCACTAGAGTATCCGCGTCTCCAGCGGTCACCGCAATGCCTTTCACGCCTTTGGCAACGAGCTGGTCGACTGCGCGCGATTCAGCCGATGCATCCCAGTCGGCCGGCCCCTGAAGTTCGGTGGTCGCGCCGACCGTTTTTGCGGCATCCTGGAAACCTGCATAGGACCAGTTGAAAAACTCTGAGCCCTTCAAGAACACAACCATGCCGTAATGTTCTTTTGCATCCTGCGCCAACGCCGGCGATCCCGTCAGTCCAGTAGCGACAACCAGCGAAAGGGTTGCGGCCGTCATTATCCTCTTCAACGATTTCATCGTTTTCTCTCCCATTAAAGACGTTGCGTTGCTTCGATATTCTCCATCTTGCTCTGTTTCAGTTTGAGCACCGCTCGAACGTTGCGGAGTGTGATGGTCCTGCTCAGTAGGACCGCCAAAAGGAGCATCAGGCCGTTCACGACGTCGTACCAGAACGGGTTCACCGCTGAGGTTACAAAGGCGTTGTGAATGACAGCCAGGAAGATGACCCCAAGAACGGTTCCGCCGATTGTTCCGCTGCCGCCGTTGATGTTTGCTCCACCAATTGCGACCGCAGCGATGGCCTTGAGTTCGGCCAGATTTCCATGTCCCCAATGGGCAGCGCCATACTTTGCGGCAGCCATGACACCTGCGCATCCGGCGAGCGTCGCCGAGAGCGTGTAGATGATGATTTTTACCCGGATGACATTGACGCCGGACAGCGCCGCCGCACGTTCGCCGCCGCCGATGAAGTACAACTGGCGAAAGAAGCGGTGATGGGTCAAAAGGATGCCCAGGATCAGCGCCGCAACGACAAAAAAGACGATTGGCACATTGATCCCAAGGATCGTTCCCTGACCGAGATACAGAAAGGCGTCGGGAAATCCGGAAATCGCCTGCCCGTCGGTGATAGCCAGGTTGACGCCGCGCAGCGTCAGCAGTGTCCCCATCGTGATGATCAGCGGGTGCACGCGAAAAAGGACGATCAGCGTACCATTCAGTGCTCCGATCAAAGCGCAGGCAATCAGCGTCACAAGGATTGCCGGAACGACAGGCAGCCCCGCCTGTATCATTAGCTTTGCAACGACGATCTCCGCAAAGGCGAAGACCGAGGCGACGGAAAGGTCTATGCCGCCCATCAGGATTACGAAGGTCATGCCGAGTGCCATGATGCCCTCGAAGACGACGTTCATCGCCATAACTTCGAAGTTGGCTGATGTCAGCATGTTGCCGAAACCGGCCTGCACACCGAACAGAACGGCCAACGTCACTGCGGCCAGGCCCATGTACTGGATCATGACGATGTTCTTGAGAGGATTGTGTTGTTCTGACTTGGTCATCGGGACTACCTCAGTGAATGAACGCGTGCGTCATGACCATTTCCTGGGTCACGTCGCCTGCCGTATTGTCTAGTTCCGCAGATATCCCACCGTTGCGAAACACCAGGATCCTGTCCGCCATGCCGATGACCTCGGGCATTTCCGACGAAATGACGACCACGGCGATCCCGGTCTCGGCGAGAGCGCGGAGCTGGTTGTGGATGAGCGACTTTGCGCCGACATCGACGCCACGCGTCGGTTCGTCGACGATCAGCACCTTCGGATTGGCATCGAGTGCCTTGGCCAAAAGCACCTTCTGCTGATTGCCTCCGGACAGAGTCACGACTCGCGCGGCGTCGTTTGGCGGGCGGATATCCATATCCTTGATGAACGTCCTGGTCTTTGAGCGAAGCAAAGACGGCTTGAATATGCCTCCAGGCCCCGTGTAACGCTCGAGCGTGGCCGCACCGATGTTGGTCGCGACATCGAAGGACAGGAACAGGCCGCTGCTTTTCCTGTCTTCGGAAACGTAGACAATACCGTGAGACAGCGCCTCTCCGGGATTTGCGATCGCTATCTCGGCATCCTCAAGCACGAACGTTCCAGACGTGCGCTTATCCGCGTTCACCAACGCTCTCATGGCTTCGGTCCGGCCAGCCCCGACCAGGCCGGCGATACCGACGACTTCGCCCCTTCGCAGGTCGAAGTCCAACGGACGCACCGTGCCGAACCGCGAGAGATCGCGGCAAGAGAAAACGATGTCGCCGATCTTTGAGGAGCGCTTTGGATAAAGGTCTCCAAGATGACGCCCGACCATGTCGCGGATGATGTCTTCCGGCTTAACGCTGGCAATGGCGTTTGTGGAGATGTGCTGACCGTCCCGCAGAACCGTAATCCGGTCGGAAATCTCAAACAGTTCGGAAAGCTTGTGTGAGATGAACACAAGGCTGATGCCCTGCGACTTGAGCTCACGCATAACCTTGAAGAACTCCGCCGTCTCCTTCTCCGAAAGCGACGATGTCGGTTCGTCCATAATGATGAGCCGGGCGTCGAGCGCGATGGCCTTCGCGAGTTCAACGAGCTGCTGCATGCCTACCGACAATGTGCCGACGAGCGCCTTGGGGTCGATGTCAATCCCGATCCGCTCGAAGACCATCGCGGCCTCCCGGTTCATGGTCTTCCAGTCGTTCAGACCGAAACGGTTGATCTTTTCGCGGCGGAGGTAGATGTTCTCAGCGACCGTCGCATTGGGCACCAGGCTGAGCTCCTGGTGCATGAGGCTTATTCCCGCCCTCATAGCGTCCAAGGGATGGGTGAAGTGAACTTCCTTCCCCGCTAAGCGAATGCTTCCCTCGTCGCGCTGATGGATGCCGGCGATGATGTTGACCAGGGTCGATTTTCCAGCGCCGTTCTCGCCGATCAGCGCATGTACCTCGCCCTTTCCGACATCGAAGTTGACCGAACGCAGCACCTTGTTGGTATGAAAACTTTTCGAAAGATCGCGGATTTCAAGAAGATCGCTCATCGACGCCCCCTGTATGTGCGGACGGCATCGAAGCCGACGGCGGCGATGAGCACGACACCCACCGTTGCCTGCTGCCAGTTTGGATTGCCGTTGAGAAGGACGAAGCCGTTGCCGATCAGAGCTAACATCAGAACGCCGAGGAACGTGCCGAAGATGCTACCGACGCCACCTGCCATACTCGCGCCGCCAACAACCGCTGCGGCGAGAGCCCTAAGTTCCGCGCCGATGCCGTAGTTGGCGTAGCCGATCTTGTTGGCCGAGGTCATGAGCACGGCCGCGATCCAGACAAAGAACGCCGAGAGGAGATAGACTGTGATCGTCAGGCGCTCCACCTTGATGCCTGAAAGTCGGGCCGCTTCGGGACTTTCGCCGACGTAGAAGATCTTGCGAAGTGGCGTCCAGTAGATCAGCAGCAAAGCAAAGGCCGTAATCGCGGCGAGCGTAACCAGCAGCGGCAAGGGAATGCCGTAGACACTCTCACCGATCGGAAGGCGGAACTCAAAGCGGCCGAACTTCGTGAACCAGCGATCCGCCTTTGGGAAGCTGATATACTGCCCTGTCGTCAGAACCGTCGCTATGCCACGCGCGACAGACATCATTCCAAGCGTGACCAGAAACGGTAGAATGCCAGCCCGTGCAATCAATAGACCATTGATCAGGCCGCAGGCGAGTGCAGTCAACAGCCCTGCGATGAGCGATGGAATGACCGGGTATTGATCCCGCATCAGCATCGCCATGACCACTGACGACAGGGCTAAAACGGAACCGACCGAGAGATCGAGACCGCGTGCAATCAGGACCACGGTCATGGCAACTGCGATCAGCAGGTCATACGACATCAATGACAGAACGGCCTTGATATTCGTCCATGTCGGGAACACGTCTGGACGCATGAAGGCGAGATAACTGAAGATTGCCAGATTGATAAACACGAGCAGGAATTCGCGCGATGACAGAGAGGCCACAAATCGCCAAGACTGTCTGCTCCCCCACAGGGCCACCCTTTCCTGCACAGCCATTTCTGCCTCCCCGCCCGTCTCTTGCGCCGCTTAAATTACCAATTGCGGTCTCATTAAAATAACCAATATACTGGTATAACAAGAGTGTCAAATGCTTGTTGCGAGAGATTGTTGGCGCTGCCCAGCAAGGGCACACTTGAAAGACCAGCGCCGGTGCGGTAACGGTTAAAGTAAAGGATGCTGTGCGATGCCGAGACCCAGGAAGAAAACACCAGAAGAACTCGAGGCCCTCGAAACCGGGATATCAGTTATCCCGGAGGGCCTGACAAAAAAGCTGGATCTGTCTCAGCCCAAGGCCGTTCAGGTCTACGAGGCCTTGCGCAGGGCGATCATCATCCTGGCGCTTCCACCGGGCAGCATCATCAACGAGCGAATGCTCTGCGAGCAGCTGGAGATCTCCCGTACCCCGTTGCGTGAGGCATTGCTCCGTCTCAGTTCGGAAAACCTCGTGACCGTCGTGCCGAACAGCGGCACTTTTGTATCGCAGATCGACCTGCAGACGGTGTTCGACGGTCAGCTCGTCCGCGACGCCCTTGAAATGAAAGTGGTGCGGCTCGCAGCGGTCCGGATGACGCCGGGTTTCGAGCGTCAGCTCGACTTCAACATGCACCAGCAGCACCGTCTGGCCGCTGAGCGGGATTACGACGAATTCTACGAATTGGACGAAGCCTTCCACTCGATGATCTGCGAGTTCGGCACGTCACAGCGCATCTGGAAGATCGTCAATGAAGCCAAGGCCCAGCTCGACCGTGTGCGTCGGCTGGCCATTCCTGGCCCAAACCATCTCGACATCGTGCTTGCCGAACACATGGCGATCGTTGACGGTCTGAAGATGCGGGACCCGGAGGCTGCAGCGGCCGGAATGAAAGTCCATCTCGACCGGGTGTTCCTGTCGATCCGACGTCTGATCGTCGAGAAACGGGATTATTTCGCATCGGACGCCAGCGAATTCCTTGAGGAATATACACGCTCAGCGAACAAGAGCGCATAAAAACAAGGCCGGACGCGGTTTCCCGTATCCGGCTTTCTAAGTTAATGGCCTTTATGATTGGCCTGTGCCGATCGATGTGCCATCTGCCTCGAAAAGCTTGATGCGACCCGCCTCAGCCTGTAGGGCGATGGCCTCTCCGGTCGCGATCGTCGAAGATCCCGGCAACTTGACGATGATCGGTTCTCCTTCTCCCACATCGACATAGGCCATGACAAGTTCGCCAAGGCTTTCGATGAAGGAAACGCGACCCCGCAAGAGAACCGGGCCGCCGTTGTGTAAACTGAGGTCTTCGGGCCTGATGCCGAGCGTGGTAGCAGTGCCGTTCGCCGGGAGAACGACCTCCCCGCTCGCCGTCTGCAGTCCTTCCGCACCATTCAAGACCGAAACGAAATTCATCGCAGGCGAGCCGATGAACCCAGCGACAAACTTGTTGGCAGGCGTGTGATAAAGCTCAAGTGGTGTACCAACCTGCTCGATGCGCCCGGTGTTCAGAACCACGATACGGTCGGCCAGGGTCATGGCCTCGACCTGGTCGTGGGTGACATAGATCATCGTCGCATCCGGCATCCGCGCCTTCAGCGAGGCGATCTCGATGCGTGTTGCAACGCGAAGAGCCGCATCGAGATTACTCAAAGGCTCGTCGAATAGGAACAGTTTCGGGTCGCGTGTGATAGCACGTCCAATCGCTACGCGCTGCCGCTGACCGCCGGAAAGCTGCTTTGGCAGACGCTCAAGCAAAGGCGTCAACTGTAGCATCTCGGCTGCCTCTCGCACCCGCCGCTCGATCTCCGGCCTTCCGACCTTCGCCATCTTCAATCCGAACGCCATGTTGTCGAATACTGTCATGTGCGGATAGAGCGCGTAGCTTTGGAACACCATGGCGATCTGCCGCTCTGCGGGCGTCAGGTCGTTGACGACCTCGCCGTCGATGGCGATCGTTCCGCTAGTGATCTCCTCCAGTCCCGCAATCGTTCGCAACAGGGTGGACTTGCCGCATCCGGACGGCCCGACAAAGACAATGAACTCTCCTTGACGGATATCGAGGTTGATGCCGTGCAGGATGTCGAGTGCACCGAACGACTTCTTAAGGTTGGTGATCGTAAGGCTCGACATCAGCGTTTCCTTCCAGTCTGCGTCCGGGTCATGCTTTCGCTTTCGTTATGGGCTTCGCTGCCGGCTCTGAGGCAGTCGATACGACGCCGATGTCGAGCTGCAGGGGCTGCTCGGCGGAGAGCCGGATCCAGACCAGCAGGTCCTCGCTTTCCAGCAAAGTCCGGTGGCCGATGCGGTAGTCCACCCCTCTTGCGACGCTTACTCCATTGATCGCAAGGGCGGGATGGGTATCACCCTGCCAATTGCGGACGATGATCGCGAGGTTGACGACAGGGTTTCCACGGCTCGCCTCGACAGTCGCGGAAATGGCTGTTACGCCGCTTTCGCTGGACAGGACGTATGCGCGCTCGAGAATGTCGTAGCCTTCGGCACGAACGCCCTGGCTGCTCACTTGCAGCGGGGCGGGATGCAACCAGGATTTGGCAAGCGGCACGAGGTCCCTCGCGCGCTTCCGGCTCATGCCATGCAGATGGACGCGGGTACGCGACGTCGGCGTCACCTCATAGTCTTCCCACTCCATCCCCGTCAGCAGCGACGAATGCGCCGCGCGGTCGGGGGCTTCCGCAAATCGGCCATCGGACGGCAGCTCGGCGGTCGGCCAGTGGTTCCACCACGGAAACAGTTGGGGTGGCCTGATCTCGTTTTTGTAGACCGGAAACACCGGACGGTCGGACTTCGACAAATCGCGTTTCAGGCAATGACCGTCCGACACGATCAGAAAAGGCTTGGTCGCGGATTTGGTGTTGACGACCTGCACGTTGCAGCGATCCGGCTTGTCTATCACCTGCGGAGGGCCGCCCGCCCAGGAATAGGTATGCTCCTCGCCTGCCATGTTGGCCATCGTCAAAGCCTCCGCATCGAGCACGTCATCTGGACGCTGCCCTGGCGAAAGAACGACGATGGTTTCCTGGAACTCGTGAGGGTCCAGGGGCTGCGTCGAATGCAGCGTGATTTTGCGCGTCCCGGTTCCGTCCGGGTAAATTGTGTAGACCTCGTCGCTCCAGTCGCTCCACTTGGAGACCGGGTCCTTGCGCGGCCGCACACCTAGCACGTCGACGAGGGCGTAACGCCAGTGGATGACGACCCGCGCGTCGCTGCTTTCGATAACTCGAACATGCGAGTAGGCGCAGTGCTTGTCGGACATGGGCTCGGCACATCCTGTCGCGCCATGACCCCACGTCTCGTTGAATTCGTTGGTGTACCAGATGCCCTCTTCACTGGCCCAGCACGGGATGTAGTTGGTACCGCGCCAGAATACCAGACGGTAGGCCTCGTCGTCGAAACGCACCACGACGTCCGGATGATCGCCGACGCGCCAACGCCGATCCCAGGCGTCATAGTAGGAAAGACGCGTGTAGAACGCGCCGAACTTGCCCTTGCCGGGTGCGCCTGACGGCAGCTTTCGCACAGGAAGAGGCGGCGGTTGCGGAGCGCCGACGGCGGCAAGCGTTGAGGCGATCTCCGACTTCGAGAGTATGCCCTGGTGGACCTTCACATCGTCAACGAGGGCATCGAGGTAATTGGTGATCGGAAGGTGCGACGCGATGCGGATACCGCCCGTCGCAGCCAGTTCAATGCGCGAACGCCCAAGCACAGCGGATCCGTCTACGGCGGGTCGGAACATGCCACCATGCAACTGCTCAGTGACCTGCGTGCCACCGACCCACAATGTCAGGCCCCGGCCCGCTTCATAAACACCCGCCACGTGATGCCACGTGGTCAGCTTCAATGGCTCAGGCGACCGCACCACCACGACCTCGCCGTCGAGCGCAACGGAAAAAACGATATGACCATAGGCGTCAAGCGAGAGATGGAACCCCTCGCCCTGTTTCGGAGCCATATCGACGATCGGCGCCAGGCACCACGGGAAAGCTCCCGGCGCAATCCACGCCTCCACGCTGAACGAACCTGAAGTCAAGGCGGGGCCAGAAGCCCGTTCAAGAAACGTGGTGAAGCCGTCGAAGCGAAGTGCCAAGCCTTTTCCCGGCCCGCGGACGAACGTATGCACACCGCCGATGACATCGGAGCGTTTGGACGCCAGATCCTGGGCCGGACCAGCGCCCCCGGCATCGAAACTCCAGTGAAACATGAGCGATGCTGGTTGCTTGAGGGTGGGCAATTTCTTGTCATCAGACATCGGGACGTTTCCTGGATTAGACGTGGAAGAATGCGTATTCATGACTTGAGTGCCCCTTCAACGAGCCCGCCCTGAATCTGGCGGCGAAAAATAAGGAAGACAATGACAGGCGGCAGCGTCGCCAGCATCAGGGCTGCGGTCTTCAACGTCGTCGCTGATGAATACTGGCCCTGGAAGTTCATCATTCCGAGCGTCACCGTTCGCACCTCGTTGTTGTTGAGATAGACGAGAGGCCACATGAAATCGTTGAAGATCCAGACGAAATAGATGATGGCAACGGTGACGACGGCGGGTTTTGCCAGCGGCAGCATGATCCGGAAGAAAATCGACAGTTCTGACGCTCCGTCTATACGCGCCGCCTCGACGAGTTCCTTGGGAATTCCGGCGAAATAGGCCCGGAAGAAGTAGATCGCAAACGGCACCCAGGCCAGATAGGTGAGGATGACGGAGGCATATGTGTTTACCAGTCCCATCATGCTCATCATCTTGAACGCGGGGATCAGGATGACCTGCGGCGGGATCATCATGCCAGCAAGAAAGTAGAAGAAAAGCAGCGTCTTGCCGGGAAAACGAAAATGCGCGAATGCATAGCCCGCCGCCCCGCAGGACACCACGATGCCTGTGACCGATACGAGGGTGATGAACATGGAGTTGGCATACAACCGAAGGAAATTGCCGATCTGCCAAGCCTCCGTGATGTTACGAATCTCGAAAGTGGAGGGAATCCAGAACGGGTTGCGAGCGTACTCTTCGAGAGATTTGAACGACGTCATGACCATCCAGAAGAATGGAAAGATGACGCTGGCGGTCAAGAGCAGCAAGAGCATCCAGGCAGCCATACGGGCATAGAGTGGGAAATCTTTGAATTTCATTGGGCATCTTTCCGGCCGACGCGCGACAGAGCAATCTGTCCGGCGGTCACGATCATGACGATGATGAAAAGAACGACCGCAATTGCCGTGCCGTAGCCCATGTCGCCACGGGTGAAGCCTTGGTAGTACATGTAGGTGCTCAAAACTTCAGAGGCGTGGAACGGCCCGCCGCCGGTCATCACCATAACCATATCGAACATCAGAAAGGCATTGGTGACGGCCAGGACGATGACGACCATCATGACGGGACGGATCAATGGGATGGTGATGTGCCGCAGCACATTGAAAGGCCCTGCTCCGTCGATGCGTGCGGCCTCGATGTAGTCGCGGGAAACAGCGTGAAGTCCGGCGGCAAAGAGAAGCACGGAGAAACCGAACTCCCGCCAGATATAGACGGCAAGAATGCTCCACGTGGCGGTGTCGCGGTTCCCCAACCACTGCACGTTCTGCAGCGACGTCAGGCCGAGCGTTCCCGCAATTCCGTTGACAATGCCTGTGGTCGGGCTGAGAAACAGCGTAAACAGTAAGCCTATCACCACCGATGAGAGGACGATGGGAAAGAAAAAGGCAGTAGCAAAAAACGCATGAAACCGAGGCTTCGTGTCGAGGATCAGTGCGACGGTCAGTGAAAGTCCGACGATGAACACCAATGCGCCGAAGACGAAGATCATGTTGTTCTGGAGCGAAGTCCAGAAGAACCTGTCGCCGAGAAGCTTGACATAGTTTGCGATCCCTACCCACCGGATCCGGTCGAATCCGATGCCGTTCCACCGAGTGAAGCTGATCGCCACGGCGCCGAGCATCGGTAGAATCCAAAACACTGTATAAAACAGAAATGCAGGGGCGAGAAAGAGAACGAACGCATTGCGATCGAACCATTTCCTCATTCCTCCCTGCCGAACAGAGCGCGACACGGCTTTCTCCCTAATCGAAACCGGCAACCCGCGGATCGCGGGCTGCCATATTGAAGCTCTTAGAAACCTTTGGTTTCCCGGAGCTCGGTCACGCAGGTATCGTGTTCTTTGCCTGCGGACTGCGGGGTAAGGTCACCTGTCAGGATGCCTTGGCTCGCGTTCCAGACCCACGGAACGTTGCAGGTCTGGTCTTCGATCATGTCAAGGAAGGCAACCGAATTCGTCGCCTTGGAGAGCAGCGTAGCGACCTCCTTAGCGCGGTCGGAGTACGCCCAGGTCGAGGTGTCATAGGTGTAGGGTAGCAGACGCTGGGTCGCTTCTGACCATTTTTTCTGCACAGGCTCGCTAGTCAGGTAGTCGAGGAACTTTTTGGCTTCTTCCGGATGCTTTGAAGCAGCGGTAATCGTGACGACGAGGCCGTTTGTAACCAGATCGGTCTGTTTGCCGGGCGCACCCTCAACCGACGGAAAGGCGATGACCCCAAATGGCCCTTTTGGCGCTGTGCTCTCGATGTTACCAAGGAACCACGACCCCATCGAGAAGAACGGAGCCTTACCCGTCAAAAAGAGGTTGGATGCCGTCGGATAGTCGTCGGACAGATAGCCGGCAGTGAAGAAGCCCTTGTCGAGCAGCCCTTTGTAGAGTTCCCAGGCCTTGACGGATTCCGGCGACGACCAGGTTTTTTCCGACGACACGGACTTGTCAAAAGTCTGCAGCGCAATCTTGATATAGTCATCCGGCCCAAGCAGCCGCAGGATCAGGTGATTAAACAGATGGTTGCCCGGCCAGCCCTCTGAGTTGCCGAATGCGATGGGATCGACGCCGGCGTCCTTGAATTTCTGGGCTGCGGCAAGAAGGCCATCCCACGTGTTCAACGTGGAAGGGTCCACGCCTTTTTCGGCAAGCATGTCCTTGTTGTACCAGAGCAGGTTGCCGATCGAGAGGCCCAGCGGTACGCCATAGGACTTTCCGCCGAACTGGTACCAGCTCTCAAGACCCGGCGCGATGAGTTCCTTCTTCGATGTAACAAACTCCGTAAGGTCCAGAAGTCCACCGGCCTCGGCGTACTGGAACATGTTCGCACCACCGTTCAACTCGACGATGTCGGCGGGGTTTCCACCCGCGAAGCTGGTCTTCAATGTCGTCTCATACGGCGTGTTCTCGAAACCCGTGTGAACAACCTGGATGCCAGGATTGGCGGCGTTGAAGTCCTTGACGATCTGCTCAAGCACAGGCAGTTCCGGGGCGGAGGTGAACTCTGTCCAGAAATCGAGGCGAATATCCTCTGCTAGTGCGGGCGAGATGCCGGCCATGAAGGCGGCAGAGGTCATGAGTGCAAGTATGGTCGTGGCGCGGCGAGTGGTGCGCATGAAATTCTCCTCCCAAAGAGTGTCGACTAATCCGACAATACCAGTATATTGGTATAATGATCAGTGGATGGATGTCAACAGGAGATGCATTCCGTTGAAGAGGATACAGGAATCAATGATAGTGAAACTCACGGCCCTCCCCTCCAACACGCTCCCAGGGCTGATTTTTCCAATCCAGACATAATATCTGACGAGCTCTCGACCGTGAACGCGCTATGAGCTTCGGCATCGCCGGAGGAACATTTTAGATCAAACCAAGGCTGCTTGATGAAGGTGACACGCAACAGCATCAAAGCCTTCAAGGAAAAGCAAGCGAGCGCAATCCGTGCCCGGCTACAAATCGAATACGATTTGAAGCTTAACGTCGGCCGGGCGCGCCTCGACAGCGCGGTCAAATGCTTGGATTGAATCCTTGAAATCAAATGTTTCTGAGATAAGTGGCTTCAGATCCACCCGCCCGGACGCGATCAGGGCAATCGCCCGCTCGTACTGATGGGCGTACCGGAAAACCGTTTCGATCCTAAGTTCCTTAATGGATGCAGTCGAGACATCGAATGCGATTGGACTAACGGGAAGTCCGACGGCTACGATGGCGCCGCCTGGCCGCAGGAGGTACGTGATCGTCTCCCATGCCTTCGGCGAGCCCGAGCACTCGAAAACGACATCTGCGCCCCACCCGTCAGTAAGTTGTGCAATTTCTTTGGAGAGGCACTTTTTCTGGATATTGATCGGGAGCACTCCTTGATACTGCCCGGCGATGTCGAGTTTCGGTTGAGCAAAATCAGCGACGATGACACGGGCGCAGCCGCCAGCAAGAGCAGCGATAGCGACCATCGTGCCGATCGGACCCGCGCCTAGGACGACCGCAGTATCTCCAGGGGCGATTCTCGCTTTGGCGGCAGCCTGCATACCGACTGCAAACGGCTCCACCATCGCGCCCTCTGCGAAACTTACGGCGTCGGGCAGTTTGAAGGTAAACACGGCGGGATGCACAACCTGTGAAGTCAGCACCCCGTGGACGGGCGGTGTTGCCCAGAACGATACGGCGGGATCGATGTTGTACATGCCCAGCCGGCTTGCCCTCGAATTTGCATCGGGGATGCCAGGCTCCATGCAAACTCTGTCCCCAACCTTCAGGTGCGTGACGCCCTCGCCCACCTCTATCACTGTTCCCGCGGCCTCGTGCCCCAACACCATCGGCGCGTTCAGGACGAAAGGGCCAATCCGGCCATGCGTGTAATAGTGGACGTCCGAGCCGCAGATGCCGACTGTGTGAATGCGGATCCGTACTTGCCCCGGCCCAGTTTCAAGCGGCAGCTCAATGTCACGGATTGCGAGCTCATTCTGCCGTTCCAAAACCAACGCGCGCACTATTGCCATTCCACCGCCCCCTTTAAGATTTTCTGGTAACCGCCTGACTAAGTCAATTTCGCCAAGCCAAAAATTCGGTCAAACTCCATGGTTGACCATGGGTGACATTGAATAGTGCGCGTTACCAGTTGAAATAGATCTGCTCCATCTCAGCCCAGCTTGTATGGCCAGGCAGCGGAACCTGCATCGGATCGCAGACGTCAAGCCAGGCGACGTGGCCCGGATCCCTCATCATCGCAGCCATGTCCGCCTCGTAGTCGCTACCCCAGTACTCGTAGTATGCGAATTCGTAGAGTTTGCCGTCCGGCATCCGGGTCACGAATATGTTGAAGTTGCGAATGTGTGCAGCAGTGAGAAGATCGCGGACGCCCGGTCCGGCATGAAGGGCAACATAGTCTTTCGCACGATCCTCTTTGAGACCAATGACCATCCCGAAGCGTCGAGGCTTTGTCATGGAACCTCCAATCCGTAAAACCGCCGGCAGGTCCCGCCTAGAATGGCGGCCTGCTCGGAAGCGCTTAATCTGCCAGTCCATTCCAGGACGACATTGACCGTTGTCCGGTAGTCGGCGGCAACAGTTGAGACGGGCCAGTCCGATCCGATCATCAGCCGTTCGGCCCCAAAGACCTCCAGCACGTGGTCAAGATAGGGTGTTATTTCTGCGGGCGACCAGCGCTCCCAGACCGCCTGCGTCACAAGCGAGGAAAGTTTACAGTAGACGTTGTCGTGCTTTGCGAGGATGGCCAGTTCTCGCCCCCACGGCTCGAAAAGCCCCGAAGCGATATCGGGTTTGGCAATGTGGTCGACGACAAATAGCTGGTTCGGCAACCGCGCCACCAGCCTCGTCGCGCTGAGGATGTGTGGAGGCTTCAAAAGAAGATCATAGGTTAGGCCGTACCGCTCCAGGAGGCTTACACCCTCCACATGCTCAGAAGACATGGCAAAGTCAGGATCCGGGCGGTCGTGGATCAGCATCCGCAGGCCGCGAAGTTTTCGGTCATTCGCAAACGACGCTATCTGCGCCTCCACCTTGGAATTGCAAAGATCGAGCCAACCGACCACACCGAGAATGAAGGAATGTTCCGCCGCAAGTTTCAAAAGATGTGCTGTTTCCGAAGAAAGCTCGCGGGCCTGAACGACGACGGAACCGCTGAAGCCATTCTCATCGAGTATTGGCTTCAAGTCCGAAGGACCAAAGTTTCGGCGGAGCGAAGCGTACTCGTCGGTCATCCAGACGTAGTCGCGTGGGTGGTCGCTGTAATTCCAAAAATGCTGGTGTGCATCGATGCGCATCAGAACCAGTCCCGGTTGGCAACGGGTGCGAGGATGTTCCGAACTTCCGTGACGAGAGCCACATCGTAAGCTTCCGAGTGCCACGCGAGACACCGTTCAAGAGAACCGCGGTTTGCCGTGCTGAACATTGTCGTTGGTATATCCGGATGCTGTGTCGAAAACTGGAAGGCCAGCTTCGCAATCGAGGTGCCCTGCTCCTGACAGAATTGGGCCGCCGCCTTAAATACCTCACGCTCTGTGTCGCCGGCCGGATGCCAATCGGCGGGTCCACGATCGGTGAGCAGACCGCTTGCGAACGGCGAAGCGTTGATGATGCCAACCCCGTTTTGCCGTGCAAGAGGCAGCAATTCGAGGAGACGCGTGTCGTTGAGGCAGTAGTGGTTGTGAATTAACGCCGCATCGACTGGCAACGTTGAAAGGATCCGCTGCCATAGGTCGACCGGATAAATGCCGAAGCTCACTGCCCCGATCCGGCTTTCACGCTTCAGTTCGAGAACAGCCTCAAGGCCTTCGGTCAATGCCCATTCGGTGTGCTTGCGGTCCTGGTACTCGATGTCGTGAATGTGGATGATGTCGAAGAAGTCGACACCCAGCGTGTTTGCGCTTTCCTCCACCGAGCGACGGATACGCTCGCGGGAATAGTCGAGCGTATCGCGCCCATAAGTGTTTGGATCGGTATATTTGCCAACCTTTGTTGACAGATTGTAGCGGCTCCGATCGACGCCTTTGAGCGCTTTCCCAAGAACGGCTTCGGACTTTCCGCCGCCATAAGCCGGAGCAACGTCGAAATAGTTGATTCCGGCGTCAAGCGCTGCATGGACTGTGGCGATTGCTTCGGCCTCGTCAATGTCATGGAACACGCCTCCAAGGGAAGAAGCACCGAAACTAAGGCTCGACACTGAAAACTGCGCTTTGCCAAGGACATTATAATTCATGGTTCAACCTGGATCTTGATGGAGTTAGTCTTGCTGATCGCCGCGTGCATGGCCACTTCCATGTCTTCGAGAGCGAATACGCCGGTTATGAGCGGTTTGACGTCGATCCGGCGGGAGGCGATAAGGTCCAACGCTGCCTGAAATGCATGCGCGAAGCGGAACGAGCCGAGCAGATTGAGTTCTTTCTGCATGACGCCGTTGATCGACGCGGTGACTGGAGTAGGAAGGGTGCCAACCTGAACGATCGTTCCACCGCGCCGCGCCACACTGATCGCCTGCTCAAGAGCCTTGGGCGAGCCCGACGCTTCGAAGACAAAATCGAAACCGTCTGATACAGCAGCATTCGCTCTGCCGAAAAAATCGAAATCCGCAGCATCTATTGCAAAATCAGCACCGCATCTGACGGCCACTTCTCGCGGAAAGGCGGCAACGTCGCTAAGCGCGATCGTGCTCGCGCCGAAGGCACGCAGGACAAGCGCGATCAATTGGCCGATTGCTCCACCCCCTGTTACGAGTGCCGTTTTACCACCGACCGCTCCCGCCCGATTGACGGCATGGATTGAAACCGAAAGAGGCTCGGTCATGGCGGCCTCCCCCCACGTGACACCCTCCGCGACCTCAACGCAATTGCTCACGGGGACGGCGACGAATTCCTGGTAGCCGCCATCGATATGCGGATCACAGCTTGCCGAACCGTAGAAGCGCATATTCAGACATAGGTTATACCGACCGTTGCGGCAGTGCTGGCACACCCCGCACGGCATTGACGGATCGACGGCAACCCGTCGTCCTTCAAGGGAAGGATCGACCCCTGCACCAAGAGCGACGATCTCGCCAGCGAACTCATGGCCGAGAACAAACGGTCGCTTCGGCACGAAGTTGCCGACCCGGCCATGCGAGAAATAGTGGATGTCGGAACCGCAGATCCCCGCGCGCCGCACGCGCACGATAACCGCACCGGTCGACGGCTGCAGAACCGGAAGCTCGGCTGGCCGCAAATCTTCTTTTCCGTGCAGCACAAAGGCTTTCATTCGGCGACCAATCCATCGAAGTTCTTACGCCTGGGTTCAACTGTCACAGCATCGGTCAAACGATCGCCAGGTAAAGCAAAGCGTTCGGTTCCTTCGACAAATCGGCCCGGTTTCGTACAGCAGGCTGCGCTATTCGTCATAGCTAGGGCCATGCTCATGGGTTGGATTTTGATGCCTGCGCTGCGCCCGTCGCGGTTCGAGATAAAGACGGAGCGAAAGGCCAACCTCCGAGGGTCTGTGCGGAGGCAAAATGACCGAAAGACCGTCTTCGTTGCGGGTCCACTCCAAATCCGAAGGTCCGCCGAGAAGGTCAATGCGGCGGATGCCTCGGGTATGCAGGCCGGATCCGTCCGCCAGCGAACGGATCAAGACGCGATCATCGTCAGGCCAGGCAAGGACCGTCGCATAAAGGATTTCGTCGTGGATCCGTTCGGGATTTCGCTGCGTGAAGCGGATGTCCTTGCTGGTATAGGCCTGACGGTGCGTATCGGTGAAGTGTCCCTCCTCAATTCTGCTGGGGCCCTCTCCAAAAATAGTCCAGGGCCGAGTGTGATAGATTGCCTCGCCATTGACAGCCAGCCAGCGTCCGATCGCTTCCAGCCGCGCGACTTCGGGCTCAGGGATCGTGCCGTCCGGCTTTGGCCCTATGTTGAGCAACAGAGCGCCGTTCTTGCTGACGATATCGACGAGATCGCCGATGAGAACCTCAGCATCCTTATAGACGGCGTCCCTGATGTAGATCCAGGTGTTCCTCGCCATCGCCGTGTCGGTCTGCCAAAACGGGTGGGTGATATCACTAAGTTGGCCGCGTTCGTAGTCCCGCACGCCGACATCGTCGGGGAACGAAAAATGCTTGTAGTTGATGGCGACCTTCTGGCCCCAAGCTACCGATCGATTGAAGTAAAATGCGGCGAACTGCTTCAGATAGGGTTCGTAAAGCTTTTGCTCAATGCCGTTGAAACAACCGTCAAACCAAACGAGAGATGGCCGGTATTTTTCGACAAAGTCACACGTACGACAAAGCCAATGCTTCATAAACTCATGGTTAGCAGGCAACTCTTCGCGCTGGGCTGGCCCGTATAGCGCTGCAAAAGCAGGATCCTGGACGTCGGAGGGAAACTTAACGCCGCCGTTAAAAAACCACCAGTTTTCCGCATAGTGACTAGAGCAGCCAGTCGTAATGCCGACCTTGCGCAAGGATGAGAACAAATCTCCGAGCAGGTCACGATTCGGTCCCATGGCAGTTGCCTTGTAAGGCGTGAAACTGCTGTCGTATTCAGCAAAGCCGTCGTGGTACTCGGCTAAGGGAACGACGAATTGGGCACCCGCCTGCCGGAACAAGGACGCCCACCGGTCCGGTTCAAAATTTTCCATGGTATAGCGGGGAATAAGGTCCTTATAGCCGACCTCATCGTGTTTACCGAATGTTTCCAGATGATACTGAAACGCTTTGGTCCCTTCCCGGTACATCTCGCGAGCGTACCAGTCCGAATGGTAGCCTGCGACGGAAGAGGGACCCCAGTGGATGAAGATACCGAATTTGCCGTCCACGTACCAGTCGGGAAAGCCATAGGAGTGCAGGGACGCCCAATTGGCAGCATATGGCCCGTTCTCCACGGTTTCCTCTATTCGGAAAAGCGCCTCGCGATGAGCGGATGTGGAGAACGGATTGTGATCCATGGTCAGCGTCCGATGTTTGTCACCATCGGTGACGGTTCTAGATACCGATATACTGGTATACATCCATGTAAAAAGGAGTCAAGCAAGAGTGTCTGGGAATTCATCCGGCGCAGTCAGTTACGAATTAATAGCCGATTTTGCACCAGTTCCGCTTGGCTCGATTCCGGCCAGGCGTTGTAGTTGAGCCGCACAACAGGCTTGATAACTGACCGCATCCGATTAACCGATCACCCGCTCAAAACTGCTCGAAAAGCTGCTTGCATCAAAGGAATGCGTTACCCCTGACCCGGCGCAGTCTGATAGGGGGTGCCGAGTCAGCTCACCGAGAAATCTACACAAACCAACGATGTAGAAATGACCAAATACGAAAACTCGCGAAGCCGAAACTATATGCCAGGCTGCGTACGGGTGGATGCGAACGACGGGGCGACAGCAGGAAGAAATCCGCATGTTATTCCACTGCCGAAATGGGTTCAAACGACCTGACCCGAGCCGACACGTATACAGGCGACAGGGTGGTCGGCGCCGGGACGCGGAATCAGATCAGGGGTAGCGTCTGCACACTTGGCTTCGGCTATCCAGCAGCGTGTGCGGAAACGGCATCCAGAAGGCGGGTCAGCAGGGCTGGGAGGGTCCCCGGCCAGCAAGATCCGTCCCATATGACCACGCTCAGACGGGTGGTCGATGGGTATCGAAGATACCAGCGCGCGTGTATAGGGGTGGCTGGGCTTACCAAGAACGACGCGCCCAGCGCCATACTCTACGATGCGCCCTAAATACATCACCGCGACCTGATCAGCGATGTGGCGGACCACGGCTAGGTCATGGGCAACAAACAGCAGCGCCACTCCTGTCTGACGCTGAATTTCGCGCAGGAGGTTTACGACCTGGGCCTGGACCGAGACGTCCAGCGCCGAGACTGGTTCGTCACATATGATCAGTTTAGGATTCATCGCCAGCGCCCGCGCAATGCCGATACGTTGACGCTGGCCGCCTGAAAACTCTCCCGGATAGCGGTCGCGGTAGTCAGGCGAAAGACCGACCGACTGCAAGAGCTCTCCGACCCGGCCTGCCCATCGCTCGCGCGCCAGCAGGCCCGGATGAATGCGCCACCCTTCACCAATGATCTCGGCCACAGTCAAACGGGGGTTGAGCTGCTGGTAGGGGTCTTGGAACACCACCTGAATGTCGCGGCGCAAAGCATGCAGACGCGCTGGCGTCGCGGTCAGTATGTCCTCACCGTTAAACAGGACTCGGCCTGCCGACGGCTCGATAAGCCGCAGAATGCAGCGAGCAAAGGTTGTTTTGCCCGACCCGCTTTCCCCCACCAAACCGAGCGTCTGACCGGCCTCGATGCTAAGCGACACGCCATCGACAGCGCGAACGCCATCGGCATTCCCAAAAACGCCTTTCTTGGTGCCAAAAACCTTGGTCAGATTCTCGACGCGGAGGAGTGGCGTGTTCATGGTGTTCTCCCGGCATGATGGCAAGCTACCCGCCCAATACCAAAGTCGCGCAGAGCGGGAGCTGTGGTGCGGCAAAGATCACCGACTAACGAGCAGCGCGGATGGAAGGCGCAGCCAGTGGGCGGATAGGCCGGATCGGGTGGGGTGCCAGGAATGGGTTCCAGCGTCAACGTCTCAGCCCCGATCCGTGGCCGAGATGCCAGAAGGCCGCGAGTGTACGGATGTGCCGGCGCATCGAATAGACTGCTGATTGGAGCATCCTCGACCACGGTGCCGGCATACATGACGACGGCCCGGTCGGCACATTCGGCAACGACTCCAAGGTCATGCGTGATCAACATGATTGCCGAGCCACTGGTGTCTCGGATGCTGCGCAAAAGGCTCACGATCTGCGCCTGAACGGTCACGTCCAGCGCCGTCGTTGGCTCATCCGCGATGATGAGATCGGGATGCAGCGCAATGGCCATGGCGATCATCACTCGCTGACGCATGCCGCCGGAAAACTGGTGCGGATACGCCCGGCCTCGCACGGCGGGATCGGCAATCCCCACCTGCTTTAGTAGGTCGGTCGCGCGCGCCCTGGCGGTGGGCAGGTCGGCAAGGCCGTGGATGACGAACAACTCGGCGATCTGTTCGCCGACTGGCTGCACAGGATTGAGTGCCGCGAGTGCATCCTGGAAGATCATCGCGAGTCTTTTGCCGCAAAGCGCGCGGTGAGCCTCACGCGGTAGGGCCAGAACGTCAACGCCATTGAACAGGATGCGACCCGCTTCGATCCGGCCTGGAGGTTGCTCGATTAGACCCATTATCGCTGCAGCTGTTACCGACTTGCCAGAGCCGCTTTCGCCGAGCACGCCGACGATTTCGCCCTTTGAGATCGAGAAGCTGACATCTTTCAGCACCCGTACCTGCCTGTTGCGCGACCAGAACGAGACGCCAAGGTTTTCGATGTTGAGCATAGTCATGTCCGCCGCTCCAGCCGCCAGCGTTGCGCGGGATCAGTCACCGTGCGGAACCAGCTGGACAATATGTTGAAGGCCATGGTCGTTAGCATGATCGCCAGGCCAGGGAAGCAAGCCAGCCACCAGGCCTGCGATAGGTATGCTCGGCCTTGGGCAACCATCAGACCCCAGCTCACGCTCGGAGGCTGCACGCCAAGACCCAAGAAGGAGAGACCGGATTCAAATAGCATGACGATTGCAAGGTTGACCGAGGCTGTTGTCAGAAGCGTCGGGGCGACCAGCGGCAGGATGTGCGTCCATAGGATCCAGCTGGGCCTTGCACCTAGGGCGCGGGACGCATCGACGAACAGACGCTCACGGATTTCCAGCACCTCGGCCCGGGCGACGCGGGCATAGACGGGCATCCGAGTGAGGGCCATTACAATTACAAGGTTCACAAGCGACGGACCAAGGACGAACAAAACCACCAAAGCCAGCAACATCAGTGGAAAGGACAAAATCACATCGCCCAATCGCATGAACAGTGCGCCGACCCAGCCGCCGAAAAAGCCTGCGACAACGCCGATCAGCGTGCCGATGACCAAACTGACTAGCACAGAAGCCAGCGCAATGCCCAACGTGGTGGTCGAGGCCACCATCAACCGAGCAAGGATCGGACGTCCAAGCGAATCCGCGCCTAAGGTGTAAAGCCACCCGGTTTCAAGCGAAAATGGAGCAAGGTTGCGTGCGGCTAGGTTCATCTTGACTGCATGATCTTGCACCAAGGTCAGACCCACGATCATACCTAAAACCAAAATGCACAGCCATACGGCGGCCGTGGTTGCCATCTTGTCGGCCAGGAGATAACGCCACAGGCGCAGTGGCGAGCGATTGGAGTCGTTCATGATACGCGCACACGCGGATCAATCGCCGCATAAAGAAGGTCGATGATAATGTTGATCACGATGATCAGAGTGGCCACCACCAAGACCCCCGCCTGCAAAACCGCGAAATCGCGTTGTAATATGGCGTCGATCATCAGCTTGCCGATACCAGGCCATCCGAAGACCGTCTCGATTACCGTGACGCCGCCGGCGAATTGGGCAGCCAAGTCGCCCGTAATGGTTATGACGGGCAGCATCGCGTTGCGCAGGGCATGCCGGAAAAGCACCCGCCTCTCCAACGCCCCTTTGGCACGGGCCGCGCGGATGTAGGGCTGCGACAGTGTTGCGATCATTGCGCCACGCACGACCTGAACGAGGATGCCGAAAGGACGGAGCACCAGAGTCAGGACGGGCAGAACCCAATGCAACGGCCCACCGGGCCCAGAGGTTGGGAGCCAACCAAGGATTACGGCGAAAACCATCACCGCCATCAGCGCGAACCAGAAATCCGGGATGCTGGCCCCTGCCAATGATAGGGCCGAGGCTAGGCTGTCAAAAATTCCATGCGGCTTTAGCGCTGCAAGTGAACCGATGATCACCGCGCCGACGAAGGCCAAGGCCAGCGTGATGGCGCCGAGAGCCAGAGTCTCAGGTAGTGCTGTGGCTACCAGTTCGATGGCCGGCCTGTTCTGCCACAGCGACGTCCCGAAATCTAGCCGAAGCACCTCTCCGAGCCATGTGGCAAACTGCGCCCAAAGCGGTTGGTCAAGGCCAAGCCGTGCGGTTAGCGCCTCGCGCATCTCAGCTGAAGCATCAAGCGGAAGATACAGATCGACCGGCGAGCCGGTCAGCCGCACCAGCAGGAAGACAGTCACCATCAGAACTACCAGCGTCGCTAGTCCCTGTCCGAGACGATAGGCAATCAAAGCAAACATTGCATTCCCTCTAGGATTTATCTGCGGGCCGGCAAGCAGGCGTCCGGCCCACAGATTCCTACTTGAACGTGATGCTCTTCAGCTTGATCTCGTTGTTGGTCTGAACGTCGGGAGTGTAGTTCACCGCGTCCCCAACTCGCACAGAGCCAACCATGTTGAACAGTGGAACTGAGCCGATGAGATCATGTTCGATGCGGTAGAATGCATCCGCAAAAGCCTTACCCCGCTCTGGTCCGTTGGAGGATGTGCCTAAGTCGATTAACCGGTCCACTTCTGGGTCGGCCAACGTTGATTGGTTGCCGTCCGAACGATACTTCGGCCCAATGGTGAAGACCGCGTCTCCTTGGGTATTGTCGTGCTGCGATTGCAACAAGTTTGGTGGGCGGCCATCGTCAAAGGGCTTGAGCAATTCTTCGAGCCAGACCTTCGTTTCCATCATGTTGAGACGGACATTGAAGCCTGCGTCGGTCAACATCGCTTGGATCGCCTCCATCGACTCCGTCGAGTTCGGGTAGAGGTTCAACCGCCCATGGATTACAATCTCAGTATCCACCGGAACGCCATCGGCCCGGGCTTCCTCGATAAGCGCCTTGGCACGCGCTGGATCATGAGGCCAAGGCTTGAGGTCCGCAGAATAACCCACAACCGAGGGTAGGATCATCTGCGTCGATTTCTGAACGTCCTTATGGAAGATTGTTCCAATCAAGGCATCGCGGTCGATGGCCAAGTTCACCGCCTCGCGGACGCGGCGATCGTTGAACGGCGCGATTTGAGTGTCTATTCGAAGAAACGTGATTTCAGCATTCAGGAAGGACACGTCGCGCGGCGTGGTTGCATCCTGCGGCGCTATGTTGAATGCAAGGTCCGCCTCGCCGGCATCAATCATGGCGCCTCGGATAGCCGATTCAGCACGCCAGACAAAGGCGACTTCCGGAATGGCCGGCTTGTCTCCCCAGTAGGCCGGGTTTGCTGAAAGCTTAATGGAATTGCCCTTGTCCCAACTAGACAGCATATAGGGACCTGTACCTACCGGGGCTTCGGTTTTGGCATCCATCAGGCCGGTCGCCAACGACGGAATATCCAGAACCGACATCCGATACGGGATGACCGGATCAGGCGCTTCGCCGGTGATGTCGATGGTTAGATCGTCAACAATTGTCGCGGTATAGGGGTTCTTGCCGAGTTTGCTGCCCCGGATCGAGCATCCCAGCACCGCGACCTGCGCCCGGGCCAGTGCATTGGCAACGGCAGCAGTATTGAACGGGGTGCCGTCCGAGAAGGTGACGCCGGGGCGCAGCTTAAAGCGCCATGTGGTAGGCGAAGTCTGCTCCCACGCAGTCGCTAGCCCTTGGACGATGCTTCCGTCCGTCGGGCTGATGTTGACCAGCGTCTCGGTTATGTTGTTGCGCAAAACGCGGCTATTGCCGACATAATTGGTGTCGCAGGCATCAAGCGAGGTCGGCTCTTCTTGCAGCACGATGAAGAGCGTACGGTCCTGAGCCTTGGCGTGCGTCGTGAACGCCAAAAGCGCAGCAAGAATAATTGCACCAAAGCGCGGCGCCGTGTCTATGTGTTTCACTGTTTCCTCCTCAGGGACGTTAGGCAATAAGAGACAGCTCAATCCGGGGTCTTTTGTTTGAACGCTCTAAGGCTTGACGCCCTAGCGCTATGGCAATGCGCGCGCGCGGCGGCCTCGGCCCATTCCGGGTCGCGTGCGCGCAGCGCACGAACGATGGCGGCGTGCTCGTTTTCCACATCTGTGATTTTATCGGCCGTATAGCCGTGCTTGCGGCGCAGCGCGTAGATCAGCGCGGACCTGCCCTCCAGAATTTCCAGTGCCATCGGATTGCCTGCCGACTGGTTAATCGTTCGGTGAAACAACCGGTTCAGCCGCAGCGCCTCTGCTACATCGCCAGCGCGGGCGCGGTGGACGAACTGGCCCGCAGTCTCCTCGACGAAATCGAGGGTGGTATCCTCGATCCTTGTTGCTGCACGTCCTGTGAGCAGGGATTCGATCGCGCGTCGCAGCTCAAAAAAGTCGCCGATATAAGCGCTGTCGACGACCGGAATCGCAAAACCCTTGTGCGCGACGTTGGTGACCAGCCCTTCTCCGAGGAGCTGGTTTAGCGCATCGCGGACCGGCATCGCACTCACGCCGTACTGTTCGACAATCTGATTGATTGGGAGGCGCGCACCCATCGGCCAGACGCCGGAGAGAATATCCTCTCGGATGCGCTGCGCGATGACGAGGTACGCCGGGATTGAATTATCAGCGTCTATTTTCAGCAGGCTCGCGTCGGTCATTTTCGATAATTCCTAGTAGTTCGAGGCACCATCTTATCAAATCATCACCCCGTCAAGGCCTTTTCGTCCATAATATGGAGTTTAGCCGCTTGATTTGATATAATAGG
>JARXAQ010000106.1 GCA_029865825.1 Rhizobium sp.
GGTAAGCTGATGGTTGCCAAGTCTCAGGATCATCTGCTGGTCGGCGATCTCGCCTATGTCATCTGCCAGCGTGACCATGCCCGTCGCACACTCGGACTTTTCGGCCACGAGGAGCAGGAAGCGGCACGCATCGTCATCGCCGGTGGCGGCAATATCGGCCATTACGTTGCCCGTACCATTGGCCAGATGTCGCCGAAGACCCGGCTGAAGATCATCGAGAGCGACCGCGATCGAGCTCTAACCGTCTCCGACCAATTGCCGGACGCCATCGTCCTGCACGGATCGGCGCTCGACCAGAACATTCTCCATCAAGCCGACATTCAGGACGCCGACCTGATGGTGACGCTGACGAACAACGACCAGACCAACATCTTGAGTGCCGCGATGGCCAAACGCCTCGGCTGCAAGTCGGGTATGGCGCTGATCAACAGCCCGTCGTTCCACGATATCGCCGGCTCGATCGGCATCGACGCCTATATCAACCCGCGCGCCGTCACGATCTCGCGCGTCCTCCAGCATGTCCGCAAGGGCCGCATCCGCGCCGTCTATGCCGTGCAGAAGGGTAAGGCGGAGGTGATCGAGGCCGAGGCTCTGGAAACTTCGCCTCTGGTCGGCAAGCCCTTCCGGGATCTGGAATTGCCGCCGGGATTGCGGATCGGCGCGATCTATCGCGACAAGACGGTCCTGCGCCCGAATGGTGACACGAGGATCAGGGCCAAGGATCGCGTCGTGCTTTTTGCCGCCGCCGATGCGGTTCGTCATGTCGAACAGCTCTTCCGCGTTTCGATCCAGTATTTCTGAAGGTTCATTCCCCATGCCCAGGATCTCCTATGTTAATGGCCGCTATCTTCCCCATTCGGAAGCGGCGGTGCATATCGAGGATCGCGGCTATCAGTTCGCCGACGGCGTCTACGAGGTCTGCGAGATCCGCCACGGTCTGATCGTCGACCTGACCCGCCATCTCGACCGCCTTGATCGGTCGCTGTCAGAGCTGAAGATGAATAGCCCGATGAGCCGGGCAGCGCTCACCCAGGTGATCCGCGAAGTCGCCCGGCGCAACCGCGTGAAGAACGGCCTCTTCTATCTCCAGGTGACGCGTGGCGTCGCCCGGCGCGACCATGTCTTCCCCGCGGCCGACACGCCCACCAGCCTCGTTATCACTGCCAAGATCACCGATCCCTCGATCATCGCGAAGAAGAACGAAAACGGCCTGAAGGCAATCACTCTCCCGGACAACCGCTGGGACCGCGTCGACATCAAGACCGTCGGACTGCTTCCGAACGCCATGGCGCGTCAGGCCGCGAAAGAGCAGGGCGCCCAGGAAGCGATCTACGTCGATGCGCGCGGCATGATCACCGAAGGGGCGGCCACCAATGTCTGGATCGTCGATCAGGACGGCGTGCTCGTCACCCGTCCGGCCGAACACGGCATTCTCCGCGGCATTACCCGCACCGGACTGATGGATGTCACGGCCAAGCTGGGCATAGCGGTTACGGAGCGAGAATTTTCGCGCGACGAGATGCTCGCCGCCCGCGAGGTCTTCATCACCGCTGCCACCAGCATTTGTTTCCCGATCGTTGAAATTGACGGCCAAACAATCGGAAACGGTCACCCAGGCGCCATGTCCGAGCGCATTCGATCCGCCTTTTTCGACATTGCGGAAAAGACGGTGATTTGATACCACCTGATTTCGGTGGAGGGGCGAGGGGACCTATTCCCCACCTTGCCAGCAAGAACAATAATCACACCGGTCGAAAAAGACCGGCAAGAAAGAAAGAAGCGGCGCCATGGCGGAACGTTCTCAGAACCTGCAGGATCTTTTTCTCAATACCGTTCGCAAGCAGAAGATTTCGCTGACGATCTTCCTGATCAACGGCGTAAAGCTGACCGGTGTTGTCACGTCGTTTGACAATTTCTGCGTTCTGCTGCGTCGCGACGGCCATTCGCAGCTGGTCTACAAGCACGCCATCTCGACCATCATGCCGGGCCAGCCGATGCAGATGTTCGAGAGCGAAGACACGTCAGCCGGACAGGACTGAGATCATCACCAGCCGAGACACCAAGACCGAATCGATCATCCCGGAGGACGAAAAGCCCCGGGATGACATGCGGGCCATCGTCATTGTCCCCGTCCTCAAGCAGGGGCGGCCGCAACCTTTGCCCGAAGGCGCGCCACCGGCGCCCAACCGCTCCCATGAGGCGCGACTGGAAGAAGCCATGGGGCTTGCCCGCGCCATCGATCTCACCGTCGTCCAGGGTCTGATCGTGCCGATCAGCCAGCCGCGACCGGCAACCTTGATGGGATCCGGCAAGATTGCCGAGATCAAGGCTTTGCTCGACGAGCATGATGCCGGCCTCGTCATCATGGATCATCCGCTGACCCCGGTGCAGCAGCGCAATCTCGAAAAGGAATGGGGCGCCAAGGTCATCGACCGCACGGGCCTCATCCTCGAAATCTTCGGCCGCCGTGCCTCCACCAAGGAAGGCACGCTGCAGGTCGATCTCGCCCACCTGAACTACCAGAAGGGCCGCCTCGTGCGCTCCTGGACCCACTTGGAACGCCAGCGCGGTGGTGCGGGCTTTATGGGTGGTCCGGGTGAAACCCAGATCGAGGCCGACCGCCGTCAGCTGCAGGACAAGATCATCAAGCTCGAGCGCGAGCTCGAACAGGTGGTCCGCACCCGCCAGCTGCACCGCGCCAAGCGCCGCAAGGTGCCGCATCCGATCGTCGCTCTCGTGGGCTATACCAATGCCGGCAAGTCGACCCTGTTCAACCGCATAACAGGGGCCGGCGTGCTCGCCGAAGACATGCTCTTCGCCACGCTCGACCCAACCCTGCGCCGGATGAAGCTGCCGCATGGCCGCATGGTCATGCTGTCCGACACCGTCGGCTTCATCTCCGACCTGCCGACCCATCTGGTCGCTGCCTTCCGCGCCACGCTCGAAGAAGTGCTGGAAGCCGATCTGATCCTGCATGTGCGCGACATGTCCGATCCGGACAACGGCGCCCAGTCGGCAGACGTTCTGCGCATTCTCGACGATCTCGGCATCGACGAGAAGGAACGGTCCGAGCGCATCATCGAGATCTGGAACAAGATCGACCGCCTCGATCCCGACAATCACGATGGCCTCCTGCAGAAGGCAGCCGGCCGCGAAAATGTCCTGCCCGTCTCCGCCATCAGCGGCGAGGGCGTGGACACGCTGCTCGACACCATCTCGCAGCGCCTCTCCGGCGTGTTGACCGAGGCGACGATCACAGTGCCTGCCGACAAGCAGGCGGTCGTCTCCTGGCTCTACGGCAATGCCGTCGTCCACGGCCGCGAGGACCACGAAGACGGCAGTGTCAGCCTCGACGTGCGGCTCACCGATCGCCAGGCGGACGAACTCGAGCGCAAGCTCGGAGCCAAGAAGCCGACCGACAAGGAAGACTGGGAGCGCTGAGCGCACCCGGTCTTTTCCGCGCCCCTCAGCCAAACCTGAAAAATTTCCAGGATCCAATTGATCCACGTCAAATGATGTTCCATCACCTCGTGTCAACTTTGGTTGACACATTTGGGAGGTGGTCATGCGCATCGTCTTCATTCATCCGAACTATCATTCCGGCGGCGCCGAGATCGCCGGCAACTGGCCGCCGGCCTGGGTCGCCTATCTCGGCGGTGCGCTGAAATCAGCCGGCTTCAGCGACATCCACTTCCTTGATGCCATGACCAACGACATGACCGAGGACCGGTTGCGCGACGAACTGTGCAGCCTGCAGCCTGACATCATCGGCTGCACCGCCATCACGCCGTCGATCTACATGGCAGAACGCTGCCTGGAGATCGCAAAGGAGGTGTGCCCAAACGCTCTGCGAGTGCTGGGCGGCATCCACGCCACCTTCATGTATCAGCAGGTGTTGTCGGAGGCGCCGCAGGTCGATGTCATCGTGCGCGGCGAGGGCGAGGAGATCATCGTCGAACTCGTCCGCGCCGTCGCTGCCGGCAACTGGAAAGAGGCGAGGGCCTCGATCCGAGGCCTCGCCTACACGACCGACGACGGCAAGATCATTGCGACGCCCGCCGCGCCCACGGTCAAGAACTTCGATGCCGTCGAGCCCGACTGGACGCTTCTCGAATGGGAAAAATACATCTACGTGCCGCTCGGCGTGCGCGTCGCCATCCCCAACATGGCGCGCGGCTGCCCCTTCACCTGCTCTTTCTGCTCCCAGTGGAAGTTCTGGCGCGACTATCGCATCCGCGATCCGAAGAAGGTGGTCGACGAGATCGAGAAGCTGGTCAACGACCACCAGGTCGGCTTCTTCATCCTCGCCGACGAAGAACCCACCATCAACCGCAAGAAGTTCATTGCCTTTTGCGAGGAACTGATCGCCCGCGGCCTGCCGGACAAGGTGAAATGGGGCATCAATACCCGCGTCACGGACATTATCAGAGACGAGGAATATCTGGCCCTCTACCGCAAGGCCGGCCTCGTGCATGTCTCGCTCGGCACGGAAGCCGCCGCCCAACTGAAGCTCGACCGTTTCAACAAGGAAACCAAGGTCGCTGAGAACAAGAAGGCGATCCGCCTGCTGCGTGAGGCCGATATCTTCACCGAGGCACAGTTTATCGTCGGTCTGGAAAACGAGACGGCGGAGACGCTGGAGGAAACCTATCGCATGGCCCGCGACTGGAACCCAGACCTTGCCAACTGGGCCATGTACACGCCCTGGCCCTTCTCGCCGCTCTTCCAGGATCTGGGCGATAAGGTCGAGATCTTCGATTTCTCGAAATACAATTTCGTCACGCCGATCATGAAGCCAGACGCCATGGACAGGGCCGAACTGCTCGACCGCGTGATGAACAACTACCGCCGCTTCTACATGATCAAGGCGCTCTTCCATTACCCCTGGCGCGGCAAGGGTTTTCGGCGGCGCTACCTGCTCGGTTGCCTCAAGGCATTTCTGAAAGCCGGCTTCGAGCGGAAATTCTATGATCTCGGCAAGCACAATTACTGGGGACCGCAATCGAAAGATAAGGTCGACTTTGGTTTCGACATGAGCCGCAAAATCGCGCCGGCCCAGATGGACGACTGGCAGGCGGCGTCCGATCGGGCAAGCCAGAAACGCGCCCGCAAGGCCGGTGAGGCGGAAGAGGCGCGGACCCCTGTTCTCGCCTGCGGCGGAGGGCCGGAGAGCCACGATGCCCACGTCTGATGCTCGCTTCTCAAGACCCACGAGCGGTGGCGTACTAAGACAGGCGGACGATGTCCCTAGCGTGCCGCCTTCCTGCAACGGCAACGGAGCCCGCATCGGCCCGAACAGCCTGATCCAGACGGGGCAGGCGCTCGCAGCGCTGTTCGGCGACGAGACGGCACGCCGAGTGTTCGACCGCGCGGGCATCGCCCATCGTTACACCGATCCGCCCAGCGCCATGCTGGAGGAACGGGAACCGCAGCGCCTCTTCGCCGTCCTTTGCGACACTCTGTCGGATCAGGACGCGGCTCGCGTCCTGGCAGAGGCCGGCCACCGCACGGGTCACTATCTGCTGGCCAATCGCATTCCTAAACCCGCACGCTGGCTGCTGCCGCGTTTGCCGACGGCCATCTCCGCGCGCCTGCTCGTCCGCGCCATCTCCGCCCATGCCTGGACCTTTGCGGGCAGCGGCAGGTTCTCAGGCGAGGTCCGAGGCTGGCATCGACCGGTCATTCAGCTAATGATCCGGGCCAATCCGCTCGCCACGCCCGGCTGCCTCTGGCATGGCGCCGTGTTCGAAAGGCTCTTCGCCACTTTGACCGCCACCCACGTCTCCGTTCTGCACCCCCGGTGCTCTGCCCAGGGGGGCGACTGCTGCGAATGGACGATCAAGCGTGCACCCGGACCCCTGTCTCGGACCCGAATGCCTGGGAGAGCCGCAGCCGACCGACCGGATCAAGAAGATCGCCCGTCACCAGCGTCGAGATGATCGCCCTGATACCCAGCAGCGTGGTGATGGGCGCGATCAGGTGGTCGCGGAGTGCCGGCAGCAGCCGGCTGTCGGATTGGTAGAAGGGCGTCAGAACCTGGCTCAGGAACTGGTAGCTCCGCACATGCATCTGCCTTTGCCGCAAATGCCGAGCGACGGCCGCGTCAATGTCCTCGGCGTGAACGAGTGCAGAGGTCAGCGACGCTGCGTCAAGCAGGGCCATATTCGCCCCCTGGCCGAGTTGTGGGCTGGTCGCATGCCAGGCATCGCCGATCTTCACTGCATGCCGCCCGATCACCGGCTGGCGTGTCAGGTGCCGGTAGCGGGCATGAACCGGTTCAGCGATGGCCGCGAGCGGTACTGCATCGGGCCAGAGTTTGCTCACCGCATCCAGCCAGGCATTCCGACCGGCCTTCTGCCACACTGCATAGTCAGTCGTGCGCAGGCTCCAGAAGAAGGTCGCCATATCAGGCGCCCCCTCGCGGGCCGTCCCGACCGGAAGCACGCCGGCCATGCGCGAGGCCCTGTGATAACGCTGTTCGAGTAGGTTCTCCTGGAACGCACCGCCATGCGGAAAGGGTACGGTGGCCCACAAGGCGCCATAGCTGAGTTCGCTGTCCGGGCGGTTGCCTACAGGGGAATTGGCTCCCATGGCGTCAATCACAAGGTCGGCAGGTGCCGATCGCCGGCCATCGACGAAGACGAAGCGCGCCTGCTGCCCCGGCTCCACGCCGTTGATCCGCGCCGATGCCTCGAAGGTGACCCCTGAGGCGCGCGCCGCCTCGAACAGCACATCGAACAGCGCCACCCGCTGCACGGCGATCCCGAATTCGCCCGATCGGTAGCGCACGTCGAGCACGGGTTTGCCGCCGTCCTTCAGCCGCCCCACCATCCGGTCGATCCGTCTTCCGCGCGTCGCGATCGGATCGAGCAGGCCGATGGCCGCCAGAACCTGTGCCCCGGTCGGCTGCAGCACGAAACCGGAGCCGACAGCGCGCGGCGCCTCCATCTGGTCGTAAAGCGTGACGCGAGCACCAAAACGGGTGAGCATGGTGCCGAGCGCCAGACCGCCGACACCCGCACCCGCAATGGCCACATCGAGACCGTCGAGTTTCATCTGGGGTTAGCCGATCTGCCGCTCGAGGGTCTTTGCTGCCTGCCAGAGGTCTTCCATCCGCTCCAGCGTGGCACTCTGCAAGTTCTCATCATTCGCTTGAAGTTCCGTCTCGATATACCTGAATCGATTCCGAAACTTGGTATTCGTCCCTCGCAACGCCTGCTCCGGTTCCGCCCCCACATGCCGGCCGATATTGACCAGCGCGAAGATCAGGTCGCCGAGTTCGTCCTTGACCTTGTCGTGCCGGTTCTCGGCCAGCGCCTCGCGCAATTCGCCGATTTCCTCCTCGACCTTGTCGAGGATCGGGGCCGCTTCCGACCAGTCGAAGCCGACCTTGGCGGCTTGTTCCTGGAGTTTGAGCGCTTCGGTCAGTGCCGGAAACGAACGCTGCACGGAGCCGAGATGGCCGGCCTTCGGATCGGAGCTTATGCCGCGCGCCGCGCGCCGTGCCGCGCGCTCCGCCTTCTCCTGCTGCTTGATCGTGTCCCACTGCGCCTTTACCGCCTCCGGCGTATCGGCATCGGACCGCGCGAAGACATGCGGATGCCGCCGGATCATTTTTCGCGTGATCGCCTCGACCACGTCGCCAAAATTGAACTGTCCGGCCTCTTCCGCGATCCGGGCGTGAAATACCACCTGCAGCAACAGGTCGCCGAGTTCCTCGCAGAGATCGTCCGGATCCTGTCGTTCGATCGCATCGGCCACCTCATAGGCCTCCTCGATCGTATAGGGCTTGATCGTCTCGAAGGTCTGCACGATGTCCCAGGGGCAGCCGGTCTCGGGTTGGCGCAGCGCCGCCATGATTTCGAGCAGGCGGGAGATTTCGGTCGAGGCTTGCATGATGTTCCTGTGCTGCCGGCTCAGTTGAGCGGAATGGCGTTGTCGCCCTTGGTCGCCTGATAGGTTTCCGACAGCCGGTCGTAGGTTGCCTTGATCCGGCTCACCTGTTCGAACAGCGCCGGGCGCTCTGCGTCGCTTGCCGAGGCCACCATCTCGATCATCGCGTGGCTGAGCCAGAAGGCATTGTGTCGGCGATAGCCGCCTGGCTCCAGCCCAAAAACTTCCTTGAGGATCTTCAGGTCATGCGGAATGGCGAAGGCATCGCGGCTGTCCTCGTGGCTGAAGAAATAGTAGAAATTGTCGAAGCCCGCCCAGGTGATCGCCGACATGCACATGGTGCAGGGTTCATGAGTCGACAGGAAGATCAGCTCTTTGGTGTCGGGCCGCTCGCCGAGTTCATAGAAGCGCTTCAGCGTATGCACCTCGCCATGCCACAGCGGGTTCTCCAGCTCGTTGTTGGTCTCCGCGACGACCAGCGACAGATCGGACTTGCGCAGCACGGCCGCACCAAAGACCTTGTTGCCGGCAGCGACGCCCTTGGTCGTCAGCGGCAGGATGTCGTGTTCGATAACGTCGAGCAATCGACGGGTGAGTTCGGGTGAGGTCACGTGGGCGGTGCTCCGGTCTGTTGTGCGATGCGATCCTAACGCCTGCCAAAGCGCCCCCCAAAGCAAAATGATTGCCTGTCTCCAACTTTTTCGAGATGCCATCACTGATTTTGCATCGAATATATAGACAATCGTGCTGCCGGTGAGTTTTGCTCGTGAAGCGGAAATGCCTAGGAAAGAAATACGTCCTTAGCGGGGGTAGGGGATTTCTGTTTCTTCAATCGGGTGGCTATAAAGGCCATTATGCGACCCACTGGAAATTGGGCACTTCATGGCACAGCAGGATAAACAGCTTTCGGTCTTCCCGGCCTTCTTCAAGGTCGAGAATGCAGTCGTCGCCGTCTTCGGCGAGGGCGACGAAGCCTATGCCAAGGCCCGCCTGCTGAAGAACACCGCGGCGCATATCATTGCCTATGCCGTCGATCCCGAGCCGGACTATGCTGCTTTCCTGGTTGCACAAGGGATTGAGCGGATTGCCGAACCCTTTGATCCCCTACAGGTTCAGGGCGCCCGGCTTGTTTTCGCAGCGACAGGTAACGGTGCCCTTGATCGCGAGATCGTCACGGCCGCCCGCGAGGCTCGCATCCCGGCCAATGCCGTCGACCAACCTGACTGGTGCGATTTCTATACTCCGGCACTCGTCAACCGCGCGCCGATCGCCGTCGCCATCGGCACAGAAGGTGTCGGCCCGGTCCTCGCCCAGATGATTCGCGCCGATATCGACCGCCTGTTGCCACGGTCGCTCGGCCGCCTTGGTCGCCTCGCCAATAGCT
>JARXAQ010000166.1 GCA_029865825.1 Rhizobium sp.
CGCAAAGGGCAAGGAAGTCATGGAAGGCTTCCTGAAGGCTGAAAATGGCGGCAAGGACATCTGCGCCATGTACGCCCATAACGACGACATGGCCGTCGGCGCCATCCAGGCGATCAAGGATGCCGGCCTGAAGCCGGGCACTGACATCCTCGTCGTCTCGATCGACGCCGTGCCGGATATCTTCGCTGCCATGGTTGCCGGCGAAGCCAATGCCACCGTGGAACTGACGCCGAACATGGCAGGTCCTGCCTTCGACGCGCTCGACGCCTTCCTCAAGGACGGCAAGCAGCCCGAGAAGTTCATCATCACGGAATCCAAGCTGTATACGCCTGCCGACAATCCGCAGGGCGAATACGACAACCGCAAGGGCCTCGGTTACTAAGGTAACCCTCCCGGCGCGACCCCGTCATTTCCTGGTGGCGGGGTCGTTGCCGCTTTCTCCGGACCGCGTTCGGGGTTAGCTTCGCGGGAGAGGGGAAAGAGTCACATGACCGACAATCCATCCATCGTGCTCGCGGCTGCGGGCATCATCAAGACATTCGGCAATCACACAGCGCTGGACAAGGTCGACATCGCGTTTCATCGCGGCGAGATCCATGCGCTGCTCGGCGAAAACGGTGCCGGCAAGTCGACGCTCATCAAGATTCTGACGGGCGCGTATATTCCCGATGGCGGGACGATCACCGTCGATGGCGAAGCGGTCAATTTCACCACGCCGCAGCAGGCCCAGGCGCTTGGCATCGGCACGGTCTATCAGGAGGTCAACCTCCTGCCGAACATGACCGTGGTGGACAATCTCTTTATCGGTCGCCAGCCGACCAACCGCTTCGGCCTTGTCGACAAGCGCCAGATGGAGCGAAAGTCGCGGGAGATCCTCACCACCTACGGTCTCGACATCGATGTCAGGGCCGAGCTTTCGACCTTCTCCGTCGCCGTGCAGCAGATCATCGCGATCGCGCGGGCGGTGGAGCTTTCCGGCAAAGTCCTGATCCTCGATGAGCCGACCGCCAGCCTCGACCGCTCCGAAGTGGAAAAACTCTTCGGCATCGTACGCCAGTTGCGCGACCGGGGTCTCGCTATCGTCTTCATCACCCATTTTCTCGACCAGGTTTTTGAACTCTCCGACCGCGTCACCGTGCTGCGCAATGGCCGGCTCGTCGGCACGGAAGCGATCGCGTCGCTCGATCGCACCAGTCTTGTGCGGATGATGCTCGGCAAGGATCTCGCCTTCCATCATCCCGACGTGCTCGGCGAAGAGGCCGAGGTCGGCGAAACGCTGATGCAGTTTGACAATTTTGGCCTGACCAACACAGTGCGGCCGTTCGATCTCAAGATCCATCGCGGCGAAGTGGTCGGCATTGCCGGCCTTCTCGGCTCCGGGCGCACGGAGATGGCCCGATTGATGTTCGGCATCGATCAGGCCGACAGCGGCAAGTTGACGATCGACGGGCAGGTGCGCCAGGTGCGCAATCCGCGCGAGGCGGTCGAATTGGGCTTCGGCTTCTGCCCCGAAGACCGCAAGCTCGACGGGATCTTCGGCGACCTGTCGGTGCGCGAGAATATCGTGATCGCCATGCAGGCGCGGCTCGGCTGGTTCAAGGCGCTCAACCGCGACGAGCAGCTGGAGATTGCCGGCAATTTCATCGAGGCGCTCGATATTCGAACGGCGTCGGCCGAGCTGCCGGTCAAGCTTCTCTCCGGCGGCAACCAGCAGAAGGTGATCCTCGCCCGCTGGCTCGCCACCGATCCGCGCTTCCTCATCCTTGATGAACCGACCCGCGGCATCGATGTCGGTGCCCATGCCGAGATCGTGCGCATGATCAGCCGTCTGCGTGAAGACGGGCTGGCGCTGGTCGTCATCTCGTCCGAGCTCGACGAGATCGTCAGCTATTCCTCGCGCGTTGTGGTCATGCGTGATCGCCAGATGGTTGCCGAGCTGCATGGCGCCGACATTACGCCGGGCGTTATCGTCCAGACCATTGCCGCCCAACCGGCGGAGGCCGAGGCATGAAAAGACTGCATCTTTCCCGTATCATTTCCCCGCAGCTGCTGGCGCTGGCCGGCGTGCTGTTCTTCAATTGGCTCGTCTTTCCGGGCTTCTTCGACATCACGTGGCAGGACGGGCGGCTGTTCGGCAGCCTGATCGACGTTATCAATCGCGGCGCGCCGGTGGCGATCCTGGCGATCGGCATGACGGCGATCATTGCCACCAAGGGTGTGGACCTTTCCGTCGGTGCCGTCATGGCGGTGGCGGGTGCGGTTGCCGCGACCTGTGCGGTCGCCGGTCAGCCGCTGATCGTGACGCTCGTCGCTGCTCTCTCCTTCGGCTTGATCTGCGGCTTATGGAACGGCTTGCTCGTTGCCTATCTCGGCATCCAGCCTTTCGTTGCCACACTCGTGCTGATGGTTGCCGGGCGTGGGGTCGCCCAGCTGATCACCGAGGGCTCGATCGTCACCTTCTCGGATCCGGCGCTGATCTTCGTCGGGACCGGCAATCTGTTCGGCATGCCTATGCCCGCCGTCATTGCCATCGTGCTGATGATCACCGCCCATCTCGTGATGCGGCGCACCGCCATTGGCCTCTTCATCGAGGCGATCGGCATCAACCTGTCGGCCGCCAACTATACCGGCCTGCGCAGCAAGCTTGTCATTCTCTGCATCTATGCCTTTGGCGGCTTCTGTGCCGCAACCGCCGGCATTATCGCGGCTGCCGACATTCGCGGTGCTGACGCCAACAATGCCGGTCTCTGGCTCGAACTCGATGCGATCCTTGCGGTCGTCATCGGCGGCACGTCGCTGCTCGGTGGGCGTTTCTCGATCCCGATGTCGGTGCTTGGCGCCATCATTATCCAGGCAATGAACACGGGCGTGCTCGTCTCGGGCTTCCCGCCGGAATTCAACCTGATCGTCAAGGCCGGCATGATCATCATCATCCTGGTGCTGCAATCCGCCCGCATCGCCCAGGTTCTCGGCCGCAAATTCGGGTCCAGGCAGGTTACGAACCAGACTCCAGTGCAGACTTCGGGGCAGACACGATGAATCCGCGATACAGGCCGCTGGCCGCAACCACCATCATCTTCATCATCGCCTATGCCATCTGCATCTTCCAGTATCCCGGCATGTGGTCGACCCGCGTCTTCGGCAATTTCCTCACCGACAACGCCTTTCTCGGCATTGCTGCCGTAGGTGCTACCTTCGTGATCCTCTCCGGGGGCATCGACCTGTCGGTCGGTGCGGTCATCGGGCTGATGGGTGTCATCACGGCGATCCTGATCTCCTGGTTCGGAATTCACCCGCTTGCGGTGTTTGCCATCGTGCTGGTGCTCGCCGCCTGCTTTGGCGCCGGCATGGGGGCGGTCATTCATTTCCTGCAAGTGCCACCCTTTATCGTGACGCTGGCGGGCATGTTCTTGGCGCGTGGAATGGCCTCGGTCCTGACCCAGGATTCGATCCCGATCGACCACGAGTTCTACCGAACTATCTCCAGCCTCTATTACAGGCTGCCGGGTGGGGGACGCCTCAGTGCCATCGGGCTGTTGATGCTCGGGACTTTCCTCGTCTTCGGCCTGATCGCCCACAAGACGCGCTTCGGATCCTATGTCTATGCGCTCGGCGGCAATGCCACCTCCGCTTCGCTGATGGGCGTGCCGACCGGCCGCGTCACTATCGGGATCTATGCTTTGTCGTCTTTCCTCGGCGGCCTCTCGGGCATCGTCTATTCGCTCTATACCTCGGCGGGTTACCCGCTGGCGGCAGTCGGCATCGAACTTGACTCGATTGCAGCCGTGGTGATAGGCGGAACCCTGTTGACAGGCGGTTACGGGTTCATCTTCGGGACCCTGATCGGGGTCATGCTGCAGGGCCTCGTCCAGACCTATATCGTCTTCGACGGTACACTCTCCAGCTGGTGGACCAAAATCGCCATCGGGTTCCTGCTGTTCATGTTCATCCTGCTCCAGAAGCTGGTCTTCAACGCACAGACCGGGCGGTCCCGCCTGAAGAAGGGTCCTGCATGAGTGAGCCGGGGAGCCTTCTTCGCTCCCTGTCCGGGCGGTCGACGGCACGTAACTTCCATTCGCATGTGATTAATGAAATCGGGGCCGGGGTTATCTCCGGCCGTTATCCGATTGGCACCACGCTGCCGAACGACGCCGAGCTGATGGCCGATTTCGAGGTGTCGCGCACGGTGTTGCGCGAGGCGCTGAAGACGCTGGAGGCCAAGGGACTTCTGGAGGCGCGCCCGAAGGTCGGCACCAAGGTGGCCAAGAAAAGTCGCTGGAACCTTTATGATCCTCAGGTGCTGGCCTGGCATCTCGAAGCCCCTCCGGATGCGGAATTCCTGTCCGGACTGCACGAGGTGCGGCGTTCGCTCGAGCCAATCGCGGCGGCCGAAGTGGCGCGGCGGCGGACGGCAGACCAGATCCGTCTGATGCTCTACTGGATCCGGCAGATGGAAACGTCGCTAACCTCGCCGCAGAACTTTGCGCTTGCCGATTTCGAACTGCATCGCATCATTGCGGATGCGGCGCATAACCCGTTCATCCGGGCGCTCTATGGGGTCATTGAACTCGCGCATGCCTTTGCTTATCAGCGGCTGGTCGAGACGCCGGTGGAGGAGGTGCTGCTCGCCATCTTGGAGAAGCACAAGATTCTGGTCGACCGCATCGAATATGCCGACGAAGCCGGCGCGCGGATCGCCATGCTCGATACCATCGAGCATGACCGACAGATTGCCCTGCGCGCCTGAACGCTTACCGCGCACCAGACAACTTTCCCCGCAACAGCCGCAAGATTTAGAGTTCCAGGGCGTCCTTGAGGGTGCGGGCTTCCGCAACCGACAGATCGAGGTCTGCCTCGATATGGTCGATGTGGTGCAACATCAGCCGGGTGGCGTGTGCCACGTCGCCGCGCTCCAGCGCGTTCAGGATTTCGTCATGCTCGTCATGGCCGCAGCTGGAAATCCCGGTCCGGCCATAGAGCGCGATGACCAGCGAGGAGCGGGCCACCAGTTCGTCCATGAATTTTTCCAGCACCTGGTTGCCGGCGACTTTCGCCAGCATCAGGTGGAAATCGCCGGATGCCTTGATCTCCGCGCGACGGGCGGATGCACCGCGCTCGGCGCGGTAGCGGGCTTCTTCCTTCAGGTGCTCGCGGAAGGTGGCAATCTCTTCCGGTGTAATGTGTTCAGCGGCGGCCGCGATGATGCCGGTTTCGATCAGCCGACGCGATGCAAAGACCTGACGCGCCTCCTCCGTGCTCGGATTGGAGACGAAGGCGCCCCGATTGCGCTCGGTGCGGACCAGTCCTTCGAAGGCCAACATCTGGAGCGCGTCGCGCACCACCGTGCGGCTGACGTCGAACAGCGTGCCGACTTCGGCTTCCGACAGTTTCGTCCCTGGGGCCAGACGTCTGTCGACAATCGCATCGCGCAGCGCGTCCCTGATCGCGCGGGCGCGATCTTCCTGGTTCGGATCGAGATGTCGGCGCAGCGAGCTCTTTGCGGTCATTGAGTCCATTCCGTGTCGTTCTTCCTTTTAGCCAGCATGACGGGCGAGGGGAAGACCGACGCCAAAACTTGCGTCACAACATTGCATACAATCTGGCTTCACGATTGGTCGCAATCGATTAATTCGTGTGCATGCATTCGTGCAGGCTGCACATTCTGGAAGCGGTGCAGCAATGGGCCTCTGACAATTCAAGGGTTTGGCTCGTCGCTGCGCAATTGGCACGGCTTATGCATCGTCATCGGCAGAAGAAGGAGCCGTCATGACGAAAGCCGCCGAGATCGAACTTGCAGCCGTCTCCAAAGTCTATGGGACCGCCACGGCCGTGCATGCCATCAGTCTCAAAGTCCCTGCCGGCACCTATTGCTGCCTGCTCGGGCCCTCCGGCTGTGGCAAGACGTCGACGCTTCGGATGATCGCGGGCCATGAGAGCGTGTCGTCCGGCGATGTGATTTTCGGCAATGCGAATGTCACCGACCTGCCGCCGGCCAGTCGTGGCACGGCGATGATGTTCCAGTCCTATGCGCTCTTCCCGCATCTCGATCTTGTCGACAATGTTGCCTTCAGTCTGAAGATGAAGGGTGTCGACAAGGAGACCCGTCGCCGCGAGGCGATGGAGATGCTGAAGCTGATGCAGCTTGAGCCCTATGCCAGCCGTCGGCCGGCGCAGCTTTCGGGCGGCCAGCAGCAGCGCGTGGCACTTGCGCGCGCGCTGATCACCAAGCCGGAGGCACTTCTGCTCGATGAGCCTCTGTCGGCACTTGATCCCTTCCTCAAGATCCGTATGCGGGCGGAGCTGAAAAAGCTGCAGACCACGCTCGGCATCACCTTCGTCCACGTGACCCACAGCCAGGAAGAGGCCATGGCGCTGGCCGACCTCATCGTCGTGATGAACGAGGGCCGCATTGAGCAGGCGGCCACGCCGCGCACGGTCTTCGAAAAGCCGGCCACCGGTTTCGTTGCCCGCTTCATGGGGGACCACAATGTGCTGTCCGGCCGGATTGTCGAGCGCGGCGCCGACGGGCTGTTCATCGAAGTGGTGGGCGGTGGACGCTTCTATGCCGGTGGCACGGCCCCGGTCGAGCAGGAGACGGCCGAGATCGCTATCCGCACCGACCATGTCCGCATCGGCCCGGCCTCGGTTGAAGGGCTCGGTTTCGACGGCATCGTCTCGAATGTCGAATATCTCGGCGCCAAGGTGAAACTGACCGTCACCACCGCCTTTACCGATGAATTCACCGCCGTCCTCAGCGACGCGGCCTTTTTTGCCTCTCCGGTCAAGGTCGGCGAGGGCGTGACCCTGTCATGGGACAAGCAGGATTCGATCGTCCTTGGACGTGTCGAGAAGTGAAACCAAAACCAATAAAACCAGGAGAACTGCAATGACTGCCAGCAAGAAGACCCCCAAAGGCGTATCCCGCCGTACATTTCTGAAGACCGCCTCTGCCGCTGCCGGGCTCGCTGCCGGTTCGGGCGCCATCACCGGCTTCCCGACCATCTGGGCCCAGTCGAACATCACGCTGCGCCAGTTCGGCACCGGCGTGTCGAACATCAATGCGATTGCCGAGAAGTGCAAGGCCGACCTCGGCATCACGCTGGAGATGACGGCAACCGACTCCGACGCAGCCGCCCAGCGCGCCGTCACCCAGCCGAATTCCTACGACATCGCCGATATCGAATACTGGATCCTGAAGAAGGTCTATCCGACCGGCGTCATCCAGCCGATGGAGACCTCGAAGCTCAAGTTCTACGACAAGGTCGTTCCGCTGTTCAAAAACGGCAAGCTCTTGCCCGACAGCGTGATCGCGCAGGGTACCGCGCCGCACAC
>JARXAQ010000177.1 GCA_029865825.1 Rhizobium sp.
AGACATCCGATCGCCCGACGCTCATTGCTTGCAAGACGGTGATTGGCTTTGGCGCACCGAACAAGCAGGGTACGCACAAGGTGCATGGTTCGCCGCTTGGCGCAGACGAAATCGCTGCTGCCCGCACGGCGCTGAAGTGGGAATCGGAAGCCTTCAGCATCCCTGCCGACGACCTCGACGACTGGCGGGCTGCAGGCTTGCGCTCGATTGAAACCAACATTGCCTGGGATGCCCGTCTGGCGGCGACCGAATCCGCTATGAAGTCCGAGTTCACGCGCCGCTTTGCAGGCGAACTCCCCGCCGGTCTCGACAACGCGATCGACACCTACAAGCAGAAACTGGCCGGCAACCCACCTGCGATCGCCACCCGCAAGGCCTCGGAAGATGCGCTTGAGGTGATCAATGGCCTTCTGCCGGAAACTCTTGGCGGTTCGGCCGACCTGACGCCGTCGAACAACACCAAGACCAGTCAGATGAAGTCGATCACGCCTGCCGATTTTTCCGGGCGCTACATGCATTGGGGTATTCGAGAGCACGGCATGGCGGCGGCGATGAACGGGATCGCGCTGCATGGCGGCCTCATTCCCTATGCCGGTGGCTTCATGATCTTTTCGGACTATTGCCGTCCGTCGATCCGCCTTGCGGCACTGATGGGTATTCGCGTCATCCACGTGCTGACCCATGATTCCATCGGCGTTGGCGAAGATGGCCCGACGCATGAGCCGGTCGAACAGATGGCGGCCCTGCGTGCGATCCCGAACCTGTTGATGTTCCGTCCGGCCGATGCCGTGGAGACTGCGGAATGCTGGCAACTGGTGCTGAAAGAACAGCATCGCCCGTCGGGTCTCGCACTCACCCGTCAGAACCTCGCCCCGTCGCGCCTCGACTATGTCGCAGAAAACCTCTGCGCCAAGGGGGCTTACGAACTGCGATCGGCCGCCAATGCCAAGGTCACGATCTTCGCCTCCGGTTCGGAAGTGGAACTTGCGGTGAAGGCTGCGGAACAGCTGAACGGCAAGGGTATCGCCGCCCGCGTCGTCTCGGTTCCCTGCTTCGAGCTGTTTGCCGAACAGCCGGATGACTACCGCAAGTCGGTCATCGGAGACGCTCCCGTAAAGATCGCCGTCGCAGCGGCGATCCGTCAGGGCTGGGACTATTTCATTGGCAATGACGGCGTTTTCATCGGCATGCAGTCATTCGGAGCATCTGGACCGGCAAAGGAGCTTTACAAGCATTTCGGAATCACCGTCGAGGCGATTGTCGGGGCTGCGGTAAAGCGTCTGGACACGGTTGATTGAGCGCGTCCGTTGACTGCGGAATTGCGTTGACGATGTCTTTGCTCGACGGTTGATTTGGTTGGCGGATTGCCGGACTGTTCTGGCAATCTGCCTCTCTGGAGTTGTGGTTGGTTTCTGCGAGCTTCTCCAACCGGGTTCAAAAACTGCACCCTCATACAAATCTCCGCGTCATCAAAGCCCCGTAACCAATCAGATTTGCAAGTTTCACCAGCCACAAGGCTCACTCCGAAGCTCCTCCGCGTAGGCGTCGAGGAGCTTTTCCGTTTGTCCCGCGGGTGAGTTCGCCGGGCGCAAAACGTCGTCGGAAATCACGCCGTGTTGAGGCCTCCATCGCGCTAACGATCGAGGCGATCTGGCCGTGGGCTTCCAGGGATGCCGGTTGGCTTTCCCAGTTCGGCGGCTCAGAGTTCGATCACGCGGTATTTGTTACGGCATAATTGCATTCCTCTGAAAATAAAGCTATATTTAGATCACGAAGATAACAACAAGGATCCGTTTTCGTGCTCGTCATCGTTGCCGACGACCTCACCGGCGCACTCGATACCGCCGCCCCCTTCGCGGCGCGCGGACTGCATACTGAAGTCGTCCTGAATGTTGGAGCTGTCGCTCAGGGGCTAGCCTTGTCGCCGGACGTTCTCTCGATCAATTTGGCCTCCCGGGAGAGGTCTCCGGAGGAGGCGTCTCAGTCGATGCGACAGGTCATCGGATGCCTTCCTCCCCAGGTCCGCCTGTTCAAGAAAATCGATTCCCGCCTCAAGGGGCATATATCGGCGGAATTGGAGGCCATTTCCTATCGACGCGCCTTGGTCGCACCTGCGATCCCCGCATTCGGACGGATCGTGCGACGTGGCCATGTCGAGGGCTTCGGCGTAGCCGCGCCTCTTTCCATCGCAGCGGTGCTGGAACACCATGCAGCCCGTGCGATCGTTCCTGATACGCTGAGACATGAAGACCTGATCAGGGCGCTGGACATGTCTGACGCCGGCGGCGTTGATCTTCTGGTCGGGGCAAGAGGCCTTGCTGAGGCCCTCGCCTATCGGATGACGGGGCGGGCCGAATCGGGGCTGATCGCTCCGCCGGTTGGACCTCTTTTGTTTGTCATCGGCTCGCATGACCAGATCACGATCGAACAGGCCGAAGAATTGCGACGTCTGGATATCGTGGACTACAATCCAGCGCCCAACGGCGTCGTGTCGGCCTCAGCGTCGAATTCGGCACCCATCATCCTCGTTCAGGCGACGACGGGTGCGAGCCAGATTTCGTCTGCAGAGGTCTCTGACAATCTTGCGAAAAGCGTGCACCCACGCTTGACGAGCAGGGCGCAGTCTATGCTCCTTTGTGGCGGGGCGACAGCAGAAGCGGTTCTGGATAGAATGGGAATCGAGTGTTTCCGGCTGCAGGGCGAATGCATGCCGGGCCTCGGTCTGGCCTATGCCGGAGGGCAATGTATCATCGCCAAATCCGGGGGATTCGGGCAGCCGGACACTTTGGCGATGCTTGCGGAAAAACTGTACGGGGTCAGGGACTGAGGATGGGACTGCAAAGCGGAACGGCACGCAAAAGTCTGGCGGATCTGGTTTTCGAGCGAATGCACCGTGCGATCAAATCGGGGGCATATCAGCCGGACGAACGGCTGCCCACCGAGCATGATCTCGCCATCGAGTTCGAGGTGTCGCGGCCGATTATCCGGGAATCCCTGCGGCGTTTGCGCGAGCAGGGTTTCATCTACTCGCGGCGCGGCGCTGGCAGTTTTGTGCGCGCGGTCGGCATGAAACAACCGCTCGGCTTTGGTCAGTTGGAAAACGTCGCCGATCTCTTGAATTGCTACGAGTTTCGCTTGACCCTCGAACCGGCTGCGGCGGAAGCCGCTGCAACGCGGCACACGCCCGGCATGCTGGCTGCGATCCGCGAGGCTCTCGAACTGATGCGGGATGCGACCAACAGGCAGGCCCATCGCGAGGACGCCGACTTCCAGTTTCACCTCGCCATCGCGCGCGCCGCCAACAACACTTACTTTTCGACAGCCATGGAGGCGTTGAAGGACCACATTGCCGTCGGTATGCGCTTCCATGGTGTCTCGGTCAAACGAGACACGGCCGGTCTGTCGCGTGTGTTTGCCGAGCATGAGGCAATTGCGACGGCGATAGCTGTCGGTGAGGGCGCTCGGGCGAGAGAACTCATGCATGCCCATCTGACCGGTTCACAGGCGCGTCTTTTCCAGACGAGCGCCTCGCTTGCGGCACTGCCAGAAGGCTGAGTTGGCGGCTGCGCTCGCATGATCAGATCAGAGAAGAGAGGCCCCATGGGCCCCTTTTTTTCTTTGATCGGCATGAAGAGCCTTCAATAGGCTGCCTCGTAGATCGCCAACACATCCTCGACAGCCATGTCGGCCGGATTGTTGTCCATCAAGCGACGATTGGCATGGGCCTCCGTCGCATAGGTGACTAGGGAATCTTCCTTTGCGCCATGACGGGAGAGTTGCATCTCGATGTTGAGATCGGTGCAGAACCGACACGCATTTTCGAGCAAGGCGTCGGCTGAGCCTGCGCTGAAGCCAAGGGCTTCAGCCACCTCCGCCGTCTTCTCGCGGACGACCGGCTGGTTGAAGGCGAGCACATGCGGGAAGACGATTGCGTTTGCGAGGCCGTGCGGAAGTCCGAGCCTGGTGCCGAGTGGATAGGCGATGGCGTGGCCGGCTGCCGTGTTGACCGGGCCGAGGCAGATCCCGCCATAGTAGGAGGCGAGCATCATGCCTTCGCGCGCCTCGGTGTCGGATCCATCTTTGACCGCGCGAGCGAGATATTTGCCGACGAGGCGGAAGCCCATGCGGGCAAAGCCGTCGATCATCGGATGAGCACGCTTGTTGGTGAAGGCCTCGACGCAATGGGCCATGGCGTCGACGCCGGTTGCCGCGGTGACGGCCGGCGGTACGGTGAAGGTCAATTGCGGATCGAGGACCGCAATGTCGGCGATCATATGAGGGCTCTCGACTGCGATCTTGGCGCCCTTCACCGGATCGGTGATCAGGGAGCGAATGCCAGCTTCCGAGCCAGTGCCAGCCGTCGTCGCGACCTGCACGAGCTTCGAATTGCGACCGCCCACCTTGTTCGGGCCTGCGACGTCGGTGAGTGTCTGTTCGCTGTCCCAGAGGACGGCGACGAGCTTGGCGACATCGAGCACGGAACCGCCGCCGAGGCCAATCACGACCTGAGGCCTGACCCGGCGCGCAACCAGGAGTGCGGCCTCCAGTGTCGCGACATCAGGTTCGCCCGGGATTGCGTCGAAGATCTCGATCTTGCCCGGCAGTCTCAGGCGATCGACAAAGCCTGCTGTGATCGGCGTCGCGATGACGAGGGTGGAGATGGCGTCGCCGACAAGGGCGCCGACCTCTGCGATCATGCCGGCGCCGACGATCAGGCGACGGGGCTGGTGTAGGGTGATGGATGCAGTCATAGATGTCATCCTTGCTGGGTCCGGCCGGCAACCAGTTTGCGCGCATAGGCGATGGCGGAATTCATATTGCCGTGATTGGCGATGCCCTTGCCGGCGATGTCGAAGGCGGTGCCGTGGTCCACCGATGTCCGGTCGATCGGCAGTTCGACCGACACATTGACTGCCGTGTCGAAGGCGACGAGCTTGATCGGGATGTGGCCCTGGTCGTGATATTGCGCGACCACGAGGTCGAAGGCGCCCGTGTAGGCACGGTGGAAGACGGTATCGGCCGAGATCGGACCCTGCACGTCTATACCCTCGGCGCGGGCCGCTGCGACAGCGGGGGCGATCTGGTCGTCGTCTTCGGTGCCGAAGAGGCCGTTCTCCCCGCAATGCGGATTGACACCCGCGACGGCGATGCGTGGCTTGTCGTAGCCGATGCGCTTCAGGTGATCGTTTCCAGCCTTGATCGTTGCCAGTACCCGTTCCGTGGTCGCCCGGCGGATCGCTTCCTGAAGCGACACATGGGTCGAGACGTGGATCACCTTCAGGCGTTCGGAGGCAAGCAACATGTAAGCCGCCTTGGAACCGGTCAGGCTTCGCAGCATGCCTGTATGGCCGTCATAGTGATGACCTGCCAGGTTCAGCGCTTCCTTGTTGATCGGTGCCGTCACGATGCAGCCGATCGTTCCGGCCTCGGCATCGCGGACTGCCTTTTCGATGAAACGGAAGGCCGCGTCGCCGGCGACCGGGCTCAACGTGCCCCAGGGAAGCGGGGCACCTTCGACCGCGATGTCGACGACGTAAGGCGACAGGTCCAGCTCAAGTCCGAGCGCCGTGCGCGCGGCTTCGAGTGTCGCCAGATTGCCATATATCCGGGTCGCCGCACGGTCCTCGGGCGACATCTCGTCTAAAGCCCGGACCGAGATCTCAGGCCCGACGCCGCAGGGATCGCCCATGGTAATGCCGATAGTGCCGCTCATGTCATTCTCCGTTTTCGGTACGATCCCAGCCAGGGGCGAGCCGGACATATTTGATCGCTCGTCGGTGATAGGTATAGGCGATGTGAAGAGATCCGTCCGGTCCTGCCAGAAGCCAGGGATAGGACATTTCCTTATTTCGTCCATCAGTAGAATCGTTCGAGAGGCAGGTTCCCGGTCCATCCTCGATCAGGATGCGATCCCGGAACGTCTGGCCGCCGTCGTGCGAGATGCAGACACAGACAGGTGCGCGCGGCACTCCCCAGATGGGGGTGCAGCCCCCGGCCGGGTCCGCCTCCGGCCGGTCGTCCTCTTCTCCGAGTTCATCGTAAAGCGAGGTTCGACGGTCCGGGGAGGCCGCGGCGTTGACGGGATTGCAGATGATCGCAATGCGTCCGTCGTCCAGTGCGATTGCCGCGATGGAGGAATTGTTGTTGGGAAGATCGGTCGGCGCCGGATTGCTCCAGGTCCGGCCGTTATCGCTGCTTACGGTCCGATAAACTAAATCGGCCTGTCGGCGCCTGAAGAAAGCGGCCATGGTGCTCCCGCCAAGGGGGGCCGGAGACATGTGCACGCAGCCGATCGATTGGGAGAGTTCCTCGAGCTTCCAGGTTGCGCCGCCATCATGGCTGATGCCGACGGCTGCCGTGTCGTGGCTGCCGTTCCATTTCTGACCGGGGCGCGGGATGCAACGAAAGATCGGGAGAAGCCAGGCGCCATCGTCGCGGACCACGACGGGTGCGCGCACAAAGCTGCCGCGGGGCAGGTCGAGATGGCAACCCTCCGCAGCGGTCAGGCGCGTCGGGTCTGCGCCATCCTTTGCAACTTCCGTCATCCTGATGCGGCATTCATCCTGGTTTCCGGCGGGCTGCGACGTGTGAAACAAGAGCAGGCGACCGTTGGGCGCCTCGAACAGCACCGGGTTCTGCTCGGAATGATCCGGGTCGGAGCTCAACCGTTGTGGAGGTCCCCAGGCTGGCGCGCCCTCTGGCAACACCGAGGCGTAAATCGAAATATCGGACTTGCCTTCGAGCGATCCGCCGAACCATGCGCAGATCAGGCTTCCGTCTGCCTGCCTGTGCAGGAAGGACGCGTGGTTCTGCACCATTGGTGACGGAAGGTAGGCCTCAAACCCGTCCGAGTTGGTCGCGGTGAGTGCGCCGGTCATGCGCCGGGCGATGTCATCAGGTGTCATGGAGCGCTCCTCTCGGAAATCGAGATCCACTTTTTTTACAAAGTTGTCAAGTTTGTTTATGTTGTTATCGGGCGTAAATCTGAATTTTTTAGATCTCAAGCATCTGAAAATGTTCATATTTTATTGAAGGTTATTCCGGGAATAATTTTACATTGGAAAATGATTTGACAAAATTCGATGGAAGATAGATGGTTTGGCGTACCGACGTGGAGGTCGGTTGGGAGGGTATCATGCAGGCAGGAGAGAGGCGCGAGCGGGTTTCCGCAGCAGTGCTCTTCGCGATCGGAGCGGCAGTTCTCGCTGCGTCCGATGCCGTGATCGTGCGTGCCCTTGATGGCGCGGTGCATCCCTTTGTCATCGCCTTCTTCCGTGCGTTGTTCGGCATTGTCGTTATCCTCCCTTTTCTGGTTCTGCGACCGCAGGTTCTCAGGTCGACGCATACGGTCGGCCAGCATGCGGTACGGGCCGTGTTCAAGCTCTTTGCCATGGTGGCGTTTTTTGCCGCGTTCAGCATGGGGCCGCTGGCGGACGTCACCGCCATCGCCTTCATGTCTCCGATCTTCGTCGTGCTCGGTGCGGCGCTGTTGCTGGGGGAAAGGCCCGGTCTTGCCATGCTCGCTGCGGCGCTGATTGGATTCTCCGGGGCAATGATCATTGTCGGCCCGTCTCCCTCTGGCTTTACCCTGGCTGTCGGGCTCGCCCTTGTCGGTGCGCTCCTGCAGGCCGGGATCCAGTTGATCCTGAAATCGATGTCGCGCGGTGATGCCACATCGACCCTCGTCGTTTGGAACCTGCTGCTAACGGTGCCGATCTCGCTGGTGATGGCCGTGCCCTTCTTTGCCATGCCCGGGAATCGGGAACTTGCGCTGCTTGCCCTGCAGGGCTTGGTGGGCACCACCTGCATGGGGCTTATGACGCATGCCATGTCGCTTGCGCCGGCGAGCATTGTCGCGCCGGTCGATTTTTTGCGCCTGCCGCTCGTGGCTATCGGAGGCGTGGCCCTATTCCAAGAAGCCGTCGCGCTGACCACGGTGGTCGGTGCTGTTTTGATCTGTCTCGCGGCCCTCATGGCTGCGCGCTCGAGAGGCGTGAAAGCTTCAAACTGAATTCATCTGGGAGGAGAATGGAAATGAGAAAGACTGCATTGCTTTGTGCCCTCGTCGTGGGCACATCCCTGTCGCCGGCCTATGCCGGCTCTGGCCCGATCAAGGTCGTGCTTGCCGAAGAGGCGGACCTGCTGGAGCCCTGCATGGCGACGCGCTCGAATATCGGTCGCATCATCATGGAAAACGTCAGCGAAACGTTGACCGAACTCGACGTGCGTGGCGGCACCGGCGTCCAGCCGCGCCTGGCCGAGAAGTGGGAGCAGAATGCCGATGGCAGCTGGCGGTTCCATCTGCGCCAGGGTGTCAAGTTCTCTGATGGCACCGGCTTCGATGCGAAGGACGTCAAGCATAGCTTCGACCGCATCATGAGCGACAAGAACACCTGCGAGTCGCGCCGATACTTCGGCGGCATGACCATCACACCGACCGTGGTCGACGATTACACTGTCGATTTCAAGGCCGATCCTGTTCAGCCGATCCTGCCGTTGCTCCTCAGCCTGGTGACCATCGTTCCCGAGGAGACGCCGCTCGAATTCGTCCGCGAACCGGTCGGTACCGGACCCTACAAGCTCACCAACTGGACACCCGGCCAGCAAATCGTCCTGACGGGCCGCGACGATTACTGGGGCGCGAAGCCCGAAGTGACCGAAGCCACCTACCTGTTCCGTGCCGATCCTGCCGTTCGCGCGGCCATGGTCCAGGCGGGCGAAGCGGATCTGTCGCCATCGATCTCGCAGGTCGAGGCCACCAATTCGGCGACCGACTTTTCCTATCTCGACAGCGAAACCGTCTATCTGCGCATTGACCACAATATTGAACCGCTGAACGACGTCCGCGTTCGCCGCGCACTGAACCTTGCGGTCGATCGCGAAGCCTTCCTCGGCACCCTTCTGCCGGACAGCGCGCTGCTTGCCACGGCAATCGTGCCGCCGCCGACTCTCGGCTGGAACAAGGACGTGAAGGTTCCCGCCTATGATCCCGATGCCGCCAAGAAGCTGATTGAAGAGGCGAAGGCCGATGGCGTGAAGGTCGATACGCCGATCACCATCATCGCCCGTTCGGCAAACTTCCCGAACGTCACCGAAATCATGGAGGCGATCCAGCAGCAGTTGCAGGAGGTCGGTCTCAAGGTCGAGCTGAAATTCGTCGAAGTTGCCGAGCACGAGCAGTATTATTCGAAGCCGTTCGCGGAAGGCCGGGGTCCCCAGATCGTCGCTGCCATGCACGACAATTCGAAGGGTGACCCGTCCTTCTCGATGTTCTTCAAATATGCCACGGATGGCACCCAGTCGGGCTTCTCCGATCCGAAGGTGGACGACCTGATCACGCGCGCTTCTGCTGCCGTCGGTGATGAACGTGCGAAGCTCTGGTCGGAATTGATCGCCTATCTGCATGACGAAGTGGTCGCCGATGTGCTTCTCTTCCACATGGTCGGTTTCTCGCGTGTGTCCGAGCGCCTGGACTTCAAGCCGACGATGGCGACGAATTCCATGCTCCAGCTCTCCGAGATCAAGATCAAGTAACCGTCGGGCGGCGTCGGCCGCCCTTACCAAGACAAGTCATGCGGCGGGATGATCCCGCCGCATCGTTTTCTTCGAGGACGCCATGCTGAGCTTCATCCGAAAACGCGCCGTGGCCAGCTTGATCTCGTTGATCGGGCTCGTGGTCATGGTCTTCTTCCTCTCCCGCCTGACGGGTGATCCGGCTGCCTTGTTCCTGCCGGTCGAAGCCTCCGAGGAGATGAAGAACCAGTTTCGGGAACTGCATGGCCTCAACGACCCCTTGCTGGTGCAGTTCGGCCGCTATGTCGGCGATGTGGTTACTGGGGATCTCGGCGAATCCCTGCGCAAAGCACGCCCAGCGCTCAACATCGTCCTCGAAGCCTTCGTCTGGACGCTTTGGCTTGCGGTCATCACCATGAGCCTCGTGACAGTTGCGGCCATCGTCGTCGGCTCGCTCGCAGCTTTCCGCGCCGGCGGTTTTTTCGATCGGTTTTCGTCGATCGTGTCCCTTGTCGGGGCCTCCGTCCCCGACTTCTGGCTGGCGATCGTCGCGATTGTCGTCTTCGCCGTGAACTTCGCCTGGTTGCCGACATCGGGCACGGGGACAATCTGGCACTGGATCCTGCCGATCGGCGTGCTTTTCGTCCGCCCATTCGGCATCATCGTGCAGGTGGTTCGCGGCTCAATGATCACGGCACTCTCCTCGGCCTATGTGAAGACGGCGCGGGCCAAGGGCGTCAAATCCACGCCCATCATCTTCATTCATGCTCTGCGCAATGCCATGCTACCGGTGATTACGGTGATCGGCGACCAAGCCGCGAGCCTGCTGAACGGGGCCGTCATTATCGAAACCATCTTCGGCTTTCCCGGTGTTGGCAAATTGATGATCGATTCCATCCTGCAGCGAGACTTCAATGTCGTGCTGGCTGCAATCCTCGTGACGGCGTTGGCGATTTTCCTGATGAACCTGCTGATCGATCTTGCCTATGCGCTCCTCGATCCCCGCATTCGGCATTGAGGAGAAGGCCATGTCCATCGAAGCTGCTGTTGTCATCGACGAGCCACCCTTCTTGAAGCGCATGTTCCGCATGTTGCTTGCCGACAAGTTTGCCCTCTGCGCTGCGATCTTTCTTTTCGTCATCATCGTGATGGCGGTGATCGGGCCGAGCTGGCTCGGGGACCTCGCCACCAAACAGAATCTGCGTGGCAGAAACGCCGCTCCTTTTGACTTCGAGAAGGCATGGGTCTGGTGGATGGGGGCCGATGCCCTCGGCCGTCCGCTGCTCGCCCGGATCATCGTCGCCACGCAGAATACGGTCATGGTCGCCGCCGGTGCTGTGCTGATCTCGTCCGTGATCGGGACCGTTCTCGGCCTGATCGCCGGCTTCTCCTCTCCGCGCATCAATCAGATCATCATGCGTCTGGCGGATGTGATCATGTCCTTTCCGTCGCTGCTGATCGCCGTCATCGTGCTCTACATCCTCGGTTCCTCCATCCTGAACTTGATGATGGTGCTCGCGATCACCCGCATCCCGGTTTATCTGCGTACGACACGCGCGGAGGTGCTCGAAATCCGGGAGCGCATGTTCGTCCAGGCGGCGCGCGTCATGGGCGCCTCCAGCAAGCGCATCCTGTTCCGGCATATCCTGCCGGTGGTGCTCCCGACCTTGACCACGCTCGCAACCCTCGACTTCGCCTATGTGATGCTGGCGGAAAGCGCGCTGTCGTTCCTCGGAATCGGCATTCAGCCGCCTGAGATCACCTGGGGTCTGATGATCAGTCAGGGGCGGCAATATCTCACCAATGCCTGGTGGCTCTCCTTCTGGCCAGGGCTCGCGATCATCCTGACGACGATGTCGCTGAACCTGCTGTCGAACTGGATGCGGATTGCGCTCGATCCGGTGCAGCGCTGGCGTCTGGAAATGAAAGGGGCCAAGAATGGCTGACCATCTTCTCGAAGTCCGCAACCTCTCGGTCGAATTCCACACTGCCGTCGGCGTTGTGAAGGCCGTGCGCGAAATGTCCTATCATCTCGACCGCGGCGAGACGCTCGCGATCCTCGGTGAAAGCGGGTCAGGCAAGTCGGTCTCGTCGTCGGCGATCATGAACCTGATCGACATGCCGCCCGGTCGCATATCGTCGGGCGAGATCCTGCTCGACGGCGTCGACCTCTTGACGATGCCTCTGTCGCAGCGACGTGAAATCAACGGTCGCAAAATTGCGATGATCTTCCAGGATCCGCTCAGCCATCTCAATCCGGTCTATACCGTCGGCTGGCAGATCCGGGAGGCGTTGACGACCCATGGCACGGATGGCACCAAGGCGCAGGCCGAGGCACTTCGCCTTCTCGGGCGTGTCGGCATTCCGGACCCTGCGCATGCGCTCGACAAGTATCCGCACGAGTTTTCCGGGGGGCAGCGTCAGCGCGTGATGATCGCCATGGCGCTTGCGCTGCGCCCAGACCTCCTGATCGCGGACGAGCCGACGACCGCACTCGACGTGACCGTGCAGGCCGAAGTGCTGGCACTTTTGAAAGAATTGCAGCGCGAAACCGGCATGGCGGTCCTCATCATCACGCATGATCTCGGTGTCGTCGCCGAGATTGCGGACCGTGTCGTGGTGATGGAAAAGGGCGTGCTGGTCGAGGCAGGCACCGTGCGCGAGGTCTACAAGAACCCGCAGCATCCCTATACGAAGAAGCTGATCGCGGCGGCGCCTGGCAAGGGCGCAATGCATCAGCCGCTGACGGGCGCCACACCGGTCTTGAGCGTGCGGGACGTGCGCAAGAGTTATGGTGCATTCAGCGCTCTCAAGGGGATCTCCTTCGACCTTCTGGCCGGGGAAACCCTGGCCGTGGTGGGGGAAAGCGGCTCAGGAAAATCGACGCTCGCCCGCATTCTCGTCAGGCTCGACGAGCCGGATTCCGGATCGGCGCTCTGGAAGGGAAGGGATCTCTTCACGCTGTCGCCGGCCGAACTCTATAAGCTGCGGCGCGACCTGCAGATGGTTTTCCAGGATCCGACCCAGTCGCTCAATCCGCGCATGACCGTCTACCAGCTCATCTCCGAAGCCTGGGTCATCCATCCCGATATCCTGCCCAAAGCGAAGTGGCGCGCGCGGGTGACCGAACTCCTGACCCAGGTGGGTCTGGGCCCGGAGCACATGGGGCGTTATCCGCATCAGTTTTCCGGCGGTCAGCGCCAGCGCATTGCGATTGCCCGGGCGCTTGCGCTGGAACCGGAGCTGATCATCTGCGACGAAGCGGTGTCGGCGCTCGACGTTTCCGTGCAGGCGCAGGTCATCGCGCTGCTCGACAGGCTGCGAAAGGAGATGGGCATCGCCTTCATTTTCATCGCGCATGACCTGCCCGTCGTGCGCGATTTCGCGGACCATGTGATGGTCATGCAAAAAGGCGAGGTGGTCGAACTCGGCACCGTGCGCGAGATTTTCGAGACGCCGCAGAAGCCCTACACGCAGGCGCTGCTCGCCGCCGGGCTAGATCCCGATCCCGACGTGCAGGCCGAGAACCGCGCCGCCCGTTTGAGCCACGCCTCCTAGATCAAGAAATACCGGAGAATACCCATGTCGAAAAAGGCCTTTGTCGCGCTCGTCACCTGTTTCAACGAGGATGAGACGATCAATTATGAAGCCACCCGTGCGCAGGTCCGTCGTCAGGTCGTTGCGGGCAACAACATCATGTGTGCCGGCACCAATGGTGATTTTACTGCCCTGACTTTCGACGAAAAGGTGAAGCTCGCCGAAGCCGTTGTCGACGAAGTCGGCGGTCGTGTCGACGTGATCGTCAATGCCGGAATGCCGGCGACGTTCGAGACGATCAAGCTGGCAAGGGAATTCGATCGGATCGGGGTGACCGCAATCGCCGTCATCACGCCCTTCTTCATCGCCTGCACGCAGGACGGGCTGATCCGGCATTTTTCGACGGTCGCCGATTCGATCAAAACGCCCATCTATCTCTACGACATTCCGGCTCGTACCCAGAACCACATCGAGCCTGAGACCGCCCGCAAACTTGCGTCTCATGGCAATATTGCCGGTATCAAGGACAGCGGCGGCGCCAAGGAGACGCTGGAAGCCTATCTCGCGGTTGCCCGCGACATGCCCGGTTTCGACGTCTATTCCGGGCCGGATCATCTCGTGCTCTGGGCGTTGCAGAACGGCGCTGCCGGCTGCATTTCCGGTCTCGGCAATGCCCTTCCCGACGTGCTGGGGGGCATTCTCAAGGGTTACAACAGCGGCGACCTCGGAGAGGCCGAGCGTCAGCAGGCGATCTTCACGGCCTTCCGCACCGATCTCTACGCGCTCGGGTTTGCGCCGGCGATGGTCAAGCGGGCGCTCTACCTTCAGGACGCGACGGTCGGCGCCAGTCGCCAGCCGGCCCTGCTGCCGGATCCGGAGCAGGATGCGAAAATTGCAGACATCCTTCGTCGCTTCGGGATTGCCGGTAACGGTTGATCCGTGCCCTCGTCTTTCGGCTGTTGATCGTCACTATCGATCCAGGCGCGCCTCTGCTCCAGGATCTCGTTGGAAAGTGCGGGGCATCGATTCCCCCGGCACGGACGACCGCTCCCACCAGTGGCCCAAAATAGTCATGGGCACACAGTGGACGGCCGAACGGGGGTATTTTGTCCGGCCAGCCCTCAATCCGCTTCAGATTCGAGCAGCCGCAACACCGCTTCGCGATCCGCGTCGAGATGCGGCGGGCGGCTGCGATACTGAACCGGCGTCACCGACATCTTGAGCGGATTGCCGAGCAGACGAACCGGATCCTCCGTTTCATCGCCTGGCAGTTCCACCACCATGCCACGCGCCAAGGTGTGGGGATCGGTCAAGACGGTCTCGATCGTGGCGACGCGGCCAGCCGGTACACCGACGCCAAGCAGGCGTTGCTCCCAAGCGAGAGCGGTGTCCTTGCCGATTTCTGCCTGGATCAAGGCCTGCAATGCTTCGAGGTTGGCGAGCCTGTCCCTGTTTCTCCGGAAGCGGTCGTCGGTGGCGAGGTCCGCCCGGCCGATCGCCTCGGTAAACCGAAGGAACTGCTGGTCGTTGCCGACAGCGACCGCCAGATGCTCGTCGGAGGCAGCAAAAGTCTGATAGGGGGCGATATTGGGATGCGCATTGCCGAGGCGCTTCGGCACCCGACCTGAAACCAGATGATTTGTGGCTGCATTGATCAGCCAGGCCACCTGGCTGTCGTAAAGGGCAAGGTCGATATGCTGGCCCTGACCCGTGCGGTCGCGGTGTCGAAGCGCCGCCAGCACGCCGACGGTCGCATACATGCCGCACATCACGTCGGCGATCCCGACACCCACCTTCACAGGCTGGCCGCCGGCTGCGTCCGGTTCGCCGGTGATGCTCATGATCCCGCCCATGGCCTGGATCAGGAAATCATAGCCGATCCGGTCGGAATAGGGGCCGGTCTGGCCAAAGCCTGATATCGAGCACCAGATGATGTCAGGCTTGATGTGTCTGAGATCCTCATAGCCGATACCGCGGCGGGCAAGATCGCCGGGCTTGTAGTTTTCGACCACGACGTCTGAAATGGCCACCAGCCGGCGCAGCAAGGCGACGCCGTCTTCGCTGGTGATATCGATGGCGATCGATTTCTTGTTCCGGTTGGCGCAGAGGAAATAAGCACTGAGGTCGCTGTCATTGCCCTCGGCATCGGGCAGAAACGGCGGCCCCCAACTGCGCGTATCGTCGCCAACGTCAGGCTTCTCGACCTTGATCACCTCGGCGCCAAGATCGGCCATCAACTGCGTTGCCGTCGGGCCGGCCAGAATGCGGGAAAGGTCCAGAACCCGCAATCCCGAAAGGCTGCCAGGGGCAAGCTGTGTCTCGTCTTGGCGCATCGCTTCCCTCGTCTCTGATGTCATGTCGTCTTATGCTTTCCAGGGGGCGGCCTTGAACCAGGCGACCAGATAAGCGGTGGCGATCAGCAGGGCGAAACCTGTGAGATTGGCAAGCGCCGTCCACACGGGCGTACGCCCGACATGATCGAGCCAGATGCCGATGATCTGTGCGACGACCATCCCTGTGGTGAAGACCGCCAGGGATTGCTGCCCAACCTTCATCAGCACCCGGGTCGCGGGATAGACGCGCGGATGGATCAATCGGTGACCGCCGACGCCCACGGCGTGGAAGGCGATATAGGCGAGCGCGAGGAAGTGGATGAGCCGCAACAGGCCGAACATGGTCTTGTCGGTCAGCGGGTGAAGGACGTGAGCGGCCTCCCGGAAGAAGGCAGACGCGTCGAGCACCATGTACCAGGCAAAGGGTATGGTGATGACGACGATCGCGATCGCCAAGGCCATCACCCAGCGATTGTCGGGTGGCGGAACGATCGTGCCACGCATCAGGAAGAAGCCGAGGAAAAAGATCAGCTGCCAACCGAAGGGATTGAAGAACCATGGCCGGTCAGACCATGGCTCCGCCGGCAAATGCACCAGGTAAAACTGGGCGGATAACCAGAGGGCGGCCATCAACAGCAGGGGGAGATGGCGGTTGAGCCGCTCGGCCAGCAGCATCACCGGCATCAGCGCCAGGATCACCATATACATCGGCAGGATGTCGAAATAATTCGGCACATATGAGAGCGTCATCAGGCCCCACAAAATCGGGGCGGGGTCCGTGAACAGCGGAACGAGATTGAGGCTCTGTATATAGGAGGTCCCATCAGGTTTGTTGCCGGCGACCGACATCAGTGTAGCGATCACGATGAAGACGCAGATATGCGACCAGTAGATCTGCCAAATCCGCTGGATCACCCGTGCCGACAGCATCACAATCCCCTCGCGGTCGAACAGCCGACCGAAGGCGATCGCCGATGCCATGCCCGACAGGAAGACGAACATTTCGGTGGCGTCCGAAAACCCGAACCGCGCCGGGATCCACAGGGCCCAATGATCATTCGGCACATGCGCGAGCAGGATGATCAGCATCCCGACGCCACGAAACACATCAAGGCGCGGGTCGCGCGGGCGCTTGACGCGCGGCGGCAGGTCGGGCCTGACTGTGGGCTCAGAAGGCGTTTTTGTAAGCATCGGCATCAAAGCTGCATGAGATGAGGGTAAAGGTCGAACGGCCTTCTGCGTCAGCCAGCGCCCGGCGCAGATCGTCGGCTGTCTCGACGCGAACGCCATGGCCACCGAAACCCGTGGCAATGGTGGCAAAGTCGGTCTCGCCGAGCGATACACCGGCCGACGCCAGGCCGGCAGAGGCCTGCTTTAAGGCAATCAGCGCAAGGCTTTGATCCTGGAAGACGACCACCGTGACGGGATGGCCAAGGTCCCGCAGTGTGGCAAGCTCCCCGATCCCCATCTCCAGCCCGCCGTCGCCCATGACGGCAAAGACGCGACGCTGAGGATCGGCGACCTTGGCGCCGATCGCCAGAGGCAGCGCCGCCGCCATGGTGCAGAAGCCGGCGGACTGCAGGAGGGACAGAGGCCGCGCGGCAACCCATTTCTGCGAGAGCAGGATCCGGTGCGCGCCACTGTCGACCGTCACAAGGCCATCCGGTCCGGCGGCCTCGTTGAGCAGGTCGATGATCACATGCGGCCCCCAGTCTGAGCGTGTCGCAAAGATTGCGGCGACCTGTTCCCGGACGCGAACAGGTTCGCCATCCGGCCAGGTTGTCTTGGGATGCACGGCAGCCGCGAGCGCCGCAGTCGCATCGGCGGTATCGGCAACAAGCCGGGTCGCGGCATGGTGCATGGCATGATCGGGTGCCGCCGTCGTGATTTCGATGATCCTGTCCAGATCCGACACAGGGTCCAACCAGCCGAGCCGCATCTCGATGGGATCGTAACCGATCATCAGGATCAGGTCGGCGCGGCGGATCAGGTCGAGCATGATGGTGTCTGCCAGCGGTGAAAGGCCTGCACCGCCGAGAGACAGCGGATGGGTCTCCGGGATCAGGCCCTTGCCCTTGTAAGTCGTCAGCACCGGTGCGCCGATCGCTTCGGCAAGGCGCAGGACATGTGGCCCCGCAGCCGCCCGTGCCGCTTCGAAGCCGGCCAGGATCAGGGGCCGCTCAGCCTTGGACAGATGCTGCGCGAGCGTCTGGATCGCCGGATCTGCGGCGTCGATTGCAGGTGCAAGCAGGGTAGTCGGGGCAAGCACCCTCGGCTGGGCATCGATCATTGCCGCGACGGCGGGGGAGAGATCGAGATGCACCGGTCCCATGGGGTGTGTGAGCGCAAGGGCCAGCGCCCGGGCAACGGTCGGTCCTGCACTCTCGCACTCGATCTCGAAACTCGCCTTCACCAGGGGCCGCAGGAGCTGGGCGTGATCGATGACCTGATGCGTATAGCGGCCCCGCGTGGCCCGGTCGACGATGCCGGAGATGACAACGAGCGGCACATGCTCCTGGGCCGCATCCGCGATGCCATTCACTGCATTGGCGAGACCAGGACCCACGGTGGTCACGAGAAGGCCGGGTGTGTTCGTGGTCACGCTGGCACCCGCGGCCATCGAGGCGGCAGCCGTCTCGTGGCGTGCGAGGTGAAAGGTGATCCCCGCCTGTTCAAGCCCGTCGATCAGGGTCACGACCTCGCCGCCCGGCATGCCGAAGGCATGGCGGATCCCGTGGGCGTAAAGGGTGGCGGCGATGGTATCAGCCACCCGGGCGGGCGTTTCGGATGTCGGGTCAAGCATGGAGCGAAGGCCTCTCGCAGAATCGTGAAGCAGCGGCAAATTGCGGCACTTCACCAAAGACTGTAGGTGGAAAGCAGGGCGTGGGGCAGGAGATGACGGGGTGGCTTTTCAGCGAATTTTGATCGCGGCGGCAGGACTTCTGGCGCCGGTCGCGGCCCTTGCGGCCGAATGTGGGGGTGCCGTCCCCTGTGGTGTGGAGGACGGTTCCTATCGCATCGAGATGCCGGCTTCCGGGCCGCCAAAAGGTGTGCTGGTGTTCTTTCACGGATACAAGAGTTCGGCTGAGCTGCAAATGCAGCATCGGGCGCTGGTGGAGGTGGCCCATGCCCACAGGCTCGCCTTTGCCGCTGTCGATGGCCTCAACGGCACTTGGTCCCACCCCAATGCCCCCGGACATTATCGTGACGAGAAACGCTTCGTCGGTCACGTGTTTGATGATCTGGAGACGCGGTTCGGTTTCAATGCGAAGACGACGCTGGTTGGCGGCTTCTCGCAAGGCGCATCGATGGCCTGGTACACGCTCTGTCAGCAGGGCGAGCGCACAGCGGGTGCCGTGACCTTTTCCGGCGTCTTCTGGGACCCGCCGCCGAAGCCGCAGGATTGCGTCCAAGACATGCCGCCGGTGGTGCATATTCACGGCTCGGCGGACAAGACATTTCCGTTGAGCGGCCGGGCGATTGGCTCGGACTTTCACCAAGGCGACACCTTCAAGAGCATCGCCCTTCTCCGCGAGCGCGAGAACTGCCAGATCGAGACGAAGGTCGAGAAGACGGTCGGCGGCATTGCCTGCGAGGTCACGCCCGATTGCAATCGGGGCGAGGTCGCACTTTGCATTCATGACGGCGGCCATCAGGTGCGCCCGGATCATCTGGATGCCGCGCTCCAGGAACTCGGCTTCTGACAGGCGAACCCGTGCGCCATCTGCATGGCGCACGGGAGCCTGGGCTGCGGGATGCTGCGCCGGCAGGGTGATCACCGTTCACGCCACCAGACGACGTAGGCAACAATCAGCCCGAACAGCCAATGGCCGACCAGCGATGCCCAGGTCAAAGGAATGAAGCCGAGAAAGGCGGGCAGGCCGGCGATCAGATGCGCCATGACATAGAGCGCGAAGATCCATAGACCTGTTCCGAAGCCGAGCCCGGTGAGGAACAGGGGCAGGCTCGGAATGATCATCCGCTGCAATGGCCGCGCGATGAAGAGATAGCCGATCGGATAGAACACGATCCCGACGATGGCGTGGATGATCTCCCCCGCAAGACGGCTCTGGAAGCCGAAGACGCTTTGAACGAGGGCCGCCGGTTCGAGCGCCCCGCCGACGAGAAGCGGCGTGACGCCGCGTGCCCAGACCTCCCAGGTCAAATCGGCAGCAAGCCCCGCGATGAGAATGGTCATCAGCAGCCTGGTGGACAGGCGCGGCATGAGTGGTGTGCGTGTGGTCTGCATGTCAGTCATGGTCATGGTCGTACCCCTTAATGTACGTCGATGGATGTCATGTGTGTGGAGAAGCTAAAGTGCCATATGCATTTCGATCGAACCGAGCAGCCTATCCTCGGCGCGCAGTCGGCAGCGCATGTCGCGAATGCGGGACAGCCCGGCGCGGTCGCCATTGGTGCCGGCCGCCTTTGCCACCGCGAGCAGGAAGAAATCGCGCTGTGCATTGCTGCCGCCGATCATCGGCATATCGAGGACCAGTTGATCGAGCCTCTGCCGATCGGCGGCCGTGCTCATGCCGGCAATGATCCGGGCGAGCGGAATGCCGACCTCTGCCGCGACCCTGGCCTGATCGCCGCTGCCGGTCGCCTTGCGCTCCAGCCCGCTGATCACCTCGCTGACGCCGGCATCGTCGCCGATGGCCGCGAGCGCCGCCAAGGTGTGCAGCGACGCGAAGACCAGCGTCGTGTCGTGCCGCCGCTTCAGCGCCGTCTCCGCCAGGTCCGCCCACCGGGAGCCGACATCGGCGCCCGTCTGATTGAGCCGCCAGAGCAGCGAGATCGCATTCGCCATGTCACGGAAGTCATCCGTCTGTTGCGGACGAACTTCCTCGTCATAGATCTTGAGAACTTGCTCGTGATCGCCGCGCTCGAGATGCAGCAGTGCCAGGTGCCAGGCCATGTGGAAGGCGAAATTGTTGCAGCGAGACCAGGAGCTGCGGCTGTCCTCCAGCCAGGCAATGCCGGACGCGGTTTCGCCGCGCATCTCGTGCACGTGGGAGACGGCATGCAAACCCCAGGCATCGTCGGGCTGCAGCTGAACGGCGCGTTCGCCGGCCGCCTCGGCCGCGTCGTAAAAGCCATGCTCCTCGAGTGCGAAGGCATGACAGCCGAGCAGGAAGCCTGCGGCGGGCAGGGTTTCGTTCCAGACCTCCATCACCCGATGGCTTGCAGCCAGCATCCCCTTGGCATCCCCGAGCATAAAGCGCAGGGCGTGGGAGATCTTGAACGGGAGGAAGGTGGCCGGCCGTTCCCGAAAACCGTCGTCCAGCCGAAGGGCGGCCATCGCAAATGAGCCGTTCACGGCAGCGTCGAGCGCATGCACCAGCACCTGTTCATCCCGCGTCCCGCCATCGCGATTGGCCATGGCCCGCCGCGCTGCAGCCAGCGCGTCCGCTGCCGGGCTTTGCAGCTCCGATCGGGCGAGGATCAGGTTTGCAAAACCCTTGAGCGCGAGTGCGGCGACATGATCGGGATCCGCCGACAGCGTCGACTGCAGCGCAACGCCCGTGTTCGGGCTATGGGCGGCGAGACCATGGACCGCCGCCTCGAAAGCCGCTTCCGCGGCTGAGCTTACCGTGCTCGTTGAGAGGTTGTAGACATCAAGTCTCATTCGTTCGGCTCCTTGAAAGAACCATCACGATCCGGGTTTTTGAGACCAAGAGTTTGCAGGAGTTCATCAGCTACGGGTTGGCGAATACTCTCGGAGACCAGGCTCCGCGTGATCTTCAGCCCGCGAACATAGGTTCTGCAGTTTTTGCATTGCGCCAGATGAAAGGACACCATCACCCGGGTTCGTGTCGAACCTTCCCGGTCGATATAGTCATTGGCAATGTTTGGAATTTCTCTGCAGCTGAGCAATGCCGTTCGCCTCTTGGTTCAAACCCGGTCGGGTTCTGCCCGTAAGACTTGGCCGAACCGGGAACGTTACAGCATTCCTTTCACGCTTGCGTGATGGTCCGCAGTCTTTCCCAGAAGTAGGGTCTCGATCTCGTTGCGGATACGGGTGCGGGCACGGTGGAGCATGACGCGCTGGTTTTCCGGGGTCAACTCGAGAAGCGCACAGGTCTGCGCCGCATCATGCCCCTCGACATCCCGCATGATGAGAACCGCCTTTTGTGCCGGTGGAAGGCGATCGATCATCTCTCGGACATGGTTCCACAGCTGACGGCCGGCGAATATCCTCTCCGGGTTCAAGCCGTCGAAGGAGCGAGGGGGCTCATTCCAATGGCCCGTCGCATCAAAACGCGACGGAAATACTGGATCGTTGTCGTCGCTCTGATCCTCTTCCTGTGCGAGCGGGGCATACCGTCCTTCGCGCTTGGCAAAGGTCTTGGCCTTGTTGAGCAGGATGGCGATGATCCAGGTCGATAGGGCCGCCTTGCCTTCGAATTTCGAGATATTGGCGATCACAGAGAGCCAGGTTTCCTGGGCAACATCTTCAGCCGTCGTGCGGTTCTTCACAATCGTCTGCGCCAGGCCGACAAGCGCGGCGTGGTGACGCTCGACAAGAAGACGGAGGGCTTCCGGATCACCACTCCGAAGCTGGTCGAGAAACTGTCCGTCCGCATGGATGCGCAGACCAAAACCAATCGCGGCAACGAAAAAGGTGAAGCTCATTTTGACTCCGCTGAAGGGATGCTTCGCGATTTCCTTCGAGTCAGTAAGTGTTGTTCACGACAAAAAAGTAAAGGTCGTGAAACGTGCGTCTCAGGTCGATTGCCAACCTGAACGGGTTCGAAATTCACCTCGCTGTCCGCTTCTTTCGGCTTCGCAGGCTCTGGCCTTAAGCAAGTCTCCGCGGCGGAACCGACCTCGGCTGCACGCAGAATGAACCGATCGGCGCGTTCGATTTCCGCTGTCACGTTCCGGTGTTTGGCTGCACGGATACTCCAGCCAACCGGCAGAATGGGTCACCCAAGCCTGCTTTCGCGATTGGTGCCGTCTTTGACCGTGGTGTCGAAGCGTTTCGGCAGAAGAGAGGCACGGCGCCGAAGGGCGCCGTGCCTTGGAGATCCTCAGAGATCGGCCAGAAGTTCGTTGATGCGGCTCTCTGCCGAGCTCAGCGCTTCGTCGACCGGTTTGTCGCCATTGACAGCGGCACCAACTTCTTCACCGATGATGTCCTGGATCGGGAACTGGCGCTGGACCTCTGCCGGCAGGGACCGCCCTGTCTGGGCGATCTTGGCGATGTTGTCGCGATGCGGCAGCGACTTGAACTCAGGCATGTCGAAGACAGCCTTGACGGCCGGGAGGTGGCCGTTGCGGGCCCATTGGAAGTCGTTGTCCGTCAGGAACTTGAAGAGTTTGCCGATTGCCGCCACCTGTTCCGGTGTCCGGTCCTTCTTCGGCATCACCCAGCTATGGCCATCGGCATAGGTGCTGTCCTGGCCGGGGAAGAGCTGCGGAACCGGATAGACGGTGTAGCCCTTGGACAGTGCTGTGCCATCCTTCTCCGCCTGTGCGACGTAATCGCCGATCAGCCAGGTGCCGTTGACGGCAATGCCGCCCTCGCCATCGGCGAAGCCCGAGACGGCGGCCGCATAGTCGAGGCCGGTCGTTGAAATGCCCTCGTCCTTGGTGGCTTTCATCAGTTCGACGGCGGCCTTGGCTTCCGGCGTGTTGAGCTTGATCGCGGTCGGATCGGCAAAAAAGTCGGCGTTCTGCTGCTGCAGCAGAGTGTAGAGGATGCGGGTATACGACGCGGTTTCGTTGGCCATAATCTGGATCAGATAAGGCTTGCCGGTCTTTTCCTTGAACTGTTTGCCTTGAGCGATCAGTTCTTCACCCGACTTCGGCAGGATCGGCGTGCCGTCTGCATTGACCAGGCCAGCTTCCTTCATCAGGTTCAGGTTGACATGGAACAGCATGGTCCAGTTGTCGAAGGGCAGACCGAAGAGCTGACCTTCCTTAGTAACGCCGTTACGGCCGGCATCAGTGAAGCTGTCGGGGGTAACTCCCTGTGCAGCCAAGACCTCGTCGATCGGCTCGATCAGGCCGCGGCTTTGATAATCCGAGATGGCCGAATAGTGCATGGAGACGACGTCGGGTGCTGCACCCGAAGCGAGCTGGGCGTTGAGCTGGTCATAGCCCGGCCATTCGACGGTCGTGACGTTGACGTCGATGTCCGGATTGTCAGCCTCGAACTTGTTGACGAGCGCGGTGATGATGCCGCACTCGCCGACAGCGGCCGAGACGTCGGTCACTTTACCGTAGTCTGCTTCGCAGGCGCCGAAGAAGCGCTGCAGCTCGATCTTTGTCTGCTCCTGCGCAAAGGCGCCCTGGCTCAGGGCAAGCGCGGCGACGGTGGTCCATAAAATGCGTTTCATGATGTCTCACTCCCTTTTGTCGGGTCTGTTGACCCTGTTGAACACGGACGACCGGCTCCTCCCCGGTCGGCAGGCTTCACTTGACGGCACCACCCGAAACGGCGGTGACGATGTGTTTCTGAAAGATGACGTAGACGACGAGCGCCGGCACGCTGGCAAAGACCGCCTGAGCGGCGAGGAAACCGAGGCCCTCGCTCTGTGCGAAGTTGGATTGCGACGAAGCAAGTCCGACGGTCAGCGTGTACATTTCCTTCTTGGTCGCTGAGATCAGCGGCCACCAATAGTCATTCCAGCCATGCAGGAAGGTGAAGATGCCGAGCGTCGCCTGAGCCGGTAGGGTCTGCGGCAGCATGATCTTCCAGAAGATCCGCCATTGGGAGGCGTTGTCGAGCAGGGCTGCCTCGTCGATATCCTTCGGGACTGCCCGGAAGAACTGCGTCATCAGGAAGACGCCGAAGGCGCCAGACATGCCCGGCAGCATCAGGCCGAGATAGGTGTTGTGCAGGCCGAACCAGTTGAACATCTGGTGACGGGCGATGATGACTGCCTGCTCCGGCACGGCGAGCCCGAAGAGTACGATGATGAACAGCGTGCGGCGGAACGGAAACTCCAGGCGCGCGAAGCCGTATCCGGCGAGCGAGGATAGCACCAGCACCATCACCGTCTCGCCGGTGGCGACGACCAGACTATTGAAGAACCAGCCGAAGACCTGCGAGGAATGCCAGATGTTGAGGTAGTTGGCGATCGTATAGGGCGCCCGGAAGACCGAGTCCGTGCCGACCATCAGGTCCTGGTTGCTCTTGATCGACAGGCCGACGAGCCAGGCGACCGGCGCCATCATCACGACGGAGAGGAAGGCGGCGCCCCAGAGCAGCGGCCTGTTCGCCGTCAGAACTTCTGGCTTGTAGGTCTCGTTTGACTGGCTCATACGCCGTCCTCCGTCTTGCGCGAGGAGACGACATATTGCGCCATGGCCGCGATGAGGATGATCAGGAAGAGGTATTGCGAGGCTGCCGCTGCACGACCGACATCCCAGCGGATGAAGCCCACTTCATAGATGTACATGACGAGCGGACGGGACGTGCCGTTCGGGCCACCATTGGTCATGAGCTGTGCCTGACCGAACAGCTGGAACTGCATGACGATCTGGATGATCGTGACCAGCATGATGGTGCGGGTGATCGAAGGCAGGGTGACGCGGGTCAGCACACGCCAGGGGCTGGCATTGTCGAGGGCTGCCGCCTCATAGAGATCATTCGGGATCTGCTGCAGGGCCGCCAGAAACAGCATCATCGCCAGACCGAGGCACCACCAGACGGTGGCGATGCCGACCGAGAACAGCGACCAGCCGCTTGTCGAGAGGAAGTTGACCGGCTCGATGCCGAATTGTTCGGAAAAGACGGCAAGCAGGCCATCACCGGGAATGAAGACGAAACGCCAGATCAGCGTCACGATCGTTACCGACAGCACGGACGACGA
>JARXAQ010000202.1 GCA_029865825.1 Rhizobium sp.
CCAGCAGCTCGACAAGGTGACCCAGCAGAATGCCGGCGCCTCGGAAGAAATGTCGGCCACTTCTGAAGAGCTCGCCGCTCAGGCAGAAGAACTGCAGGCATCCATTGCCTTCTTCAAGGTCGACGGAGCCTTGAGCAGGGTCGGTGGGCAGCAGGCGAAACAGCTGCAGACGATCGCGCGAAAGATGGCGACCGAAACACCCGCCAAGCGTCCGGCATCAGCAACCCGTCCACAAGTCAAGCCGCATGGTTTTGCACTCGACATGAGCATGGGTGGTCCGGATGGAGACGATGACGATTTTCGCCAGACAGCGTGACAGAAACCACTTCACCGGCCCGCATCTACCTTGCCGGCGGGCCGGTGACCCTTCCCCGATCCTGCGTTGCGCGCTTCATCGCAACACGAGATCCGACGGCGGTGTCGATCCCAAGGAGTGCGCCTCATGGCCCATGCAGCAACTGAATCGCAATATGTAACCTTCAGCCTCGAAAACGAATGTTTTGCCGTGCCCGTGGAGGTCGTCCGCGAAATCCTCGACCACGAAGAACCCTTTCGCATCCCCCACGGCCCCGATTATCTCCTCGGTCTGCGCGACGTGCGGGGCCAGGGCGTACCGGTTATCGATCTGCGGCTTCGGCTGGGCATGTCACAGACCCAGAAGACACCGCACACACGCATTCTCGTCATCGACGTGACAATCGACGGTCGATCCCTGTCGCTTGGTCTCGTTGCCGACCGCGTCTTCGAGGTCACCTCCTTCCGCAGCGACGCGATCGAGGCGGCACCCGATATCGGCGTCCGCTGGCAGTCCGATTACATCGCGGGCGTCGTCCGCCGCGCCAGTGATTTCGTCGTCATCGTCAATCTGACCAAGCTCTTCTCCAGCACGGATGCGCGCTCCCTCGGCGCCGTCACCACCACCACCCTGGAACACGCATGACCGCTTCCGCTTTGAAGACATCCGCGACCTCCGGCCTGGAACGCCAGTCGATGGCGTCAGCCCTCGGCGACGGCTTGAGCGCGCGCAATTTCGATCTGCTGTCGCGCTACATCTATGACTACAGCGGCATCAAGATGCCCATCGGGAAGAAGACGATGCTGGAGGGACGGCTGCGCCGTCGCCTGCGCTTTATCGGTATCGACGGGCTCAACCAGTATTGCGACTACCTGTTCAATGATGGCGGCATCGAAAGCGAAGCCATCCATCTCATCGATGTCGTGACCACCAACAAGACCGACTTCTTCCGCGAACCGACGCATTTCGACCACCTGACCAACAAGGCCCTGCCCGACCTCGTAGCAAAAGGCCATAGGCGGCTGCGCGTCTGGAGTTCGGCCTGCTCGATCGGTGCCGAACCCTATACCCTGGCCATGGTGATCGAAGACTTCATCCAGTCGAAGGGTGGTCCGGACTACTCGATCCTCGCCACCGATCTGTCGACAGACGTGCTGCGGGTGGCAAAGCGCGGCATTTTCTCCACCGCGATGATCGAGCCGGTCGATAGGGAACGCCGCAAGCGCTACGTGATGGAGCCGCGCGACCCGGGCCGCGGCGAGGTGCGCATTCACCCCAAGCTGCGCGCCAAGGTCGGTTTCGCCCGCCTGAACCTGATGGACAGCTCATACACTGTCGGCGATCCCATGCATATCATCTTCTGCCGCAACGTCTTGATCTACTTCGACAAGAAGACGCAGGAGAAGGTGCTCTCGCGGCTATGCGACAGGCTGCTTCCGGGCGGCTACCTCTATGTCGGCCACTCCGAAACCATCACCGGCTTTGCGCTGCCCGTGCGGCAGGTGGCCAACACGGTCTTCCAGAAGGTCTGAACCCCAAGATGGCGAAGAAAATCCGCGTATTGATCGTCGATGACTCTGCCAGCGTCCGCCAGGCGCTGACGCAGGTCCTGGAAGCCGATGGTGACATTGAGGTGATGGGCGTCGCGTCCGATCCTTTCGTCGCCGCACGGCGCATCCAGGAGGAGATCCCCGATGTGGTGACGCTGGATGTCGAGATGCCGAAGATGGATGGCATCACCTTTCTGCGCAAGCTGATGGCGCAGCACCCGATCCCGGTCGTGATGTGTTCGTCGCTGACGGAAGCGGGCTCGCAGACCCTGATGCAGGCGCTGGAGGCCGGCGCGGTCGACATCATCCTGAAGCCCAAGATCGGCGCCGCCGATCATCTGGCCGAAGCGGGCGAAATGATCCGCCAGACGGTGAAGGGAGCAGCCCTAGCCCGGGTGAAATCCGATCGCAGGCGCATGCCCTTTCCCGGCGCAACGGAGGCAAAGCTGACCGCCGACGCGGTCCTACCGCCGCCGACCGGGCGCCCCATGGCAAAAACCACGGAAATGGTGATCTGCGTCGGCGCCTCGACCGGGGGAACGGAGGCCCTGCGCGAGCTGCTGGTAGCCCTGCCCGCCAATTCCCCCGGCATCGTCATCGTCCAGCACATGCCGGAAAAATTCACCTCCGCCTTTGCCTCAAGGCTCAACACGCTGTGCCAGGTCGAGGTCAAGGAGGCTGTCCACGGCGATCCGGTTCTGCGCGGCCATGTGTTGATCGCCCCCGGCGGCCATCACCTGCTGCTGGAACGGCAGGGAGCCCGCTATCTGGTCGGCATCAAGGAGGGTCCCCTGGTCTCGCGTCACCGCCCATCTGTCGATGTGCTGTTCCGGTCTGCCGCTCGCGCGGCAGGCTCCAACGCGATGGGTGTCATCATGACCGGCATGGGCGACGACGGCGCGCGCGGCATGGTCGAGATGCACAAGGCCGGCGCCTATACGGTGGCACAGGACGAGGCGACATCGATCGTCTTCGGCATGCCCAAGGAGGCGATCGCCAGGGGCGGAGTCGACAAGGTCGTGCCGCTTGAGCAGATCGCCCGTGAAATCCTGACCGCAGACCGCCGGCATCTGGGCTAAGCCAGATCCGCATGACAACGGCTGGAACAAGAATGAACATGAGCAAAGAGGGTTCGAGATGAACACCCAGAGATCGCGACAGGTTGAACGGTTCTCGTCGCCGACGGAAACTATCGGCAACAGGCTGGGCGAGGCGCTGGCCCAGATCGAGCAGCGTTTTCTCGATGGTGGTACCGTGCTGGTTGCCGTTCTCGATGTCTTCAGCGGGCTCCTCGCCTCGCTCGGCGGCATCTCCGACGCCTTGCGGGAAGACGAGGCGGCGGAAGCCACGGCAGAACTCGTTCGCACCGCCCGGCTGATCGCTGCCCTGCCCGCCCAGCAGCAGGACCTGCGCGAGCGCTTTGTCCTGATCGGTGACTACGGCCAGGCACTTTCCGATGAAGTGCTGGCGATGGAAGACACGCTCCGCTATCTGCGCACCTTTGCCGTCACGGCGAAGATCACCGGTGCCGGCATCGCCGATTTCGCCGGCTTTGCCGAGGAAATCGTTGAACGCATCCAGTTTGCGACCCGGGAGGTCAAGTCGTTCGGCGAGCGCATCGACGCCCTGCAGGGGTTGATCAGCCACGCCCGAACCGGCAGCGACGGGCTCGCCCGGCATGATCGCGCCATTCCCGCCATCGTCGAAGACCTCGGCCGCAATGCCAGTGCGATCCAGACCCAGCGCAGCACGCTTGCCGATCTCGCGGCCCAAGTGACGGGGCTGGCGATGAAAGTGCAGGGCCGGCTTGCCAGCACATTGTCGTCACTGCAGATCGGCGACGTCACGCGCCAGCGGTTGGAACACTGCCAGGCTGCCTTCGACATCGCCAAGGACCATCTGGCGCGCCAAACCGCGCAAGGCCTTTCCGCCCAGGAGCGCGACACTGTCATCTTGCTGGTCATTCGCCTTGTCCGGGATCAGCTCATGGCCATGTCCGAGGATTTTGGGGCGGAATGCGCAACCATCGTCAAAAACATCGGCGCCTTCTCCAATGATGTAACAACGCTAATGGACCTGCAGCACGCGATGCTGCCGGCCGCCAACGACACCACGAAACGCTCGGCCATGGGCCTGGTGCGCGAAAGCCTGGAGACGGCCAGATCCGTCGTCGGTGGTATCGACCAATCCGCTCGCGAAGCGCAGCGGCTGAGTGCTGAAGTTGGCGGGATGGTCAAGGATCTCGTCGAAAGCGTGGAAACCATCCAGATCGTAAGGACCGATATCCAGTATATGGCGCTCAACACGAATCTGCGCTGCAGCAAGCTCGGCGAGGAAAGCCGCGCCATCAACGTCGTGACCAACGAACTGCGCACCTTTTCGGCGCGGCTCGACGACGTCACCGACCGCGCCCTCGCGCATCTAAGGCTTCTCGACGAGCAGGCGGCAGGCCTCAGCGGAGCGGAAGCACCTCAAGAAGGCGATGATGAGCCGGACCTCGTCGCCCGGATCGAGATCGCGCTTGCCCACGTCACCCAGGCGGGAGACACGCTGGACGAGAAGCTGGATGATCTGCATCAGCGCGGCCAGGAGATCGCGATCAAGGTTGCCAAGGCGACCGCAGGCCTCGATTTTCATCAGGACCTGACGGCGATCCTCAGCGACTGCGTCACCCTCGCCGCAAATGCAATCGACAGCGAGCCGACCTGTGATGGCCTTGAAACAGTGCTGCCTGCGATCGCCGCAGAAATCTTTGCGAGCTACACGATGAAATCCGAGCGCGATGTGCATGCCGAGATATTCGGTGCAACTGCCCTTGAAAAGGACCCAGCCGATGCGCTGCAGGCAGAGCCGCTCACGGACGACGAACTGTTCGACGACGCCCTTTTCTGAGCGCCAGCCCTTGAGAACCGACTGGGACGATCAGGCCACCAGCCGCACAGGGGGTGCGATCTGATCTAATGCAGGACCGATATCGCAGTAGCGCTTCAGCCGTTCCAGCACTTCTCGCCCCAGCAATTGGGCGTTTTCCTGGGCGCGGTCGAGATTGCTGACCGTTTTTGCATCCATGGTGTAGAGCGTCTCGCCACAGGAGAAAACATCCCGGAAGGCGGCCCGCTCGATGATCGGCGTCGCCAGCAGATGCACCCGCTTTTCCGCGAGCAGCGCCTTGACGCCCTGTAAGGCGCGCGTGGTGATGATCGGATTGATGCGCGTCAGCACGACGGAATGCGGGATGCGAATGCAGGTCTTGTCTTCCAGGTAATAGAGCAGATCGATGACGTTTGCCGCCCCTTGCGCATCCATCGCCGAGCCCTGGGCGGGGATCAGCACATAATCCGAATGACCGAGCGCCTGAGCAATCAACGGGCTGCGGGCGCCCGGCAGGTCGAGGATGACAAGGTCCACCGCGGGCTGCCAGCGCTTGATCTCGCGTTCGAGATTGGCCGCAGAAACATATGGCACCACGTCCAACCGTTCCGGGCAATTGCCGCCAAGTTGCTGGTGCCAGCGCGAAATCCAGTGCTGCGGATCGGCGTCGAGCACCGCGACCCGCAACCCCATCCGGGCGAGTTCCGTGGCAATCAGCAACACCGCCGTCGTCTTGCCGGCACCGCCCTTCGTATTGGCGAAAGTCACAACAGGCATATCCGGGTCCGTCCTTCAGCTGACATTGATGATGCTGGCTCCATCACTTGCAATTGCCTGCAGCATGAAACCAACATGCTTAACCGGGGGTAAAGCGCGGACAAATAATGCAAATCGGAGAGCGCGAACCGAATAGATTCGAGACGTGTAACCATGGCCACGACTTGAGTTTGGTCGGGGATCACAGTGAGCGCGGCACTGAAGCAACGCGAAGTTGGAGGTGAAAGCAAGCCCATGGATGTCCGACCCATTCGAGAAATCCAGATCACGCAACCCGTCTGACACGGCGCCAGGCGGCGGGTGTGGTACCCTTGAAACGACGGAAGACACGGGACAGGTGAGATTGGTCTGCGAAACCGCAATCCAGGGCGATCTCACAGAGCGGAGTATCCGTCGTCAGCATCAGGTGCGCGGCCTGATCGACACGACGACGGCTGATGTAGTCGTGCGGGGATGTGCCGAAACTCACCCGGAATGCAGCCGAGAAATAGCTGCTGCTGAGGCGCGTCATCTGAGCAAGATCGTCCACGTTGATACGACCTGAATACGCTTTCTCGACGTGTCGCTTCAGACGTTCGATCTGCCAGGGAGCCAGCCCCCCGCGTGTCGATCTGGCATTTTGCTCGATACCGTCTGCTTGTCCTGCGAGTGCGGACGCCCGACGGACGAATTCCAAAGCCCCCTCCTGGTCACGCTGGACGAGGGACATCGCGTGCGCCAGCAATCCCGTCACCTGATGGTATTGCGACGCGACGGGCGCGATGCCATGGGGCGCTCGGTGGTTGCTCTCGTTGACCTGATACAAAAGTGCGGACATGACGATCCCATCTGGTTTGATCTGATGGAACAAATCTTCCGTCGAACGGAGTCCAAAAAAAATCATACGCATATCGATTGGCGTCAGACGGCAGTGCTAACCGATCATACCTCCGTATAGGTATGGTCCGCACGGGGCCTCGGACGGCGAAAATCACCCATGAAAACGGATGCGAGCGCTCACCTCCGCTTTGCCTATGTCGGTCCGACTTGGACATGACGGCAGTCATTCAAGCCTTGTGTAAGGTCGGGCGAAGAGTGCTGGGGCATGCTCGCTTTCGTGCCCCGGAAACCGGAAGCCCGCGCGATCCCCAAAGGGATGCAGACACACGAAAGCCGCCGCGGTTGCCGCGGCGGCCTTGTTTGATTTCCGTTTTGCCTTAGCTCTTCACGAAAGCGAGCAGGTCCGGATTGACGACGTCGGCATTGACGGTCAGCATGCCGTGCGAGAAGCCCTTGTAGACCTTCAGCGTGCCGTTCTTCAGCAGCTTGACCGAGAGCTCGGCCGAGGCGGCGATCGGGACGATCTGGTCATCGTCGCCGTGCATGACGAGCGTCGGCACCGAGATGTTCTTCAGGTCCTCGGTCTGGTCGGTTTCCGAGAAGGCCTTGATGCCGTCGTAATGGGCCTTGGCGCCGCCCATCATGCCCTGACGCCACCAAGTCTGGATCACGCCTTCATGCACGGTCGCACCATCGCGGTTGAAACCGTAGAACGGACCGGCCGGAACATCACGGAAGAACTGGGCGCGGTTCGCTGCAAGCGCTGCACGGAAGCCATCGAACACTTCGACCGGCAGACCGCCCGGATAGGCTTCGGTCTTCACCATGATCGGCGGAATGGCGCTGACCAGCACGGCCTTGGCGACCCGGCCCTGCGGCTCGCCGAAATTGGCGACGTAACGCGCCACTTCACCGCCGCCGGTCGAGTGACCGATATGGACCGCATTGCGCAGATCGAGCTTTTCGAAGACGGCTGCGGCGTCGGCGGCATAGTGGTCGAGATCGTGACCGTCGCTCACCTGCTGCGAGCGGCCATGGCCACGGCGGTCATGGGCGACGACGCGGTAGCCGTTGAGAAGGAAGAACAGCATCTGCGCGTCCCAGTCATCGGACGACAGCGGCCAGCCGTGATGGAAGACGATCGGCTGCGCATCCTTCGGACCCCAGTCCTTGTAGAAGATTTCGACGCCGTCCTTGGTGGTCACATAGTTCTCGGTCATTGGTATCGTTCCTTCCAGTTGAAGAGCGTTGAGGGTTTCCGAGGCAAAGACCGGGAGCGTCGTTGCCAGCGAAAGGGTGGCGCCCGCAAGCAGTGCCTGCCGTCGGGACAAGAGGAATTGGTGTTTTTCATCCATGACTAGGTTTTCCTATTGATTGGATGACCCGAGACTAGGGGATGGCGGCCGTTCTCTCTTGTCTCCTAGACCGCTTTTTTGGACGTTTGTCCTCTCGCAGCGAGTGTGCACCGATGAGGATGAAATCCGCGCGACAGGATGAGCCTCCTGTGTGATGCGTTGGGAGGGCAATGCCCAATGTCGTCACCGAGCCCGCGAGCAACGCGCTTCTGTCGGCGCCTTGTGGATCAAGCCTGAAAAGACCCAGGCAAGCCGATCTCAATCGGCTCGCCGCACAGATCTGAAAGGCCGATCAGAGGCCGCTGAAACCGCTGTATCCCAAAAGCGGGACATCACAGCGGGCATCGAATGTGTCGAGGCTTTTTATGCGGACACAGCCGATCCTTGTTTTGTACCTGTGGCCCGGCACCTGCTGTACGTCCTGGCTCATGTGTGACGAGCATCCCTGCGCCAACGTCAAAGTGAGCGCCAGTGCCGCGATCGATCTGAAGGTCATGAAATTCTATCCTGGCTTCAAAGTGTCAGCGCCCACCGAAGGGGCGCCTTTTCAGAAAGAAGGCCTGCCCATGGGAGCGCCATCCGGGTTGAATGCACGGCTCGCCATGTCAGGCCATGATCGGGACCGGCCTCAGAAATTGGCGGGCTCGAGGCCGGCGATCAGTTCCTCGCGGCGGTCCTCGAACCACGGCGGGAAGACCAGCGTCGAACCGATCGCATCGGCCGGTTCGTCCTTGGCCCAACCGTTTTCGATCGACCAGGCGATCTCGAAGAGTGCCCCGCCCGGCGAGCGCACATAGCAGGACTTGAAATAATTTCGGTCCTTTTGGTCGGACACGTCGGTGAAGCCCAGGCCCTCGATATGCGCCTTCAGCTTCAATTGGTTCTCTTCATTGCCGGTATTGAGCGCGAGATGGTGGATCGTACCGCCCGACAGCGTCCAGGTGCCCTGCGACCCGGTCGGCTGATGGATGACCTCGACCATGCTGGAGGGACCGCCATCATTCGGCACGGAGAACATCAGCCCCTCGTCGCTATCGGCCTCCTTCTTCATCCCGAGAGCGACGGTCAGGAAGTCGTCCATCGAGGTCCGGTCGAAGACCGCGACCGCAGCCCCATAGATGCCGCGGATACCATGGGCCGAGCTCACGCCGCAGGCTTCGTTCGCAATCGGGGTCCGCGTATCGGCAGGGCTCTCGACCAGTTCGTGCTCGATGCCGCACGGATGGGCGAGCGCCACGCGTGTGATGCCGAAACGGCTCGTCTTACGGGCTGGGATGCCGCATTCGATGAGGTGATCAACCCAGAAATCGGCGGACCCGACCGGAATCGACAGCTGGATGATCTTCGACTGGTTGGTGCCGCGCTTGCCGTAGATGCCCGGCTTGCGGAAAGGAAAGGTGGTGACGATGGTCGAGGGGTCGCCGTGTTTCGCGCCGTAATAGAGGTGGTAGACGGGGATCACGCCATCAAACAGCACCGTTCGCTTGATCGAATACAGACCGAGTATTTTCGTGTAGAAATCATAATCCTCCTGCGCCCCGTCGGTACTCAAGGTGAGGTGATGGTAGCCCGAAATGAACGACATGCTTCTTCTCCTACAGAGGCAGCGCGGACGGGGACGGTTATCCGCAACCAGATGCTCCGTGTGTTGTTTCCCCCTTTTTCTCTCGTCCCACACGGTTTCTGGTTGATGTCATCCAGCAAGAGCCGATTACAGACTTAACCGGCCCTCGAAACGGCTGCCCCGTCGCCGCAGGCTCCCTGGCGACGGAACGGGCGTCTGTCAGAGTTTGTTTCGATGAATGACCTTCACGTCGGCATCGAACAGATATCCCGCTCCACGTTCCGTCTTGATCAGCGACGGCTTGGAAGGATCGGTCTCGAGCTTTCTGCGCAAACGAAGGATCAGCACATCGATGCTGCGGTCGAAGACCTCCTCATTGTGAACGCGGCTCGCCGACAGAAGCTGCTCCCGCGACAAGATCTGGCGTGGAGAGCGCAGGAATGCCGTCAACAGGTTGAATTCGCCCGCAGTCAGCTTCACCTCCTCGCCGTCATGCACGAGCCTCCGGAGCTTGATGTTGAGCTCCCAGCCATCAAAGCCGTAGATGGTCTTGTCTTTTTTCGGACTGATCACCGGACGCTCGCGCAGGGACGAACGAACGCGGGCCAGCAACTCCCGCGTCCCGAAGGGCTTGGTAATGTAGTCGACAGCACCGAGTTCCAGGCCGACAACCTTGTCTGCTTCCTCGAGGCGATCGCCGCTGATGATGATGATCGGGCAATCCGATGTGCTGGAGAGCTTCCTGACGATGTCCAACCCATCCTCGCGCCCCAGATTGAGATCGACGATCAGTAGGTCGACCTCGTCGGTGCTGAGCACGCGCTGCAAATCCTGGCTGCCGCTTAAGCCGGTCACTCTGAGCGCGTGCTGGGACAGGTAGTCCGTGAGCAAGCTGCGGATGGCGAGATCGTCGTCTATGACCAGAACATGTTTCATGACGGCGCTCCGACATGTGCGTCGCCGTCGAGCGAGAGCCAACCGGAGCGCGGACGCGTATCCGTCAATGGCGAACGTCGATATCCCGCAATTCTCATATCGCCAGTACGTCTGTCTGCTTGGGGGGCCATATGCCGGCCAAAGCGAGGTCTGCAAGCGTAACATTTAAGCGCGTCGCTCATCGAAACCGTCCTTCTCACTTCCGAAGAAGGCGGATCATAAAGCGCATGCCACTATATCACAAGATGCATATTTATCATTTATATCATTTTTAGAGAGCGGCGTTATCATACAATGCACGAAGGCATGGCGCATGGCCTATCGCCAATGGATGAGAAGCTCATCGACTTGGCGAATGCCGGCATGTCCGTGGACCATGAGCGGCCGATCATCCAGTTCGAGCGCCAGGCGTGAGTTGACAAGAGCGGACAACGCCTCCTCCATCTCGATCCGCGCCAGAGCCTCCCCGAGGCACCTGTGCTCCCCTCCGCCGAAGACCGGATGCCATTTGCCCAAGGGCCTCGTGAGATTGAAATGGTCCGGATCGACGTACACCTCCGGATCTCTGAGAGCCGACATGGTGGACAGGAGCATCGGACTGCCCTTCGGGATCACATGCCCATCCAGGTTAATGTCCTCGACCGCCAGGCGGGGGATTGAGGCGACAGCCGGCTCGAACCTGAGGGCTTCCGAAACTGCCGCGCCGACCATCGCAGGCTGATAACCCAGGCCCTGCCAGAGGCCGTCCGGCCGATCGAGGAGCAGACCGACCATAATCACGATCGCCGCCCGCGTCGTATCGGTCCCGCCCAGCACGACCGAAACGATCTGCATGACGGCCTCAAGGGCCGACATCTCGGCGGCCTCGTCGACGCTTGCAACATAGTCGGAGAGAAAGTCCGGCCGAGGACGCTTTCGACGATCGTCGATGAGGCTCGAGACATAGGAGGACAGCTCGGTGATCGCCGCCTCGGTATCCGGCAGGTCATCCGGCGTCCAGGTCGTGGTGAGGAGCTTCGAGACCCTGTAGGCCAGAGACGTGAAAAACGGCACATCGCAACGCGGGATGCCGAGGATACTTGCGATGGTAACCGCAGGAATGGCGGCAGCATAGTCATCGCGCAGCTTCATCTGCCCATCGCCAAGCTTGATCGTCACCAGCTCTTCGGCCAGAGATCGGACATTCGGTCGAAGGCCCTCCATCATCCGGAAAGCGAAGCACCGCGAGAGCGGCTGCCGACGACGACGATGAATGTCGCCGTTCGAGAAGAGCAGACTGCTCGAGACGAGATCCATCACGGGACCACCCTTAATCCCACGGGCCCTGATCAACTCGGTCTCGATCTGCCGCGTCCTCGGATCGCTGACCAGGGTCTGCACGTCATTGGCACGCAGGACGATGAACGCCCCGTCTTCCCGTTGCACGAAGGGAAACTCGGGACGGAGCTCCCTGTAGAATTCGTGCGGTGCCGCGTTGAGCGATGCAAAACTCAGCATCGGCGGGGAAACGGAAATCTTGCCAGCCAGCGACATGATGGGAAAGCCTCTCTTGTTGAGTGACTCCGTTATCCGCCATGTCCCATGCTGAATTCTTTCAGGATCGAGCGATCCGATTTCAGCTGTAAGATGGCCCCGTTCACAGCGGCTTTTTCAAAGGCTTGTAGGATCTGCGATAGATCGCGCCACCTGCAAACCCCAGGAGCAGGTTTCTGAGGGCCGGCGGCAAGCGGCGCATCTTGTCGCGAGCCGCACATTGCTGGTGAACCCAGTCAGCCCTGACTTTTTGTCTATCCTGATAGCGAGCCAATGCGGGCGCGATGCTGGGAGCTGCGGCAAGCTCTTCTGCAAGAACGAGAGCATCCTCAATCGCCAGGCAGGCACCCTGTGCCATGCTCGGGGGAGACGCATGGGCAGCATCTCCCACCAACACCACCCGATCGTGATACCAGGATCCCAGCTGCAGGCGCACCAGCTCTCCAAAGTGGACCAAGGCCTCGGACGACAGCTCGAGAGCCGGTCTGAGCGGGCCGGCCATATCCCCGAACAGCGGCAGCAAAGCTGTCTCGTGGGAATAGTCACGGGCTGCGGCCCGGTCGACAGAAATATCTGCGTAGATGTAGAGCTCGGTCTTTGAAATCGGCTTCGCCAACAGGCTGCGATCGGCCCCCAGCATGACGGACCATTCATCTACGGAGCAGGTGTTGGGAACGATGAAGCGCCAGCAGACATTTCCGACATATTCGGGACTGACCGGCTGACTGAAGGCCAACCCTCGCACGAGTGAGTTCACGCCGTCGGCGCCGATCACGAGGTCGAACGCGTCCATGCCTCCGTCCGCGAAAGCGACATGGCAGCCGTCGGGGCTGCTCACGAGATCGACGATCTGTCGGAACTCAATGTCGCCTGGGTCCATGCCGTCGTTGAGCAGCTGCCAAAGGTCGGATCGGCGGATCGCCCGACATGGCGCAACACCCTGCCAGTAGGCATTGGTGTCGACCGCCGTCAGCAACCGTCCCCTCTCGTCATAAAACCGTTGGGCGTTGACGGGATGAGACAACTGGAACAGGCCGTCCTGAAGCCCCAGGTCACAGAGAGCTCGAACGCCGTTTCCAGGCAGGAACAGACCCGCACCGCCTATGCCAGCGGACGGGTTTCGTTCGATGACCTTGACGGAGAAACCGCGGCGGACCAGGGCCCGCCGGGCAGCCAGACCGGCGATGCCGGCGCCTACGATGAGGATGCGCATGTCACGACCTGTCTTCCATGGAACCAGCGCGCATCTTCAAGGCAGAGCGCCTCGGCGTGAGTCCGAGGTTCAACACAGGCTGCCGCAGCCGCCTCACCGTTCCCACCGCACCCAGCATTCGCTGGTCTTGCGAACAAACATATGCCCTTGGAACGCAGGTGGATTGGCGAGTTGAAGACCTGGAAGACGTTCGGCAAGCACCGCCAGCCCCTCCTCGAGTTCGGCCCGCCCCATCGCCTCGGCCACGCATGTGTGCGCCCCGCCGCCGAAGGCGAGCCGCGCCAGCTTCAGGTTCGGCCGCGACATGTCGAAGACGTCGGGCCGATCGAAGACACGATCATCCCGCAATGCGGATATGGCCGACAGCAGGACGAGTTGGCCCGCCGGCAATGTCCAGCCGTCAAGTTCGATGTCTTGAACGGAGACCCGCACGACGCCGGCAATGCCGGGTTCAAGACGCATGCCTTCGGCGACAGCGTTTGCAACCAGTGTCGGATCTGCGCAAACGGCGCGCCATTGCTCGGGATGGGAGAGCAACTGGACGGTCTGCGCGATCAGCGCCGTCCGCACCGATTCCGTTCCGCCGATGATCAACTGGATGATCTGCACGAGCACTTCGGACCTGCTCAGCTCGTCCTCCTGGGCGAACCGCAGGTATTGGGCGAGAAACCCTTGCGACTGATCGGCCTCGGCCTTGGTGAGGAGAGCGTCCAGATAGTTTCGCACCCGAAGTGCCGCCGTTTCGGCATCGACAACTGCATCTTCACTGGGATCCGGCCGGAAGAACGCGTTCATGGCGTAGACATCCTGGGCAAAGGCCGGGATATCCGCGTCGGAAACCTCCAGGAGACCCGCCAAGGCGAGAATGGGGAGCTTGGCTGCATAACCGGACGCGAGCTCCAGCCTGCCACTCTCATAGCTGGCGTCGATCAATGCGGCAGCCGCTTGTCTCAGATGCTGTCGAAACCGGTCCAGCACCTGGTTTGCGAGTGCTCTGGAGATCGCAGACCGACGGCGGGCATGAACCTCCCCATTGGCGGTCAGCATCCCCTCGGCGAAGATATCATACAAGACACCCTCGGTGATCCCAGCCTGAACCGGCATCGCGATATCCGTTGCCTGCAGCCGTGAATCACTCATCAGTCGTGCAACATCGTCGTGACGGAGCACGATATAACCGCCTGTATCAATCGTCACGAAAGGAAAGGACGAGCGATAGCGTGCAAACGTCGAGTGGACGTCAGCGTCCAGCTCTGCCGATGCAACAACTGGAATAGTGCGAATGTTATCCAACATGTGAAAATCCTTCATGGGGACCATGAGATCGGTGAGGTGGGGCGGCCCCTCGCCTGGTGCTTGCCTGACGAGAGCTCGACCGCCACGGGTGAGCGGCATCGTCAACGCCACCCTGCCAAAGGCTTGGCGTGCCGCAGACTGGCGTTGACTGTTATGCGGGCTGTGACGGCAAAGCCGTCTCAGAGTTCATGCTGGGCGCGGATCATGTCTGCAGCCCGTTCGCCGATCACGACGCACGGCGCCATGATGTTGCCCGTGGGAATCCGGGGCATGATGGATGCATCGGCAATACGCAGGCCCTTGATTCCATAGACCTTCAATTCGTGGTCGACGACCGACATGCTGTCCCGGCCCATCTTGGCCGTGCAGGACTGATGCCAATAGGTAACCGCCGACCGACGAATGAAGTCGATCAAGCCCTTGCGATCCCGCGCTCCGGGCGCCGTTTCGGCACTCACGAGCGGCGTGAACGCCGCCCCGTTGCCCAGCTCCCGGCAAAGTTCGACAGCCGCAATGGCGGTCGCCATATCCTCCGGCTCGCTGAGGGAATTGGGCTCGATCAGCATTGCATCGTTTACATCAGGACCGGAGAGCCTCAACCGGCCCCGGCTTTTCGGCTGAGCAAGACCTGAGAACATCGTCCAACCGTGTTCGGGCGTGTCCAATCCGGTCTCGGCGGGCGACGGAACAGGGAATTCCAGCTGGCATTGCAGGATATCCGGCTGAAGCAGACGGGAATCGCTCTTCCAGTAGATCTTCGCCTCGCAGCCCCCGCCTCCCACGGCTTCCGGCTTGCGATAGGCCCAGGTGCAGCCGAAGGCGATATGGTCCTGGTGATTTCGTCCGACACCAGGAAGGTGCTGCACGACGGGAATGCCATGCGCGGCAAGCTCGTCCTCCGGACCGATGCCGGATTGCATCAAGACCTTCGGCGTGTTGACGGCCCCGAGCGAAAGGATCGTTTCGTAATGAGCCTTGAACTGCCGGCGCTGTCCATCGACCAGAACCTCGACACCACTCACCCGCTTGCCGTCAAACAGCAGGCGGGAGACCAGTGCACCCGTGAGAATGGTCAGGTTTCGTCTCGTCGCCAGGGGAGCGACGTAGGACTGGTAGACGGATTGCCGCTTGCCGTTGAGGATCCGCAGATCCGCGATCGCCGCGCCGCCGTCGGATTCCATCATCTCACCGTTCGCGCTGTCGAAAACCGGAATACCGAGCGCCCTCGCCGACTCGACCATCGTATACGCAATCGGCTGCGGCGCGTCGGGCTGGGCGACGTGGACCGGGCCTCCGACGCCACGGCGGATCGGATCAGGTGTACCGCGCCAGTCTTCGATACGGCGATAATAGCCCAGAACGGACTCGTACCCCCAGGCATCGTCGCCGGACTCGGCCGCAAAATGGTTCCAGTCCTCCTTGTGACCACGGGCCCAGACCATCACGTTGATGCTCGAGCCTCCCCCCAGTCCCTTGCCCATGCTCAAGGGCAGTTGTCGACCTTCGAGAGTAGCGGCAGGCTGCCCGACAAATCCCCAGTCACGTGACGAACCAAGATTGAGTGGCCACTGCGCCGGCTCGCGGACGCTGTCGGCATTGTCGTCTTCCCCGGCCTCGAGCAGCAGCACGCGCGCGCCACCGCACTCGGCAAGCCGGGCTGCGACGACGGACCCGCTGGAGCCGGCACCGCAGACGATGAAATCGAATTCCTCGGCACCCCGACCCAGGGGGATATTCGCTCCGCTTTTGTCTGTTTCGAGCTGAATCGGCGGCATGGAATTTACCTCTTGAATGATGGCTGATGGGCAAGCCAATACCATTCTAAATTCCACTTTTCTATTATTTTATCAATTTTATCATTTTTAGCCGATCACATCGGGGTGATATGAGCGGAACGCCACGCGTAGGGCCGAGTTGCCGCCTCAGATTCCAGGACGCACCACGAGAGGATGATGGGGAGCCCCATCGAACAGGGAAGCGCACCCAGCCTTTACCAAGGCGCATCGTTTCAAACGTAGCCACGGCACGTGAAGTTGAAAATCTCCGTTAACTTGACGGTACGATTGACGTCACGCGTTCGTCACAAGGACTAAAGCAAGCAACTGCCGATGCCGTGCCGGGGATTCGAAAATGGAAGCCACGCTCTGAGGAGCGAAGGAACTCGAATTGCCGGACCGGCCGCGACAAGCGCCTGCAAATGAAACAAGGAATACTACGTGAAAAAGATCGAGGTTATATTCCCACCCTCTAGAATATACGAATTGAGGGAAACGCTGGCCGAACATATGCTTTTTGAATTCATAGTGTCGGACGTCAAGGATATCGCACCAAAGAATGTCAGGGTTATAGACTACAAGGGTGTGCAGCACATCAGCGACGAAAAGGCTGCGTTCAAACTTGAGCTCATCACCAGCGACACGCGGGCGAACAACATCACCGAGGCGCTCTCAATTGCTCTTATCGGCTACGGCACGGACAGCAAGATCCTGGTCACGAACGTGCACGAGGTCGCGACACACTAGATCGCCCCTGCCACTCAGAGATCCATTCCATCGTTCAGTTATATTATTAAATTCAGACACTTAAAATCTCATCATAGGCGGCTTCGGGTAGATACCATGTCTCCCGTGACCACACCGCTGCGCTGCCGCGGACGGCCTGGCGACTCCACCGCCACCACTTCTTCGAAAGTCTGGCCGACTAATACCTACGTTTCGCCTGCGGACACATAAGTTCGATATCTGCGCTGATCCGCGTCTGCAATTCTAACAGTGCTGATGAATGACCGGACCATGGAACCGAAGGCTCAAACACAGCGAAACACCTATCCGGTGACAGTATAACCGAGCATATCAGCCCCCACATTGACCCTGTCGGCTGCTTCGGGGGCCAGCAAAATTCAAAAGGAACACGACCATGAAGTCCATCATCCTCGCCGCACTGACCTCCCTCGCTGCCGGTTCTGCCGCATTGGCAAGCGTCCAGCCAATCCCCGGCTCGATCACCTACAACAACGCCAACGTCAAACTCGAAAAGGCTCCGGCCGGCTCGACCTTCTTCCACACCTTCCCAAGCGGTGACGGTCACGATGTCCGCGAAATCTACAAGGTCAACGCCGACAAGTCGGTGACCCTGGTGAGACGCACGATCTCGAACAGGTCCTGATCGTCGCTTTCGTGATGGTCAAGGAAGGCGGCTGGCTGGGCGACGGCCCGGCCGGCCGCCTTCGCACAGCGGCTAAGCTCTTTGGCATGCGCCACACCGCCAGTTTTTCGGGAAACCGAGGGTCGAGCAACAATCGAAGACGGCCGCAAGGTCGACGTGACCACGTCCACCGGAACTCGCATATGGAGGTGTCAGGCCATGACCCAGAATGAGCAACCAACGCCAAGCGCCACCACCGGCGAACCGGACGTTGTGATCAAGGTTCTCGAAGGACGATGGAAACTGCCCATACTCTTTCAACTGAGCCGGCACCGAACGATGCGATTTACAGATCTGGCGCGATCGATCCCGAACATCTCGAAACGAATGCTCGCTCAGCAACTGAAGCAGATGCAGATCGACGGGCTCGTCTGTCGCCTCACCTTTGATGGCACAGCCATCAGGATCGAATATCAGCTCACGGACTGGGGCAAAGCCTTGAGGCCCAGCCTCGCCTCCCTGACGAAGTGGCGCAAAGCGGCCCGCAAATCTAAAAGAGGGGTCGGTCGTTCACTCGTCCATTCGGGAGCGACGGCGGTCCATAGAGGCGCGCGTGTGGGACCCGAGGGGGCCAAGCGCCGCGCAACGCCAACCAAACTCTGACCGCGCCCGGTAAGTGAACCGCTGAACAGGAAATGCTCAAGGTCCGGCTCAAAGAGCCGGAGCGAGCGAGGCCAGATTGGCGGTGAACCGTGGAGACCCGTTCAAACGGTCGAAGATCGCATTTGCCAGTGCTGCTGAACTGAAGGGTGCCCGCAGGACACGCGCATCTGATGGCTGAAATCCAACATGAAGTTCGGCCGTCCGGTCATCAAGCAGCAATATTTTGTGCGGTGTAAACGCGTCCTCGACGTAAGCAAGGTCGCCCGTTGAAACGATGCACTTGCGGTTAATCATCAACATATCGGCATGAAGCCCCGAACCGAGCAATTCCTGCAAACACCCGATGCTCCCGCAGCCGATGGGCTCATAGCCCAGTGCGGCGACCTTTTCCTCATAAAGCTCCAGCAGCGTCTTGTCGTATTCCAGGATCACGATGCTTTGGCCGCTGCCTGTCGGTACGGATCTCTCGTTGAAGAAGCTGTCGATGGGCAGCGGCATCAGATTGGTCGAGGGAAGGAATATCTCGAAGGTCGTGCCGATTCCGGGGGCACTTCGGACATTGATGCCGCCACTCAGGGATGTGACGATGCCATGGACTGCGGACAAGCCCAGTCCCGACCCGCCCGCCCGAGAATTGGTCGTGAAGAAGGGTTCAAAGATATGTTGAAGTATATGAGGAGGAATTCCAGGCCCGTCATCCAAAACAGCGAGGCGGACATGCGCGCCAGGGGAAATCTCCCCGTGAGAGAGCACTCGTCGGCGTTGAACATGCACAGTATGGACGTCAATCTTGACCGTCTGGCCGCGCGCTGACGCCTGGCTCGCATTCTTGCAAAGGTTCATCACAAGCTGATGCACCTCGACCGGATTGCCCTCGACGACGGCCGCCCCTCGACAGAGACTGGATTCGATCGCGACATGATTGCCGAGGGTCACCTGCAGGAGTGGCAGGATATCTGCGACGGCATCCGCGACATCGAAGGGTTTGACGATCCGTTCGCGCTTCCGGCTGAAGGTCAAAATCTGGTCTACGATGTGTTTGGCGCGGGCACCGCTCTTCAGGATTTCCTCGACATAATGGCGCGTCGGTGTGGGTTTTCGAAGCAACTGGACAGCCATCTCGCCGTAGCCGAGGATGGCGCCCAGCACATTATTGAATTCATGCGCAATGCCGCCGGCAAGCGTGCCGACGGCTTCAAGCCGCTGCGCATGTTCCAACCTGCGCTCAAGCCCGTCCTTCTCCTGGCGCCCCTTATCGGCATCCAAAAATTCGATACATGTCTGGAGAACGGACTGAAGCAGTTGCGTCTCGTCGGCATTCATCTTTGGCTGATGGTCTTCGAACTGCAAGACGAGTGCTGCCACGTCCCTGTCTGCCAACTTTGCCCCGACCAGCAGCGTGGGGCGGGCCCTGCGTCCATGCATTGAATTATAAAGCCGGATTGCGGCACAACGCGCCCGCTGTCCATCCAGGCGAACACGCACCGGCTCCTCTTCCCGGTGGAGATCCTGCGCGAACACCATGAGACGTTGCATCTCCTGCTCTCCGCCCAAGAAGTGATAGGTGTCCTTCACCTCCCCGCGATCGGCGTCATAGATCACGAATCCGCTGCTACTGGCCTCGAAGAAACACGAGATCGTCTTGAGCGTATTGCCCATGAAAATGGAAAAATTTTCCGGGACGCATGCAACAAGTTCCGCCTTTAAGTCGGCAATGACCTGTTCATAGTGCAGTCGCCGCTGGAGACGCAGGGTCTGCTGCCGCAAACGATAGATCAGAACGCAGATATAGATGGACAGCAGCGCTGCGGTCATTCCCAAGACCATCCGGCTCAAATGGGCGAGCGAAGCTGCATCCGCAGCGAGCCTCAGATATTCCGACTGCAATTCTCCAGCCCTGATAGGGGTGGGTGAAGCCTGAATGGCCGATATCTTCGCATCGACCCGCGGCAAGACCACAAGGATCATCTTGGCGTGAACGATGATCGTTCCGAAGATTTCCAGTCTGTGCGATTGCGTGTCGTATCGCCCGAGTTGCTCGAGCTTGCCGAGAATCCGGTTTTTCAGAAGATCGTCGTGGCTGGTGGAAAAGCGCATCATGAGGTTGCTGAGATCACCGACCCGCGTCAATGCGCGCGCGACGGCCAGGTCCTCAGTTTCATAAAGCGACGTGAGCGTCTGTCCAAAGACCCCGATGGAATTCTGCAGGAGAGCGTTGCGCGTCTTGAAACTCTCCACCAGCGTCTCGTCCTGGTCAATTCCCGTGATGAGCCTGGCGAGTAGCGTGTTGAGGCTGGTCTCTCTGGAGAACTGGGGACCCGCAAACAGCTCGCTCAAACCATCGACGGCACGCCGCAGATTGACGACGGAGGTGACCAGGCCATCATAGGAAGGCAGGAGCCCGGCCCGCGCCCGCAAGACGTCACGCTGCAAGGCCGCGTGGTTCACATCGACGGCCCGCAGATTCATCATGATGGCTTCATGAACCGACCGATCCAGATCTTTCCTCGCGCCGACAAGGGCGACGACGATGGCGAATACGATCAGTGCGACAAGCGGAAGGGCTTCACCGAACCGTTTCAGTGACAACCGCCGAAAGACGTTTCCCATTGTATTCCCCGGTCAGACTTTTCAAGAAAGCTTCGAGATTGGCGATGTCGCTTTGGGGAAGTTTTCGGCCCAACTGACTTCGCCCCATGATGGCAATGGCATCTCGCAGCGTGGCGGCACTTCCATCGTGAAAATAGGGCGCGGTCACCTCGACATTCCGAAGGCTGGGAACCCGGAAGACAGACTCTTCTCCGTCGGGCGCCTGCAGCCGTCTGTCGAGGTCCGACGGCATGGACAGCTCCTCGGCATCAGGTGGTCCGAACACGCCGAAGATCTGGAACATGTTTCCACCAATATTTGCGCCCTGGTGGCATGAGACGCAGCCATATTCGACAAACAATCGGTATCCCTCCTTCTCGACCGGAGTGAGCGCCCCTTTGTCACCCATAAGGAAGCGGTCGAATGGCGCATTGGGCGTCGCGAGCGACATCTGGAAAGTGACCAGGGCATCCAGCACAGTCTCCCGGCTAGGGGGCACCCCATAGATTTGCCGGAAGACGGCGAGATAGCCCGGGTCGTCGGTCAGGCGCGAGAGCAACATGGTCCAGTTCGCGGCCATCAGACCGGGATCCTTCAGGACAGCCTCGTTTTGCACAGCAAGCGACGTGAACCTTCCGCGCCAACCGAGCCGATAATTGTTGCCGACATTGAATATGGTCGGCGCATTGAAGGCGTGAATCTGACCATCATAGCCGATCGTTCGCCGCAAACGGACGGTCCCTCCGGTATTCAGATCGTGGCAGGCGCTGCAGGAGAGCTTTTCACGCCCCGAGAGTACCGGATCGTGGAAGAGGCGCTCTCCAAGCGCTACTTTGGCAGGCGAAAGATTTGCCGGGGGCGGCAAGGCGGAGAGCGCGGCTTGCGAGGCCGATTTTTGCAGGATGCCGTCGGCGGCCCAGGCGACGGAGCAAGCCACGATAGCCCCACCGAGCCCGCCGGTCAGCATCCGCGCGATCCTTCGCAGCCACTTCATATCGAGGCTCACCTATCCGAGTTGCCATAAGGAGCGACCTAGGTCACCCATTCGTGAAATATTTCACCATAAATATCATATTTGCCATTTTTAGCAATAATATTTAGATTCGCGATGCTTGGCGACGAACCGGTTTCAAAAATGGGCAACGGAGAGGGCAATGACTGCCTTTACTGCGGCCAAGAACGCCCAGTAAAAAGCAATAATCGCTGCAAACGAGATCAGGGCGACCAATCCTGCGAACCAAAGGCTGGGCTCGCAGACTTTCGGCTTCTCCGTATGAGCCTCCACAGTGGGCGGCAGAGGTTTCCAGCTTTCCTCACCGATGAATGAGGACGCCTCATCGGCAAGAGTATCGGTGCGATCCCAATGGGTCCGAGCCCTCCAGCGACGGTGCGAAGACAGACACACAACGACACCACGGGTTTGCGGCATGTCTTCGACATGCTCAAAGGTCCGCAACGACAACTCGTCTTCATAGTCCATCATGACCGCATCCCTTCGATTTCTCGAAAGGCTGCAGGCCCGGCATTTCCTCTGAGTTTCGCGACAGTCGGCTCTGGTTGCGTTTGTAATGCGCAGACCCGGGCAAGCACGGGCACCGGAAGCGAAGATCTCGCATCGCTACAAACGTAACGCGACTTGCAGGCGCTGCAATCTTGTCGAGAGCAAGCCCGCGCAAGTCTTCGTGGCTCCCCTGGTTCACGGCCGAGACATCACAGCCGGCGACACGGAGCACCTGATGCCAATCGCCGATCGCAGCCAGCAATCACAGTGGCTCTGCACCGACTGAGATTGCTGACAAAAATGCGGTCCAATTCATCCACGGCCACCTCTGGCCGATGGAGCAATCCAAGAGGTACCCATGACCAAGTTTAAGCTCGAGTATATCTGGCTCGATGGCTACAAGCCGGTAGCAAATCTGCGTGGCAAGACGCAGATCAAGGAATTCGACGACTTCCCGACCCTGGAACAGCTGCCGCTCTGGGGCTTTGACGGCTCCTCGACGATGCAGGCCGAAGGCCACTCGTCGGATTGCGTACTGAAGCCGGTCGCCATCTATCCCGACCCGGCTCGCACCAACGGCGCTCTCGTCATGTGCGAAGTCATGATGCCCGATGGCGTCACCCCGCATCCGTCGAACAGCCGTGCCACCATCCTCGACGACGAAGGCACCTGGTTCGGCTTCGAACAGGAATATTTCTTCTACGAAAACGGCCGTCCGCTCGGCTTCCCGGAGCAGGGCTACCCGGCTCCGCAGGGCCCGTACTACACCGGCGTCGGCTACAAGAACGTCGGCTCGATCGCCCGTGAAATCGTCGAAGAGCATCTCGATCTCTGCCTCGAAGCCGGCATCAACCACGAAGGCATCAATGCCGAAGTGGCCAAGGGCCAGTGGGAGTTCCAGGTATTCTGCAAGGGCTCCAAGCGCGCCGCCGATGAAATCTGGATCGCTCGCTACCTGCTGCTTCGCCTGTGCGAAACCTATGGCGTCGACGTCGAATTCCATTGCAAGCCGCTCGGCGATACCGACTGGAATGGCTCGGGCATGCATTGCAACTTCTCGACCAAGTTCATGCGCGAAATCGGCGGCAAGGAATATTTCGAAGCCCTGATGGCAGCCTTTGCCAAGAACTGGGAAGAGCATATCGCCGTCTACGGTCCGGACAACCATCTGCGCCTGACCGGCAAGCACGAGACGGCGCCGTGGAACAAGTTCTCCTACGGCGTTGCCGACCGTGGCGCCTCGATCCGCGTTCCGCACTCCTTCGTCAACAACGGCTACAAGGGTTACCTGGAAGATCGCCGCCCGAACTCGCAGGGCTGCCCATACCAGATCGCTTCCGTCGTTCTGAAGACGATTGCCGAAGTGCCGACGGCCGATTACGCAAAGTCTGCTGCCTGATTTAGAGCTGAGACGTGAGACACGCAGCGCCGGTGGAAACGCCGGCGCTGTTTCGTTTGGGGGGAAGGACCGGAGAATTCTGGTCGAATGCCGAAGGGCATTCTGAAAGAGTGCCTAGTCGTCTCGTGCCCAAGCGACTTCGGCGAGAAACGCCGAGAGCAAGGCACCGAAGCCTATCGGAGCCTGCAGGAACGGGGCATGACCAGCGCCTGGAATACGAAAGCAAGTTTCTCTCCACAGTCGGGAGTAAGGCACGCCGTCGATGTATTTGAGGTTGACCAAGTGGTCGTCGCGACCATTCACGACTGCGGTTTTTACCATGGTACGCCCGACCACGTCTCGCTGGTTGCTCTTCTCCTCTGAGCGATGAGCGGATGACAAAATGCCCCGGAATTCGCAGTCGGTCCGCATCGCGGCGCAATTCATGAACGGCTCGGCCGACATTCCGAATACATTCCGGACAAAGATGGCTGCATCCGTGACGGACATGCTGCCGCGACTGGCCAGCCCATCCATGAGATTACCACGGAAACCTTCTGTGATTGCCGACCCTACAGGGGGCGCACCTGTGATGAATAGCCCTGAAGCGGCATAGGACCGCGCCAGCATTTCCATAGCGATATGTCCGCCAAGAGACCACCCGACCAGCACGGCAGAGTTGGCTCCGATATGCTGGAGAAGTTCAATGGTTGCCTCGGCCAATCCAGGCAGCGGATAGGTTCGGATCTTGTTGAAAGCGTTGCTCGACTCGCCGTGCCCCGGCAGGTCAAAGCTGATCAATCGGTATTTCTTGAATGCCACATCGTTGATCTGTCGATGGAAAACGCGACGCGACGATGAGTTGCCATGAATAAACACGACATCAGGCCCATCGCCTGCGGTGATCTCGACCGCCATAACACCGTGGGATGTGCGAATGTCCATACTGTGCGATTGCATTGAACGCCTTCTGGAAGCGGAACGAAGGAAAGGTTTTTGCAAACGCTTCGCCGGGGCAGACCAAACCCATTTTCGAACTGCGAGCGGGGAGCAGGCACGGATCTGTTCAGGCGGATTTCCCTGCGCATCAGTTCGCGGTGCCCCGGCGAAAAGCGGTTTCGTACCCTTTCGCCTCCAGGCTATTGTCCATGCCGGTGGATCTTGAAGGCGAGAAACTGTGTCTTCTGCTTGGACGAAAAATTGTTGTCGGCGGCAAGCAGCAGAATTTCGGTTCCATCACGGGCCTTGCCGATCGCCATCGCCTCAATGTTATCAGGGCTGAGACCGATGCCATTGAGGTCAAGGACCTCCGTCTTCGCAATCGGAGCGACACGACCCTCGAACGCGGCCAGAGACGCAATGTCGGATATATCGGTCGCATAGGCGAGATCTGCCATGAAGATCTTAATGGTGTTGCCGACACCTTCGGCAAAACTTCTCTCGATCGTCAGCAGCCAGCCATTGCCCAGCGACAGCATCTCCGACAAGCCTGTCATCGCCTTTCCTCCCTCGGCAGCGGCCTTGGGGACGGGTGAGATCATGTAGAGATACTGGGCCCTTGGTTTGCCCGAGACCGCATCAAACTGAACCATCCGGACAGGGCTGCTCTCCGTAAGGCTTGGTATCGGACCGTCCTGATGGAGCGCAGCCTCGAGCCCTGCGAGGACATCACCGGAGGGCAATATGGCCAGAGACTCGAGGGACAGATTGTCCCGGATCCCCGATGAACCGTCAGCCGTGGGGGCGAAACCTTCCGGCATGGCAATTTCCCGGATGTGTACGCCATCGGCCGAACTGAGATGAACCGAAGGCGGCAGTTGCTCCTTACCCCCGCCTTCGCTCGTCCAGTAGCGACCTCCCGGGCCAATCCGCAACGCCTCTGGATCCACCGACTGTTCGGGAAACGGCATATTCCCTGCGTCTTGCAGCGGGATGTGCCGACGAACGGACACGCCTTGCAGACTATGGGCGCCGACATTGACATCCAACTCGTAGATCCGCGCCGGGCCCCGTTCTGCCCGATCGTCACTCAGTGCAATGAAGTTACCGGTTGCGGCATCGAAATCGAGGCCGGATATGCCGCCAAACTCGATACCGGCCTCACGAAAGCCCGTCTCGATCACGGTTTCCCCGAGATACGTGAAGGCGATACCGGCAGAGCAGTCGCCGAATGGGCAAGGCTTTTCGAACGTCGCGCCGATCTCGGCCGCCTGGATCCCCGCTGACCCGCATGCGAGATACATCGCGGTTGCGCTCATGACAGACTTCAATCGCGCAAATCTCCCCAACCGGAGGAGAAGGGGGCGGCGCACCCGAGAAACAGAGACCGGCATTGCATCGACATGGACCACAGTCATGAGGAGAACCCTTCAAATTAGGACATCTCCTTCTCCGATATCCAACCGAAGTGTTTGCTCGGTTTCAGAGCGGACGCAGTTTGTTACAAATCGAATTGATTGGATCCGCAGCGAGATTGTGCCGGGCTGAAGCTAGCCCGGCATCAACAATTGGCTGACATCTGATGGCGACTGAGATGAACCGACCGGCATCCGAGGGGATCGCGGGGTCAGCCCCCGAGTGGACCAAACTCCAAAGCATGCGGCGGTTTTGACGCATCACCAGCCCCCTCGATCGCCGTCAGACGGATCAAGTTGGAGACCGCTTCGGCGATCGTGATCAACGCGTCGCGTTCCTCGCGTTTCAGCGAACGGGGCACGGTATCGATCACGCATACCGATCCCAGCGCGAAACCCCAGGGATCCCGAACCGGGGCGCCGGCGTAGAAACGAAACCCATAGGGTTCGTCCAGGGTGGGATTCGCCTGGAGTTTACTGTCTTCACGCATGTCCTCGATCACAGTGATCTCGTTTGCAATGAGCGTCTCATTGCAAAAGGCCCAATCCCGCGACGTGCCTTCACCATCGAAACCGACGCGAGATTTGAACCACTGCTGATCCTTCGTGATCAGGGTGAACATGGCAATCGGAGCACGAGTGACAAAGGCCGCAAGGCGCACAAGGCGATCGAAGCGACTGTCCGCATCGGAACCGACGAGTGCGGTGCGACGAACGGCTTCCAAGCGAGCCTTTTCATTCAAGGGTCTCGCGAAACCAAGGTTCTCACCTGTATCATCGAGCAGCCGCGCTTTCAGACTGTCGATCACAGCAGTACTGGCCGCCGACGCGCTGGGAAGCATCCGCATCTGGATGCGCATGTCGCTCCGCGCAGCCGGTGAGCCCGCGCCCTTCTCCGTCATCGTGAAGACTAACGTCTGCCTGTACCGGGGGTCGCTGCTAATAGTCGTCACGAACTTCTTCCGCTCGACCTCCTCGGCATTCTCGACGATCAACAAGGTCGGCGGCGCAGGGTCTAGCAGTGTCCGCACGAGGTCCAGCTCTTCCGCGACCTCTATCAACAGGCCGGAGCCAGGAAGACCAGCCTCGACCCAGTCCGAACCCCGACCCTTGCCAGCGAGAACGACGGCATTTGCACGGAGATCCACAGGCGTCTGTGCCGAGTCCTCGATCAGATCGAGAACGGCCTGCCGCGGGATGCGTCGATGCCCGCCCGGTGTCTTCCAGGACGGGAGTTGACCGCTTTCCACCCATAGCTGAGCCGTGCGTATGGACACGCCGAGCAATTCTGCGGCATTCGCCGTCGTCAGGATATCTTTCATCATTCGCCCCAATACACTGGGAACAAATGTAGTAAAAATTAGAAAATTTGCAAGAAGCGAAACTATCTTGCTTGGGGGGGGGCACGACCCAGAGTTCAAAAACCGCGGTGTCCGTATGCTCTCCTTGCCGGGCAACGGGCGGGGGAAACCGTTGCCCGGCTGGAGGTCGCTGAAGGAGCCTGCTCGGGAGGGGGACAGGAGGCCGTCAATCAGCATCTATAGAATGGCAGGCATCCCTTGCGGCCGATATTGACCTTCCGTCTCGCCCGGGCATCCGATGGTATTAGTCGCCTAGGCTATGTGGCAGCCGCAAAGCACTCGAGCATGTAAGATGAGACTTACGCAACGGACGCGGTGCCAGCCTTGTCATCCGTTGGACGGCCGAGGTGACATCACCGAATAGATGTTCTCGAATGGCGGCGGGCCAACGATTGTGGAGCCACCGCTTTTGGCGGATTCCGCGATGGCGGCCAGATCACCATCGTCGATCGAGCCGATGAGCCTGAATGCTTCCTCCATGTCTCCCGGGGAGAAAATGATCAGCATTCTGGCATCGCTGTCGGAGAGATTGCACCAGGCATGGGGGGTGTCCCTCTTCACAGTTGCAGAATCCCCCGCTGAAAGTGACAAGCTCTGGTCACCATTGGTCAAATGAACGCGGCCTTCGAGAACGATGAAATGTTCCTCCTCGTTGGCATGCGTGTGCAAAGGCACACCGTTCCTTGACTCGGCAGTGACCTCGATCATCGTGTAGAGCCCTCCGGTCTGCTTGACGGAGGTTCGGATCGTAAATTTCTCTCCGGGGGTGACCTCCCACCATTCACCACTGGTATCAGGGTCGGCGGGCAGAGTATGTGACATCGTATCCATCTGAACTTCCTTTCAATTCTTTCACACGACCGGGCGTCATGCTGGGTCAATCGTGAAAGACCCGCATTGCATTTTGGCGACGAAGCTCAGGATCAGCGTTACCGTTGAAATTTGCGCCCGAGGTGCCACACCTGTGTGGGATTCTCCTAACGCGTGTCATCTGCCCCAGCGGCCGAACTCCCAGGACGCTTTCTCGAGCGCCGGGAGATGCCGAACGGAACGTCGGAAACCGCGCCGATCTGGCTGAGCGTGAAGGCTTCGTGGAAGGGTCTGGCCGCATGTCCGATTTCTCCTCGGGAGATGCCGATATCTTTCAGCAGGTAGTCCGGCATGCTGCGGAGCCATTCGGCCGCCTGCCGCCTTTGTCGCCAGCGGATGAACCGGTCGAGGACATCTCCCCCAGGCTTGTTGTCGCTTGGCCGGTATGCCGGCCGATTCAGCAAATGTCGCAGACTATCGATCATCTTGTGCTCCATGCGCGGAAATGCACCCGCATCCGTTGAAATGATGGGTGCCGTCGAACTGGAGACGAGCATGCATCGAGACTGGTGCGTGAATGTTTCAGGACAGGAGAAGCCGCTTACGAATGGAACGAAGGCATTCCAGACGCCCGGCCGGCAGAATCTCGCACAGGAGAACCTGTCCGGTCCCAGTCTCGGCGGATCAGAGCGGGGTCAGTCGTTGACCCCTTACCTTGGTATGCCCCGGTAAGCCGTGAGCGTGACGGTGGCACCCGCCTGTCTGATATGATCGCGTGTGTTCCCCTGTAAATTATCCCCATCACCGGTGCAGAGCGTGCCGGAGATACCAGAGAGCTTCAAGCCTTCCGGATAACCGATCCAAAGCTGGCTGAAGCGCAACTGGGAACCAAGCGCACGCGTTTTTCCGGAGAGGACAACGCATTTCGAACACCACACCAATTCATACGTGAAGGAGATCACACGTGACAAAGCTTACTGCTACCACCGTCGCCCTCGCTGCCGCCCTCTTTTCAAGCGGCGCAGCTGCTCAGTCCGATAAACCCACCATCCTCCTGGTCCATGGCGCATTTGCCGACTCGTCGAGCTGGAACGGGGTCATCAACATCCTGCAGAAGGACGGTTATCCGGTCGTCGCCACGGCAAACCCGCTCCGAAGCGTGTCGAAAGATGCCGCCGATGTCGCGTCCGTAGTTTCAAGCATCGATGGTCCGGTCGTCCTGGTCGGGCATTCGTATGGTGGGCAGGTCATCTCGAAGGCTGCCGTCGGCCATGACAATGTCAAATCGCTGGTTTTCGTGGCCGCCTTCGCACCCGAGAAGGGTGAAACGATCCTCGAACTCTCCGGCAAGTTTCCGGGAGGCACATTGGGTGAGGCATTGGCCGCACCTGTAACCCTCGCAGATGGGAATGTGGATCTGTACATCGACCAGCAGAAGTTCCACGGACAGTTTGCGCAGGACGTTCCGGTCGAACTTGCCGCCTCCATGGCGGCCGGACAACGCCCCATCACCGAAGCCGCCTTGACCGAAAAAGCCGACGAGCCCGCCTGGAAGACGCTTCCGTCGTATTTCATCTACGGCGATGGCGACAAGAACATCCCGGCCGCAGCTCTCGGTTTCATGGCAGAACGCGCCGGATCCAAGCGCACCGTGGTGATTGCCGGTGCGTCTCACGCCATCACCGTCTCCCAGCCGGAAGCGGTCGCTGAACTGATCAAGGACGCAGCCAAGTAACATCGAGTTGCCACCACAAGGCTCCGTAACAAATTGAAGGCGGACTGGAAGCGCCAGTCCGCCTCCAACCACATCCACTGCCAAAAGTGCCTTCGCTTTATCTCGCCTTAGGCAAGACGAATGAAAACCGCGCGCCACCAAGCGAGCTGTCGTTGTCAGCGATCAACCGCCCCTCATGAGCCTCGATAATCGAGCGCGAAATCGGCAACCCCATCCCCATCCCGCCATCCTTCGTCGTAACGAAACTCTGGAAAATGCGGTCCACGGACTCCGTGGGTATTCCAGGGCCGGAGTCCTCCACCGAGCATCGAACCAGTGCCCCCTCCTCCGTCGTCTTGACCAGGACCTCGCGACGAATGGAGGCTGAAGTTGAGATCGCCTGCACGGCGTTGACGGCCAGGTTGACGATCACCTGCTGCAGCTGAATCCGATCGACATTCACCAGGGTCGCCCCGGCAGGCGGGATATGGGTGACTTTGATATTGTGCAGCCTGAATTCATGACTGAGGAACTGAGTGGCTTCGGCGACCAGTTCGTCAAGCGACACAACCTCTTCGTCCTGCTTCCTGTGGGAGGCCATGTTGCGGACACGCGCGATAACGCCGGCGGCACGCTGGGCGTCTGCCACAATGCGGGTCACGATGTCCCGTACTTCGGAAAGTTCGGGATTGGGGCGGTTCAGCCAGCGCAGTCCGGCTTCTCCATAGGTCGTGATGGCAGCAAGCGGCTGATTGACCTCATGGGCAATCGACGCGGTCAACTCGCCGAGCATCGAGATGCGCGCTGCATGCGCATACTCCGCCTCGATGTGACGCAGCCTCCGCTCCGCATTCTTCTTCTCCGTCGTGTCGACAAAGGCGTTGATGGTGACACCCAGCTTCGCCAGAGCGGGCGGGAAGGTCACGGTCAGCGTTCCCTCCCGGGTCCGCCCGTCGAAAGTCGTCAGGGTCACCTCTTCTTCATAGGCCGAAAAATCGAAATAGCGATTTTGCAGGAGGCGTGCATAGACTTCCGGGTGGTTGCGCCACAAAGGCGTGATCGGTCCCCGCATGTCGCCGGGATTGGGCGCACCCAGAACCTTCAGCGCGGCGTCGTTGGCCTGCTCGATCACAGTGCTTTCCATCGCGGTCCAGAGAAACTCGGGGTTCTCCAGAATATGCGCCTTCAGGTCCTCGACTCCCTGGCTCTTCAATTCCTCGAAGCGCTCGAGAAGCCCGGTGGAATTCACCTGAAGGACGGGTACGGGCAGATGCTGGAAAAGGTCGCGAAAGCGTTGCTCGCTTTGCTCGAGTTCACTGAAGGCATGCACCCGCTCGCTAATATCCGTGACCGCAGCAAGCCCACGGCGCCGGTCATCCGTTGAAAACCACAACGTGAACTGCGCATCGAAATCGACC
>JARXAQ010000018.1 GCA_029865825.1 Rhizobium sp.
CCTGACCTCGGCGCAGGTCGCATCTCTCAGCTCGACGCAGCTCGGCGCCCTGACGACTGGCCAGGCTGTTGGCCTGACCACGGCGCAGGTTGGCGCCCTCACATCGACGCAGATCGGAAGCCTCAGCACGGCAAATCTGGCCGTTCTGACCACCGCCCAGATCGGAGCCCTCGGCTCGGCCGCTGTCGGCGCCCTGTCTTCCGCCCAGTTCACCGCCATGACGACGGCCCAGATCGAAGCCCTGTCACCGGCCCAGGTCGCCGCCCTCGGCTCTGAAGATCTGGCCGCTCTCGGTACAGACGATATCGCCCTGTTCTCCAGCCTCGACGTTGCTGCAATCTCCAGCAAGTCCATTGCCGGTCTGTCGACCGCCAGTGTCGCGATCCTGAGTACCGGCCAGGTTGCCGCACTCACATCGGCACAGCTCGGCGCCCTCACGTCCGCCCAGGTCGGTGTGATGACGACGGCCCAGATCGACACGCTGTCCAGCACGCAGATCGCCGGTCTCGGTTCTGCAGCGCTCGCCGCTCTGGGTACCGACGATCTCGCCACCTTCTCGACGGCCGAGATTGCCGCGATCGCCACCAAGGCTCTTGCCGGCCTGACGACGGCCGGTGTGGCCGGCCTCTCCACGGCGCAGGCCGCAGCCCTGACATCGACCCAGATCGCAGCCTTGAGCTCGACCCAGGTCGGAGCTCTGACCACGGCGCAGGTATCGGCCCTGACCACGGCACAGGTCAGCGGTCTCGGTTCCACCCAGGTCGCAGCGCTGAGCACCGCCAATGTCGCGGCTCTCACCACAGGGCAGGTTGCTGTCCTGAACTCCAAGGCGCTCGCAGCCCTCACTTCCACGCAGTTCGGCGTCCTGTCGACCGCCCAGGTCGACGCCTTGACGACGACGCAGCTCGCCACGCTCGGATCGGCCGCTGTCGCCGCCCTCGGCACGGATGATCTGGCAACCTTCTCCTCGGCCGATATCGCGGCAATCAGCTCCAAGGCTCTGGCCGGTCTGTCGACAACCAATGTCGCCGCACTGTCCACCGCCCAGGCCGCCGGTCTTGCCTCGACGCAGGTCGCGGCCCTGAGCTCCGCTCAGGTCGGTGCCCTGACCACGACGCAGGTTGCAGCCTTCACAACCACGCAGGTTGCCGGTCTCGGATCGACCCAGATCGCGGCCCTCAGCACGGCCAACGTCGCCGCCCTCTCGACTGGCGCGATCGCTGCGCTGAACTCCAAGGCGACGGCCGCCCTCAGCAGCGCCCAGATGGCCGCCCTGACGACCGCACAGGTCGCAGCGCTCGCCACCGGCCAGATCGCCGGCCTCAGCTCGGCAGCCCTGGCGGCTCTCGGCACCGATGACCTGGCGACCTTCACTTCGGACGACATCGCCCTGATCAGCAGCAAGGCCATCTCCGGCCTCAGCACGGCAGCTGTTGCCGGCCTGACCACGGCCCAGACGGCAGGTCTGACCTCTGCCCAGATGTCCGCCCTGAGCACCACTCAGCTCGGTGCCCTGACGACCGCTCAGAGCGTCGCGCTCACCTCCACCCAGCTGGCGGCCCTGACCTCCACCCAGGTCGCCGGTCTCAGCACCGCCAATGTCGCGGTCCTGACCACGGCCCAGATCGGATCCCTCGGCTCTGCTGCCGTCGGCGCCCTGTCTTCGGCCCAGTTCACCGCAATGACGACGGCCCAGGTCGAAGCCCTGACGCCGGCCCAGGTTGCTGCACTCGGATCGGAAGACCTCGCAGCCCTCGGGACGGACGACATCGCCCTGTTCTCGAGCCTCGATGTGGCCGCGATCTCGACCAAGGCACTTCCCGGTCTCTCCACTGCCGGCGTTGCAGCCCTCACCACGGCCCAGATCGGCGGCCTCACCTCGGCTCAGTTCGGCGCACTCACCTCGACCCAGATCGGCGCCCTGACCACGGCCCAGGTCGATGCACTGACCACTGCTCAGCTCGCCGGCCTTGGTTCGGCGGCCATTGCAGGCCTCGGCACGGATGATCTGGCGACCTTCGCGTCGACCGATATCGCTGCCATCGGCACCAAGGCCCTGGCGGGTCTGTCGACGGCCAATGTGGCTGCCCTGACCACCGCTCAGACCGCAGGTCTGACGACGGCACAGGTCGCCGCCTTCACGACCACCCAGATCGGTGCCCTGACGACGGCGCAGATCGCCGGCCTCACCACGGCACAGGTCGGAGCCCTGACATCGACCCAGGTCAAGGTACTCGACAGCACCGATGTCGCCGCCTTCACCACGGCCCAGATTGGTGCGCTCAGCTCGGCTCAGCTCGGTGCTTTGACATCCACTCAGTCGGACGCCCTGACCACGGCCCAGGTCACCGCAATGACCAGCAGTCAGATCGGCTCCTTGAGCTCAGCGGCCCTCAGCGGCTTCGGGACTGCCGAGTTTGCGACCTTCGACTCGGCCGACGTAGCGGCGATCAGCACCAAGGCTCTGTCTGGTCTCGTGACGGCCAGCATTGCGGCAATGACCACAGCCCAGGCTGCCGGTCTGACGTCGCTGCAGGTTCCGACACTCACCACGGCCCAGGTCGGCGCGCTGACCACCACGGTTGTCGCCGCTCTGACGACGTCCCAGGTTTCGGGTCTGAAGTCGACGCAGATCGCGGTGCTGAGCACAGCGAATGTTGCGGCTCTGACCACGGCACAGGTGGCTGCACTTTCGTCGAGCCAGATCTCGGCGCTGAGCTCTGCCCAGATCGGTGCACTGACCACGGCTCAGGTCGGGGCGCTCACGAGCACCCAGATCGCCGGCCTCAGCTCGGCCGCTCTGGCATCCTTCGGCACCGATGATCTTGCAACCTTCGACTCGGCAGACATCGCGGCGATCAGCTCCAAGGCCTTGTCCGGTCTGTCCACTGCCAATGTGGCGGCTCTGACCACGGCGCAGGCGGCAGGTCTGACCTCGACGCAAGTCGCGGCCCTGAGCACCACACAGGTCGGTGCCCTGACTTCCACCCAGGTGGCAGCCCTGACCACGGCCCAGACAGCCTCGCTCACCTCGGGCCAGGTCAAGGTGCTGAGCACGGCCAGTGTCGCGGCTCTGACCACCGGCCAGGTTGCGGTTCTCGGCACGGCGGCCGTCGCCTCCCTGACGACAGCGCAGATCGATGCTTTCACCACGGCCCAGGTGGAAGCCCTCACCACCACCCAGGTCGCGGCTCTCGGCTCCGCAGCGCTCACGGCTCTGGCTACGGCCGACCTGGTAACGTTCTCGACCGCCGATATCGCTGCGATCAACAGCAAGGCGATCGCGGGCCTCGAAACAGGCGACTTCGGCAGCCTGACCACCGCCCAGGTGGCGGCCTTCACCGCCACGCAGATCGGCGCGATGAGCACCGATCAGGTCACCGCGATCATCGCCGCCTACCAGGCGATCTGAGGTCCCGGCGCGGTTTCGGCCGCGCCGCCCACAGAGCCTAAACGATAAATCGGAAACGGCGTCTCTTCAGGGAGGCGCCGTTTTTCGTCGTGGACCTCCGGTGAAAGTCGGTGCATTTTCGGCGACCAAGAATGGCCCGCCGACCGCACGCCGTCTAAGTGATGTCGGTCCCATGCCAGTGCGGCCATGACGGCCCGCCATCTCATCCGCTCCAGTCTCAGGCAAGCCCGACCGAGTAACGGTGATGCACATTTATGGTTGCACGCCATCGGTCCAGTTGCGGCGCCGAGTTGATTTTGATGACAACATAGCATCACGGATATTGTAGATGAGCAGCACGATTCCATCCCTCAGCATCAGTCAGATCCGGGCGGCTTCGACGCAGGCGGTCGCGGCTTGGTCCACAGAAGACGTGGCGTCGCTCACGACGCAGCAGATCGGCGTGATGTCGTCCGGGCAGATCGCGGCGCTCGATACGGAAGACGTCGACGTGATGAGCAGTCAGCAGCTCAGCGCGATCTCGCAATCGGCAATCGTCGGCCTCACACTCGACCAGCTCGCGGTTCTCGACCAGTACGATATCGAGAGCATCAGCAGCAAATCCATCGGCAAGATGACGACCAAGCAGATTGCCGGTCTCACGAGTGAACAGGCCGCGGCGCTGACGGTGGCTCAGGTGTCTTCGCTGACGGCATCCCAGCTTTCCGCCCTGGCGACGGAAGACCTTGTCGGATTCTCCACGGCGGAGATCGCGGTCATCAGCGCAAGCGCCATTCCGGGGCTCACGACCCAGGCGCTCGCCGTCCTGTCCACCGGTCAGATTTCCGCCCTGAGCTCGAGTGCCATCGGGCAGCTGACGACGAAGCAGTTGGCCGCACTGTCCACGGAGCAGGCCGGTGCTTTGACGGAACAGCAGGTCAAGGCGCTATCTGCCAAGCAGATCGTGTCGCTCAGCACCGAAAGCATCGCTGGGCTCACCCCGGCCCAGATTACGGCTTTGTCCACGGCTGCCATTGCCGGCCTGTCGACGAGCCAGATCGCGTCGCTCTCGACCATTCAGGTCGCCGCGCTGACAGCCAACCAGGTCAAGGCCTTGTCTGCGACCCAGGTCGCCGTGATGGACGAAGGTGACCTCGCGACCTTCACCACGGGCGAGATCGCAGCACTCTCAGCCAAGGCGGTCACGGGCATCTCGACCGACGTTTTGGGCAGCCTCACCACCGACCAGATCGCCGCCCTCAACACAGGCGCCGTCGCCAGCCTGACGACCGCCCAAGTGGCCATTCTGAGCACCGGTCAGGTCGAAGCCCTCACCAGCGATCAGGTCAAGGCCCTGACATCGGCCCAAACTGCGGTGCTGTCCGCCGACGCCATCGGCACCTTCTCCTCGGCGGATTTCGCCGCGTTGACCAACAAGGGCGTCAGCGGTCTCTCCACCGATATAGTTGCGTCGCTCACGGCCGACCAGGTCGCCGCCATGAACACCAGTGCCATCACCGGCCTGTCGACGAAACAGATCGCGGCGCTGACGTCCGAGCAGGTCGCGGCCCTGACATCGGCCCAAATCGGCGCCATGAGCTCGCGACAGATCGGTGGTTTCACCACAGACAATGTCACGGCCTTGAGCGCCGACCAGATCGCCGTCATCACCACCGCAGGCATCATCGGCCTGAGCAGCGCGCTGATCGGCGCCCTGACCGCCGGGCAGGTCGAGGCGCTGTCTTCCGCCCAGATCAAGCAGCTCCGCTCCGATCAACTGGCTGCCTTGAGCGCGGAGGATATCGCCACCTTCTCGACGGCCGACATTGCCGCGATCGGCAACAAGGCGGTGCCGGGGTTGACGGCGGACACCATCGCCGCCCTGTCGACCGCCCAGATCGCGGCCCTGTCGACAACTGCCCTCGCCAGCCTGACGACAGACCAGATCACGGCCCTCTCGACAGGGCAGGTCGAAGCGCTGTCGATCAATCAGATCAAGGTCTTGAGTGCCAAGCAGTTGGGCGCGCTCGGAACAGACGATATCGCCACTTTTTCCGCTGCGGAAATCGCGGTTCTGAGCAGCGCTTCCATCGCCGGGATGAGCAGCGAACTCGTGGTGGCACTCACCACGGCGCAGATTGCAGCGCTGAGCACCGCCGCGATCACAAACCTCACCACCGCACAGATGGCAGCCCTGACAACCGCGCAGGTCGCCGCATTGTCCACCGCGCAGATCAAGTTGCTCAGTTCGCGACAGATGGCCGCTCTCAGCGCCGAGACGGTTGCCGTCCTGTCCACCGGCCAGATCGCCGCCCTGAGCTCGACGGCGGTTGTCGGCCTGACCACAGAACACATGGAGACGCTGTCCTCCGCCCAGGTCGAGGCCCTGACGGCCGCGCAGATCAAGGCGTTGAGTTCGGCACAGCTCGCCGCGCTGGAAAGCGCGGATCTCGCCACCTTCTCGACGGAAGAAATCGCGGCCATCACGAACAAGGCCGTGATCGGCATCGACAAAAGCATACTCGCAGCACTTCCCACCACCCAGTTTGCAGCCCTCAGCACCGCTGCAATCGCGGCCCTCTCGACGGGGCAGTTCGAGTCTCTGAGCGCTGCTCAACTGGGCGCCCTGTCCACGAAGCAGATCGCGGCACTGACTGCCGCTCAGGTCGCGTCGATCGGCACCGATACCCTGGCCACGCTGCCGACGGGGCATATCGCGTCGTTGAGCACGCTCGGCGTCGGCGGGCTGACATCGGAGCAGATGCAGGCCCTGTCCACGGCGCAGGTGGAGGCTTTGACGACCCAGCAGATCAAGGCCTTGCGGTCCTCGCAGATGGAGGCGCTCGGAACCGACGATCTGGCAACCTTCACGACAGCCGAAATTGCGGCGCTTTCCAGCAACGCCATCTCCGGTCTGACCGAGGATGGCATCAGGTCGCTGACGTCTGCCCAGATCGCGGCACTGGGGACGGCGACGATTGCCAGCCTGCCGCTCGACCTGGTCGAGGTTCTGACATCCGATCAGGTGGCGGCGCTGACAACCAAACAGATCGCCGCGCTCGGCTCGAAACAGGTCGCGTCTCTGACGACCGCCAATATCGCGGTCCTCACCCCGGCTCAGGTGGAAGCCTTGAGCAATGCCGGAGTCTCAGGCCTGACGACCGAACAAATCGTCGCGCTCGACACCGCGCAGTTGGAAGCTTTGACGCCGCTTCAGGTGACTGCCCTCACGTCTGCCCAACTCGAAGCCCTCGGCACGGATGATCTTGCGGTCTTCTCGACCAAGGACATTGCGGCCATAACGCCGAGTGCAGTGCCGGGCCTGTCGCCGACGCTGGTGGCGTCGCTCTCGACGGACCAGATTGCAGCCCTGAGCGGCCTGACGGTCGCGGCCCTGACCACCGGCCAGGTGTCAGCCCTCGGTTCGGACCAGATCGCAGCCTTGACCACCAAGCAGGTGGCCGCCCTGACCACGGCACAGATCGGTGCTCTTTCGACCAGCACCGTTGCCGGCCTTTCGACACTCCAGGTGGCGGCCCTGAGCTCCACTGCTATCGGTGCGCTGAACTCGGCCCAGATCGCAGCGCTGACGACTGCCCAGGCGGAAGCCCTGACGACGCTCCAGGTCGCAGCCCTGACCTCCTCGCAGTTGTCGGCCTTCGGCGCAGACGATCTCGCGACGTTCTCGACCAAGGATATCGCGGCCATCGGCTCGTCGGCGGTCGGCGGCCTCACCACCGATGTGCTTGCCACCTTGTCCGCGGCGCAGGTCACGGCCTTGAGCACCAGCGCGATCACCGGTCTGTCGACCAGGCAGATCGATTCCATGACCACGGCACAGATCGAGGCCCTCAGCGCAGCCCAGGTTGCAGCATTGAGCTCGGCGCAGCTTGCGGTTCTCGGCGTCGATGACATCGCAACGTTCGACACTAAGGATATCGCCGCGATCGGTGCAGGAGCGATTTCCGGCTTGACCACGGCGGCGATCGGGGCTCTCACCACAGCCCAGGTCGCGGCCCTGACCACCGCCAGCGTTGCCGGTCTCGGCACGAAGCAGGTGGCAGCGCTTGCCGTCGGCCAGTTCGGCGCCATGAGCACGGCCCAGATTGCCGCCCTGACATCGGCGCAGATTGGCGCGATTGCCAGCGGCACGATTGCGACGCTCTCGACACTGCAGGTTGCCGCCCTCGGGGTCGGCACCGTCGGCGGCCTGACTTCGAGCCAGATCGATGCGCTGACATCCGGTCAGGTCCAGGCGCTGACCAGCAGCCAGGTGGCGTCCCTCAGTTCCGCCCAGCTCGCCACACTGACCAGCCAGGATATCGCGACCTTCTCGACAGCCGACATCGCGGCCCTCGGGTCGGCCGCGATCGGCGGTCTCTCCACCGAGGTGATCGCCTCGCTGTCGACCGCCCAGGTCGCGGCCCTGACCGCCGCCGGCATCGGCGGTCTTCGAACCCAGCAGGTCGCCGCCCTGACGACGGCCCAGATCGCGGCTTTGGGCACGGCGCAGATCGCGGCCTTGTCTTCCGCCCAGGTCGCGGCGTTGAGCACCGATGAGATTGCGCTTCTTTCCAACGCCCAGGTCATGGCGCTCAGCGCCGGCGGCATCAGCGGCCTCTCCACAACCCAGATCGCCGCCCTCGGAACAGCCCAGGTCGAAGCACTGACGACCGCCCAGGTGGCGGCGCTCAGCTCCAAGCAGATCGGAGCACTCGGCACCGACGACATCGCGGTGTTCTCTACGGCCGATATCGCCGCCATCAGCGCCAGCGCGGTGATCGGCATGACCTCGGAACTGATTGGCGCGCTCTCGGCGGATCAGCTCGCCGCCTTGAGTGCCGGTGGCGTCGGCGGCATGTCCACGGCCCAGCTGGCTGGACTGACGTCAGCCCAGGTGGCGGAGCTCACGACCGCGCAGATTGCCGCCCTGAGCTCCAGCCAGATTGCCGCGATCACCACCTCCAGCCTCGCAGCGTTCTCCACGACGCAGATTGCCGCAATCAGTGCCGCAGGCATCGGGGGGCTGTCCTCGGCTGCGATCAATGCTCTCAGCACCGGTCAGGTCGAGGCGCTGACCACCACCCAGGTCGCCGCCCTCAGTTCGCGCCAGCTTGCAGCGCTCGGCTCGGACGATATCGCGGCCTTCTCGACGGCTGATATCGCGGCCATCAGCACCGCCTCGGTTTCCGGACTGTCGACCGGGCTGATCGCGGCGCTCTCCGCCGACCAGGTGCGAGCACTGAGCATCGGCGTGGTCTCCGGCCTCTCCACGACCCAGGTCACGGCACTCAGCGTTGCACAGATCGACACCCTCTCGACATCTCAGATTGCCGCCCTCGGCTCGCGCCAGATTGCCGTCCTGGGCACGGATGACCTCGCGGTCCTGTCGACGGAGCAGATCGCCGCCATCAGTGCCGGCGGCGTGGCTGGCCTGACGCCCACGCAGATCCAGGCCCTGCTCTCGGATCAGGTCGAGGCGCTGACCACGACCCAAATCGCGGCCTTGAGCTCGACCCAGGTCGCAGCGCTGGGCACCGAGGACTATCAGGTTTTCTCGGATGCCGATCTCGCCGCCATCGCGCCGACCGCGATCACCGGTATTCCGACCGCGGTTCTTGCCGCCCTGACGCCGGATCAGATTTCCGCTTTCAGCGCCGGCGGCATTGCCGGCCTGTCGACGCTCCAGGTCGGTGCGCTTGGCACGCTGCAGGTCGAGGCGCTTACGACGGCACAGGTCGCGGCCCTCACCACGCGGCAGATCGCAGTACTCGGCACGGACGATCTCGCGGCGCTGACCACCGAACAGGTCGCGGCCCTCAGCACCGCTGCGATCAATGGCCTCAGCACCACCCAGTTCGACACGCTGACTTCCCTACAGCTCGAGGCGTTGACCTCCGCTCAGGTGGCGGCATTGAACTCTGCCCAGATCGCTGTGCTCGGCACCGATGACCTGGACATGTTCTCGACGGCGGACATGGCGGCCATCAGTTCCAGCGCAATGGCAGGCTTCTCCACCGCCACCATCGCCTCCCTTTCGACCGAACAGATCGCAGCACTCGGCACCACCGGCATCGGCGGTTTGTCGACGGCTCAGATCGAGGCCCTCAGCACCTTGCAGGTCGAGGCCTTGTCGTCGGAACAGATCGCCGCCCTCGGCTCTCGCCAGATCGCAGCACTCGGCACCGATGACCTGGCCGTCCTCTCGACAGCGAAAATTGCGGCCCTGACGACGGCCGGCGTGGCAAACCTGTCGACCAGCCAGATCGCGGCGCTGAGCATCGATCAGATCGAAGCCTTCACCTCAACGCAGGTGGCGGTGCTGACGTCGGCCCAGATCTCGGTGCTGACGATCGACGCCATTGAAACCTTCTCGACCGCCGACATGGCCGCCATCAGTTCGGCGGCGATTTTGGGCCTGTCGACGGCCATGATCGCTGCCTTCTCGACGAACCAGATCGCAGCCCTGGGCGCGACCGGCATCGCCGGCCTCTCGACGGCCCAGATCCAGGCGCTCAGCATTGATCAGGTCGAGGCACTGACCACCAAGCAGGTGGCGTCACTCACCTCGCGCCAGATCGCGGCCCTGGGCACGGATGATCTCGACGTCTTCTCGTCTGCCGACATGGCCGCAATCAGCGCCGGCGCAATCGAAGGCCTGTCGAGCGCGATGCTCGCCAGCCTGACGCCGACCCAGCTGGCGGCCGTGAGCACGGCCGCGATCGCCGGCCTCAGCACCAGCCAGCTGGCGGCGCTGAGCTCCGAGCAGATCGACGTGCTGACCACCGCACAGGTGGCCGCATTCACCTCGTGGCAGATCGGCTCGCTCGGGACGGAAGATCTCGCCTCCTTCTCGCCGGCCCAGATCGCCGCCATCAGCGCAGCGGGTATTGCCGGCTTGACCGGGACCCAGATGGGGGTTCTGACCGTCGAGCAGATCAGCGCCCTGTCGACCGCGCAGATCAACGCCCTGAGCTCCGACGCGCTCTCGGGCCTGACCGTCGCCGATCTCGAAGGCTTTACCGCAGCGGAGTTTGCCGCGATCAGTTCGGCGGGCATTGCCGGCCTGTCGACTGACTTCATCGCCGGCCTGACCACCAGTGCGGTCGCAGCGCTCAGCACGGCCAGTGTCTCGGGCCTCTCCAGTGCCCAGATCGCAGCCCTCAGCGCCGATCAGATCGCGGCCTTCTCGACCGGACAGATCGCGGTCCTGAGTGCCGACGGCATGGCGGGTCTCAGCACGCAGGATATCGCGACCTTCTCGCAGGCCGATCTTGCCGCCATCAGCGTCTCCGCGATCAAGGGCCTGTCTACCAGTGTCATCGCGGCCCTCTCCACCGGCGAAATCGCCGGCCTGTCCACTGGTCAGGTGGCCGGCTTGACCTACAATCAGGTCGCGACCCTGAGCACCGCACAGGTCGCGGTTCTGTCTCTCGCCCAGATCGGCGCGATGGGGGCGGTACAGGCCGCCGGCCTCGGCACCGATGATATCGCGCTGATGTCGACGGACAAGATCGCGGCCCTGAGCACCAATGCCATTTCCGGCCTCAGTACCCAGGTGATAGCCGGCTTGACGACGGCCCAGGCCGAAGTGCTGAAACCGGGCCAGGTCACCGCACTGACATCGGCCCAGGTTGCGGCACTCGAGCAAGAGGATCTCGCGACCTTCTCCGCCGACGATTTCGCCGCCTTCAGCGCGAGCGGCATCGCGGGTCTGTCGACCGATGACATCTCGCATCTGTCGAGCACCCAGCTCGGTGCCTTGATGGAACATCAGATGGGTGTGATGAACCCCGATCAGGTGGCAGCCGTCATTGCCGCCTATCTGGTCTGAACCGCCAAACGATCCAGCCAAATGAAAAAAGGCCTCCCTCGCACAGATGCGGGGGAGGCCTTTCGATGTCGTGGTGTAAACGTCGGACGGCGGGTTTTCGAAGAAAGCCCGAAGCGCACCGGCAAATATTTAGGTCAGCAGGACCGCTTCCAGATCGCGCTCCAGCGCCACCCGACCCTGGTTGAATTCTTCATTGTAGAGCCGGTATTGCGGGCTGTTGTCGCGCGCCGGCAAGGGGGCCTGGACGGTATAGGTCGAGGCGGCCTTCGGCGAAAGCGCGGTGAGATTGGTCAGGCGAACGGCTTGGCCGACGGTGAAGCGATGAATGGACATGGCATCCCTTTCAAGGGTTGGAGCGAGATCCTTGGAAGGATCGGAAGAGGCGCGGCGGTGTGCGAGCCGCGATGACGGTCAGGCTGTGCGGCGATGCCGCCCGGCCTTGGGTCTCAGGCATTCAGCCCGAAGCTGCGTGGATCGAGCTCGATCGTGTCTCGGCGTCGCGCTTCATAGACCTTGGCGGCAATCTCGAAGATGCGCTTGCGCATGCCATCGAAAGCCGTGAGAAAATCACGCTCGGTTGGGCTCCGCGAAAGGAGGTCGCCGGCCAGAATTTCGACGGGCAGGAAGAAACGGATCTGGTTCAATCCATCGTGGCCGACAAAGCGAACACGGCGCCGGCTTTCGTCATAGCTGCGCGACGGATTAGGAAATGACAGGGTCAAGACAAATATCCTCCCGGTCCAGCGAAGTCGGTAGATGAGGCGAGATCGGCGGAAGACATGGCGTCCTCCTCAACTTGGGGCCAGGGTGCGTGCCGCCCCGAAAATGACAGTGCCCGTTTCATGGCTGCCACTGGTATCTTATATGGGGTCTAAATCAGCGATTGCAAGGTTCGCTCGCCAGGCAAGAAACCGGCTGACGAGACAGCAGGTCACCTAGGATCGTGCGTCCGGATCGGCTACGACTGCCGGTACATGAATGGAAGGGAAGACGGCATCGAATGGCCATTGCAGAACGCACCGGGAAGCCGCAGCTCAAGATCGCCTTCGTGCTGTCGCGCGCCTTCACGCTCTCTGCCTTTGCCCTGTTCATCGACACCCTCCGCCTCGCCAGCGATGAGTTCGATCGTTCCGGTCGGGTCAATGCCGATTGGCAGGTCCTTGGCAGCACCCGGCATCTGATCGCCTCCAGCTGCGGGGTCCAGGTGGCGCCCACCAGTGATTTCGTTGATCCGAGCCGCTTCGACTACATCGTCGTGGTCGGCGGTCTGCTCAGCCAGAGGGCAGCGGTCGATGACGACACGATCCAGTTTCTCAAGCGTGCCGATGCCCAGAAGGTGCCGTTGATCGGGCTGTGCACCGGAACCTTCATCCTGGCGGAAGCCGGCCTGATGAAGGGCCACCAGAGCTGCGTCAGCTGGCTGCACTACCAGGCTTTTCGCGAGCGCTTTCCCGATCTGGACGTCCGCTCCGACCGGCTGTTCAACCTCGACCGTCGGCGCGGTTCCTGTGCCGGCGGCAGCAGCTCCGCTGATCTCGCCGCCTTCATCGTCCGTCAGTATATCGGCCACGACGCAGAGCGGAATGCACTCGAAGTCTTGCAGATCGAGCGTGCGCGCTCGAACCGCGACATCCAGGTCCGTCGCCCGCTGACCATCGAGTGCGAGGACCCGCGCATCAAGGCGGTGCTCATCCTGATGGAACAGACGCTGGAAACCGAGCTGACCATCGACCAGCTGGCCCGCTCTGTCAGCCTGTCGCGCCGCCAGCTTGAACGCCTTTTCGCCCAGGAGCTGAAGGCGTCTCCCGCCCGGGTTTACATGCGGCTTCGCATGGAACGGGCGAAGATGCTGGTTGCCCAGACCGACGCCTCCCTGATCGACATCGCGCTGCAGGTCGGGTTTGAAAACACATCGCATTTCAACCGTGTCTTCAAAAGCGTTCACGGCAAGACACCCGGCCAGATGCGCAACACGCAACCGGCCTGAGATCGACAGTTTGGAACGAGGTCGCGCGACGACGCGTTGGCAGAATGACCGACCACGGCACGCGAACCCACGACGAGGAACAAGACATGGACATCAAACGCGCAGGCAGCCAACCCTCCGGCAAAGGACCCTCCGACTGGTTCACCGGCACAGTGCGAATCGACCCGCTTTTCCCCGTCCACGAGCCCGCGCGCGCCGCCGGCAATACCGTGACCTTCGAGCCCGGCGCCCGCACCGCCTGGCACACCCATCCGCTGGGTCAGGTCCTCATCGTCACGGCGGGCATGGGCCGCGTCCAGCGCGAGGGTGGACCGGTGGAGGAGATCAGACCGGGCGATGTCGTCTGGTTTGAACCGGGTGAAAAGCACTGGCACGGGGCGTCACCCTCGACCGCCATGACCCACATCGCCATCCAGGAAGCGCTCAACGGCAAGGCGGTCGAGTGGCTGGAGAAGGTCAGTGATCAGGACTATGGCGCCTGACGCCGGCGATGATCCGCCACCCGGCACAACACCTTTGTAAAACAACGCTAGTCCTGCTCCGCCATCCGATACCCCACACCCGGTTCCGTGCGCACGATCCGGGGCTGGGTGGGATCGCGCTCGATCTTCTGGCGGAGCTGGCCGATGAACACCCGCAGATAATGCAGGTCGTCGCCATGAGCGGGACCCCAGACCGTGGTCAGCAGGGTGCGATGGGTCACCACCCGGCCGGAGTGTCGTGAGAGCAACAGAAGCAGGTCGTATTCCTTCGGCGTCAGATGCACGGTCTCGCCGCCCCGCGACACGAGGCGCTTGACCGGATCGACGGTCAGGCCGTCGACCTCCATCACGGTCGGAATGGCATCGCGTCTCCCGCGATGGCGCAGCGCCGTGCGAATGCGGGCGGTGAGTTCTCCGATGCCGAAGGGTTTTTCAACATAGTCGTCGGCGCCGAGGTCGAGGGCCGCGATCTTTTCGCTCTCCCGGTCGCGCGCCGACAGGATGACGATCGGAATGTCCGACCAGCCTCTGAGGCTCGCGATCACTTCCTTGCCGTCCATATCCGGCAGGCCGAGATCGAGGATGACGAGATCCGGCGCCTGAGTGGCCACCGCCTTCAGCGCCTCGGCCCCCGTGAGAGCCTCGACGACCTCGTAGCCCGCCGCCGTCAGCGAGGGTTTGAGGAAACGCTGGATCTGCGGCTCGTCATCCACCACCAGAATGCGGGACTGGTTCATCGGACATCGCCCCTTGTTTCATCGCTGCCGGAAAACCGCATGACGATGCGTGTGCCGCGTTTCTTGAGAGCTGGGCTCTCCGCATGGATCTTGCCGCCCATGGCCTCGACGAAGCCACGGGCAATGGAAAGGCCGAGCCCGGTTCCGGGTGCTCGCCCATCCGGCTTTCCCCTGCGATAGAATTTTTCGAAGATGCGGTCCAGATCCTCCGGCGGAATGCCCTTGCCGAGATCGGTGACGGAGATCAGCACATCCTTGCCGTCGCGCCGGGCATAGACGTTGATCGGTTCGTCGCCACCATATTTCACGGCGTTGTCGAGCAAGTTGAACAGCACCTGTCCAATCAGAACGCTGTCGCCCCGGATGAGCGGCAGATCGGCTGCGATGCCGGTTTCGACGACCCGTCCCGGGGCATGTTTGCGGGTCCGTTCGACGGCAGACTGGACGACATCTGCAACATCCACCCAGTCCTGTTTTGGTTTCAGCGTGCCGGCTTCGATCCGGGTCATATCGAGCAGGTTGGCGACGAAGCGGCTCATCCGGCCGCTTTCCTCCTCGATCGACTGCAAAAGGTCGTCCCGGTTCTCCGGTGTCATGCGTTCGCCAAGCTGGCGCAGGCCGGTGACGGCACCGGTGATCGTGGCCAACGGTGTGCGCAGATCATGCGAGATGGAAGACAACAGGGCCTCGCGGTAACGCTCGCCTTCCAGTCGTGCCGCCTGCTCGACGGTCTCGTCGGCAAGACGTGCCCGATCCAGGGCGATGGCCGTCTGGTCGAGGATGGCTGTCAGGGAGCGTTCGGCATTGAGATCGAGACGTTCGCCGGCATGTTCGATGCCGCAGACGCCGACAATGCCATGCGGCCCGAGCAGCGGCCGGAATTCGAAGCGGCTGTTCGGCAGCGTGCCCGTGCCATGGCCGGCCGGCTCGCGTTTGTCGTGGGTCCAGCGGGCAGCGGTCATGTCGGTGACGTCAAGCTCAGTATCGGGCGGCCAGGCGGCGGCGACGCTAAGATCGCCCTTGCGCGGCACCAACAGCACGACCTTGCGCTTCAGGCTCGCTTGCAGCTGCGAGACGGCGAGCCAGATCGCGTCCTCGCCCTTGGCCGTGCTCGCCAGCTTGCGGGAGAAATCATAGAGGGATTGAAGGGCCGTCGCCCGGACCCGTGCGATCTCCGCCTGCTCGCGGATGCGGGAGGCAAAGCCGCCCGCGATCATGGCGACGGCGAGGAAGATGAACAGCGCGAAGACTTCGTGAGGGGCGGCGATCGTAAAGGTGTGGACGGGATCGATGAAAAAGTAATTGTAGGCGAGCGCCGAAAGCGCCGCCGCGAGGAAGGCAGCGATGTAGCCCCCCACGACCGAAGCACCGAGAACAGCGAGCAGGAAGAGAAGCGAGATGTTCGGCAAATCGACGAAATAGTCGATGCCCATGCCGATCAGTGTGGTCAGGGTGACGAATCCGAGCGCCGACAGTGCCGCCTGTCTGAATGCGGTCAACTTCGGTCGCCGGAACGGCAGCCGTCGGGGGGGCGCCACCGTGCCACCCTCCGGCGTGACGATATGTACGCCGAGGCCAGACGCCTGCCGCGCAAGGGCATCGGGCAACGACCGCGTGGCGAGCTTCTGCCAGCGGCTGCGCTTGCGCGTTCCGATGACGATCTGCGTGGCATGCTCACGTCGCGCGAGTTTCAGGATCTCCTCGACGAAATCGTTGCCGATGACCCGACGCGTCTCGGCGCCCAACTGTTCGGCAAGACGAAACAGCGTCTCGATCCGTTGCAGTCGTTCCGGCGTCTCGACCTCCCTGTCGGCCCGCTCGATTGAGACGACCAGCCAGGGGGCGTTGAGACCTGAGGCCAGACGGCTCGCAACGCGCACGACCTTTTCAGACAGGGGATCCGAGCCGACGCAGACGATAAGCCGCTCACCCGTGGCCCAGGGGCCGTCGATGGCATTCTGCTTCAAGTAGTCGACCATCTGGTCGTCGACGCGGTCGGCCGTGCGACGCAGCGCCAGTTCCCGCAGGGCCGTCAGATTGCCGAGGCGGAAGAAGCGGTCGACGGCGCGGTTGGCGCTTTCGGGCAGATAGACCTTGCCGTCCTTCAACCGCTCGATCAGTTCCGAGGGGGCGAGGTCGACCAGCAGCACCTCGTCGGCTCGCTTCAGGACGATGTCGGGAACCCGCTCGCGCACCGTGACGCCGGTGATCTGGGCGACGAGATCTGCCAGGCTTTCGAGATGCTGGATGTTGAGCGCCGTCCAGACATCGATGCCGGCTGATATCAGTTCCTCGATGTCCTGATGCCGCTTGGGGTGGCGGCTGTCCTCGGGGTTGGAATGGGCGAGCTCGTCGACGATGACGATGCGCGGGCGCCGTTCCAGCGCTGCATCGAGATCGAATTCCTCGAGCATCCGGCCGCGATGGGCGACCCGGCGACGCGGCAGGATTTCGAGACCATCGAGCAGGGCCGCCGTCTCGCTACGACCATGGGTTTCGACCAGCCCGACGACCAGATCCGCGCCATCGGCCTTCAGGCGTTTTGCCCGCGACAGCATCGCATAGGTCTTGCCGACGCCGGGCGCAGCGCCCAGGAAAACGGTCAGCTTGCCCCGGCGGTCCTTATCCGCCAGGGCAAGCAATGCATCGGGATCGGGACGCCGGTCGTCCCTGCGGTCGTCATCCGCCATCAAGGTCTCACAGATTACAGGGCATCGAGGGCCAGGTTCAGCTCTAGCACATTGACCCTTGCTTCGCCGATAACGCCGAAGTCGGGATTTTCGACGTGTTGGGCGACGAGCGCTGCGACGGCTGTGGGTTCGAGGCCCCTTGCCGTGGCGACACGCGCCACCTGGGCTTCGGCGAAGGCCGGCGAGACATGCGGGTCGAGACCGGAGCCTGAGGTCGTGACGGCATCGCCCGGAACTGGCTGCGCGACGCCGGTTGCTGTCAGCCGCGCGACGTCGGCCGTCACACGATCCTTCAGCTTGACCGAGGTCGTGCCGAGGTTGGAGCCGGACGAGGCTGCCGCGTTGTAGGGGCCTGGCCCCGTCGCCGAGGGGCGTGGCCAGAAGTAGCGGTCCGAAGTGAAGGTCTGGCCGACCAGTGCTGAACCGATGATTTTGCCGTCGCGTTCGATGAGGCTGCCATTGGCTTTGTCAGGCAAAACCGCCTGGGCAATGCCGTTGATCGCCAGCGGATAGGCGAGACCGGTGAGCACGGTCATGGCGATCACGAGGGTGAGTGCTGGTCTGATATGGTTGAGCATGATTACACCAGATGAAGAGCGCTGACGGCAAGGTCGATGACCTTGATGCCGGCGAAGGGGAGGACGAGCCCGCCGAGACCGTAGACCAGCAGGTTGCGGCGAAGCAGGGACGCAGCACCGGACGGACGGTAAGCCACGCCTTTCAATGCCAGCGGAATCAGGGCCACGATGATCAGCGCGTTGAAGATGACGGCCGAGAGGATGGCCGACTGCGGCGAGGCAAGCCCCATCACGTTCAGCGCCTCAAGGGCCGGATAGGTGGCAACGAACAGCGCCGGGATGATGGCGAAGTACTTGGCCACGTCATTGGCGATCGAAAACGTCGTCAGCGAGCCACGCGTCATCAGCAGCTGCTTGCCGATCTCGACGATCTCGATGAGCTTGGTCGGGCTGGAATCAAGGTCCACCATGTTGGCGGCCTCGCGGGCGGCCTGGGTGCCGGTCTGCATGGCGACACCGACGTCCGCCTGGGCAAGCGCCGGCGCATCGTTGGTGCCGTCGCCGCACATGGCGATCAGGCGGCCGCCCTGCTGTTCCCTGCGGATATAGGCGAGCTTATCCTCCGGGGTTGCCTGGGCGAGGAAATCGTCTACGCCGGCTTCAGAGGCGATGGCGGCGGCCGTGACCGGGTTGTCGCCGGTCACCATGACCGTCCGAATGCCCATGGCGCGCAGCGCCGCAAAGCGTTCCTTGATGCCGGGTTTGACAACGTCCTTGAGGTGGATGACGCCGAGCAGGCGGTCTCCATCGGCAACGCCGAGCGGCGTGCCACCCGTGCGAGCGACCTGGTCCACAGCGCGGCGGAATTCGGCCGGCGCATCCTGTTCGGTGATACCGGCGAACTTCAGCACGGCATCAACCGCGCCTTTGCGCAGGCGGCGCGAGCCGATGTCGACACCCGAAAGGCGGGTTTCGGCGGTAAAGCCGATGACGGCATCGAACTCGGCCTTCGGCATGGGCACACCGAACTCACCGGTTGCCAGCGCCACGACCGAGCGGCCCTCGGGCGTTTCGTCAGACAGCGAGGCGATGAGGGCAGCTTCTGCCAGTTCCGTCGGCGTGACACCCGGAGCAGCGAGGAAGTCGCTTGCCATGCGGTTGCCGAAGGTGATCGTGCCCGTCTTGTCGAGGAGCAAAGTGTCGACGTCGCCGGCAGCTTCCACGGCACGGCCGGAGGTGGCGATCACGTTGAAACGCACCAGGCGGTCCATGCCGGCGATGCCGATGGCCGAGAGCAGACCGCCGATCGTGGTCGGGATCAGCGTGACAAGCAGGGCTGCCAGAACGGTGACAGAGAGCACCGTGCCGGAATAGCCGGCAAGGCCCCAGATCGCGACGCAGACGAACAGGAAGATCAACGTCAGGCCCGAGAGCAGGATCGACAGCGCGATCTCGTTCGGCGTCTTCTGGCGCTGGGCGCCTTCGATCAGCGCGATCATGCGGTCGACGAAGGAGGAGCCGGGCTGGACGGTGATCTTGATCTTGATCTCGTCGGACAGAACCTGCGTGCCGCCTGTCACTGCCGAACGGTCGCCACCGGATTCGCGGATGACGGGGGCGGATTCGCCGGTGATGGCGCTTTCGTTGACCGAGGCGACACCCTCGATCACTTCGCCATCGCCGGGGATCAGCTCGCCGGCTGCGACCAGTACGATGTCGCCGACTTTGAGGCTGCTGGCCGCAATCGTCTCCGTCTTGCCGTTGGCGGCAAGCCGACGCGCGACGAGTTCGGACTTGGTCTTCTTCAGGCTGTCGGCCTGGGCGCGGCCACGGCCCTCCGCCACGGCTTCGGCGAAGGTGGCGAAGAGCACGGTGAACCAGAGCCAGGCGGCGATCTGGCCGGAGAAGCTGGCCTCGCCGGGATTTCCGGCGAGGTCGCGAATGAAGAGGATCGTCACGACGACGGCGACGATCTCGGTCACGAAGATGACCGGGTTGCGCAGGAGCTTGCGCGGATCGAGCTTGACGAACGCATCGCGGATCGCCGGAAACAGGATCGACGGGTCGAGAAGACCGGGAGCTTGATGGTCTTTTGACATGATGGGTCCTTTAGAAGGTCTGGCCGGCGAGCATGGCGAAGTGTTCGACGATGGGGCCGAGCACCAGGGCAGGCAGGAATTGCAGGCCGCCGAGAATGAGGATGATTCCGATCAGGAGGCCGACGAACAGCGGGCCGTCCGTCGGGAAGGTGCCGGCGGAGGCTGGCGACTTCACCTTGGCGGCGAGCGATCCGGCGATGGCCATGACCGGCACGACATAGGCGAAGCGGCCGAGCAGCATCGATATCCCGAGCGTGGTGTTGTACCAGGGCGTATTGCCTGTGAGCCCGCCGAAGGCCGAGCCGTTGTTGCCGGCAGCCGAGGTATAGGCATAGAGGATCTCCGACAGCCCGTGCGGACCGGATGTGCCGACGCTTGCCACTGCGAAGGGCAGCATGGCGGAGACGGCGGTGAAGCCGAGGATGACCAGCGGCAGGATGAGCACGGCGAGCATCGCAAACTTCATCTCGCGGCCCTCGATCTTCTTGCCGAGGAATTCCGGCGTGCGTCCGACCATCAGGCCGGCGACGAAGACGGAAAGCAACGCGAAGACCAGCATGCCGTAGAGGCCCGAACCGACACCGCCCGGCAGCACCTCGCCGAGCTGGATGAGGAACATCGGCACCAGACCGCCCAAGCCCGTGAACGAGCCGTGCATACCGTTGACGCCGCCGTCCGAGAGGCCGGTGGTAACAGCCGCATAAAGCGCGGTCATGGCCTGGCCGAAGCGGACTTCCTTGCCTTCCATGTTGCCGAGCGCTGGATCGACGCCGATCGCCGTCAGGATGGTGTTGCCCTGGGCCTCGGCCCAGTATGTGACGGTGACGCCTGCGATGAGCAGGAACGCCATGGCCGAGATCAGCGCCCAGCCCTGGCGGCGGTTTCCGACCATCTGGCCGAAGGTATAGGCCATGGCGGCCGAGATCGACAGCATGGCGAAGATGTTGAGATAATTCGACCAGGCGGTCGGATTTTCGAAGGGATGCGCGGCGTTGACGTTGAAGAAACCGCCACCATTGGTGCCGAGTTGCTTGATCGCTTCCTGCGACGCGACGGGGCCGAGCGAGATCACCTGGTTGGCGCCTTCGAGCGTCGTGGCCGTGACCGAGGCATCGAGCGTCTGCGGCAGGCCCATGGCAACGAAGGCGAGCGCCACGACGATCGACAGCGGCAGCAGCACGTAGAGCGTCGCCCTAGTCATGTCTACCCAGAAGTTGCCGAGCGTTGCGACCTTGGAGCGGGCAAGCGCGCGGGTAACGGCCACGGCAAGCGCCATGCCGGTCGCGGCCGACAGGAAGTTCTGCACCGTAAGGCCGGCCATCTGGGAGAAATGGCTCATCGTCGCTTCACCGGCATAGTTCTGCCAGTTGGTATTGGTGACGAAGGAGACTGCCGTGTTGAAGGCGAGATCCGAGGGCACGCCCGGAAAGCCCTGCGGGTTGAGCGGCAGATAGGCCTGCAGCCGCAGCATGGCGTAGAGCGCCAGGAAACCGGCGAGCGAAAAGGCGAGCATGGCAAGCGTATAGCCGAGCCAGCTCTGCTCCTTTTCGGGGTTGATGCCGCTCACGCGGTAAAGATCCCGCTCCACGCGGCCGAGCACGGGGGACAGAAAGGTCCGCTCGCCGGAAAACACCCGCGCCATGTAAAGGCCGAGTGGTTTGATGACGAGGAGGACGGCGAGGAAGAGGAGGCTGATCTGCAGCCATCCGGTGGTTGTCATGGGTTTGCTCCCGATCAGAAGCGTTCGGGACGCAAAAGCGTCACGACGAGATAGACGCCAAGGGCTATGGCGACGGCGAGGCCGAAAAGGGGTTCAAGCATTTCTGCCTCCGTCACAGCTGGTCGAGTGCGCGGGCATACAGTGCCAGCACGAGAAGCGTGCCGCCGCCAAGCGCGATGAAGATGAGGTCGGACATGTCCGGGTCTCCTGTTGATACAGAAGATGACATACGTCCGATGGGGTCAGGCTTCGATTGGGAAGAGCGGAGGCCGGCGTCAAGAAAAGATAAGGATGGTGCCGTGCGTCACATGCAATGCCGTCATGCCCGGATGCGCGCGGGGCTTTGGGGCTGCGCACCGTCGTGTCTTTGGAGAGGACGGCGAAGCTCGCGATGCAGGGCGCTGGCAGCCACATCATCTGATATCACCTCAGGGGGACGGGGTGCCAACCATCAGATCGTGTCGCCCTGCCACTGCCATCATGACAACCAGGAACAGGAAGGACCCGACCACAGTCAACAGCGGCCCATGCAATAGACCGATGCCAATGGGTCCAGGTGTCGGCACCGATCTATCGGTCTGTCGGCGGGAAGAAGAGTTCACACGCAAACCCTGTCCGCTCGTCCGGCAGCGTGACGGTTCTCAAGGCCATCGTCCCGTCCATCTGGTCCATCAGCTTGTCGACAATCGCCAGGCCGAGACCGGAGCCTGGCTTGCTCGTCTGGCCACGCTTGAAACGCGCGCGGTAAACATCGACGTCCGCTTCGAGTGGGCCGGATACCGCATTGGTGACGGTGATGCGGCCCTCTGCGGCGATCGACACAGTGATCGGCTGATCCGCCATGCCATAGCGCTGGGCGTTTTCCAGCAGGTTGTTGAAGGCGATGGCAAAAGCGTCGGGATCGACTGCGCGCGACAGGAACGACAGGCCGGGCGGCTGCTGGATCTCGATGATCACCCGGTGATGGGAGCGCCGGAAACCGTCGACGAGCAGCGTCACCAGGCCCAAGAGGTCCACGGAGGTCTTCGATACCCCGATGCCGGCCTCTGCGCGGGAGAGCTGCAGGAGCTTCTCCAGCATCAGGGACAGCCGCCGCAGCGCCTCCAGCACGCGATCTGCACGCGATTGGTCCTCACGGTCGGTCAGTTGATCTGCGAGCAGTTCCATCTGGGCGAGCGCCCCGGCCAGCGGCGTCCTCAATTCATGGGCGCTGTTGGCGGCGAGGTCCCGCTCGGCCTGCAGGGCGAGTTTCAGACGTCCGAGAAGCGTGTTCACCGAACCGGGGATCGAGGCGATCTCCGTCGGCAGACCGGCAAGCCCGATCGCTTCGAGATTTGTCTCGTCGCGCAAGCTGATCGCATCGCGCAGTTCGTTGACCGGCCTGGTTGCCCTGACGACGACCCAACGGGTGGCGAACATGCCGAGCGGGAGGATCAACAGGATCGGCAGCAGGAGCGTCAGCGCGCTTTCGAACGTCGCCTCGCGACGATGGGCAAGCGAGTCCGCCACCTGGACGAAAAGCGTGTCACTGACCGTGGCGACGGTGAAGATCCGTTGATCCTCGCCGCTCCAGAACCCGGATTGCAGCGGCGCCGGATAGGGGGCCGACCCGACATTGTGCGAATGCAACAGCACCCGTCCCGATGCGTCGCGAACCTGATAGGTCAGGTATTCGTCCGTCTTGCCGGGGGTGAGCGCCGCCAGTTGGTTCGGTCCGGTGCCTGCTTCGCGGCGGAAAAAGTCGTCGACCACGAGGGGCGCCAGCCGCTCGGTGGTTTCCTGAAGGCCGCTGTCGAAGACCTCGTCGAACTCGGTCCGCATCACGTGGATGGCGAGCCCGACGCCGACGGTCCAGAAGACGACGAGCAGAAGCGACATGGACAGGACGAGACGTCCGGCGAGGCTGCGGGGCTTAAGTTGCATCGGACGAGATCCTGTAACCGATGCCGCGAACGGTCTCGATCGCGTGCTTGCCGAGCTTGCGTCTGAGGCGGCTGACATAAACCTCGACGGTATTGCTTTCCACCTCCGCGCCGAATTCGTAAAGCGCCTCTTCGATCTGCGCCTTGGACACGATCGCGCGTTTGCGAGCAATCAGCCGATCGAGCACGGCCCATTCGCGCGAGGAGAGCTGGATATCGTCCCCATCCGCACCGGCGATCCGCCGCTCTGACGGATAAACCGAAACGCCGTCGATGGTGAGCGCGGGAAGCTTGTGCGTTCCGTATCGACGCGACACGGCGTGAATGCGGGCCTGCAACTCGCCGAGATCGACGGGCTTCACAAGATAATCGTCTGCGCCGGCGTTGAGCCCGGCGATCCGATCTGAAACCTGGTCATGAGCGGTCATGATGATAACAGGGACTTCGTCGCGGCGCGTGCGAAGCCCTTTCAAAATGTCGAGCCCGCTGCCGTCAGGCAGGCGGAGATCGAGGAGGACGAGATCGTAGGTCGCCGCTGCAAGGCTCGCTTCGGCCTCGTTGCGCGAGAGCGTCCAATCCACGGCATGCCCCTGGCGATGCACATGCGTTTTCACTGCATCTCCGAGCATTTCATCGTCTTCAACCAGCAAGACCCGCATGCATTCACCCCAAAACCAAGAGATCGAGATCCCATGTCGCCTAAAACTGACAGGCCGCCGAACTGCCCGCAAGGGCTCCGCCGGCCCTTCAGGTGGATGTCAGCTTGGCCACTGATGCTCTTTGCGTGTCCAATATCAGGAGAGGAGCACATTCCATGCGCAACATCACCGTCGCTCTCGGCCTTGCCGCGATTTTCGGCGGTCCCGCTCTCGCGTCGGAAAAATGCAGCGTGGCCATGGCAGACTGGCAACCCCGAGAAGCGCTTCAGACCAAGCTCGAAGGGGAGGGATGGACGGTCCGGTCGATAACCTCCGAAGACGGCTGTTATGAAGCCTATGCCATCGATGCCGAGGGCAAGACGGTGGACGCCTTTTTCAACCCACAGACCTTCCAGTCGGTCGACATGAAGATCGGGAACTGATCACCGGTCGCAAGCGCGGACCGGAAGGCGGTGACATCCTCCGACCCGGGCAGTTTGAACGAAGGAAAGGACGCTGCAGACCGCAGCGTCCTTTCTTTCGTCGTGTGACCGAGCTTTCTCCGGCTGACAGTTTCACCCACCCTGAGCGAAAGACTTCAGGCGCGAAGATGCAGCGTGAGCGCATAGAGGAGCACGATGGAATTGGCCGAAATCAGGCAGAAGACGGCGAGCGATCCGAGATCCTTGGCATGTTTTCCCGTGTCAGACACCTCGGGCGAGATGCGATCGATGATCTCCTCGATCGCCGTGTTCATCGCTTCCATCGCGACCAGCAGCAAAAACAGGACAGCGGCCGACAGCCAGACGGAAGCCGAGACGTCCATCACGGTATAGGCGACCACCAGGCCGATCCCGGCAACGACCTCCTGCCGGAAGGCCGCTTCCCTCGCAAGTCGGATCAAACCTCCGGCCGAATAACCACCAGCAGCCCAAAGATGAGCCAAGCCAACGCGCTTCGAAGGCGCCAATTCCACATTGTGGGTCATGAAGACACTCCGTTCCGGCAGGCTGCGAAGATGTCCCGAGCCGGATCATAGACCTGCGTCTTCACCTGCATCAGGCCGAGCACACTGTGAAAGAGATTATCGTGGGAATGCGGTGCATCGGCCTTTGCGGACAGGCACGGCGCGTCGATTTGCGTCGACTGCCGAAGGCCGGGCGACGTCCAGAGCACGAAAGGAACATGGGTCTGCTCCTTCGGTGCGAACATGTAGGGCGCGCCATGCAGGTAGAGGCCGTTTTCGCCGAGCGATTCCCCGTGGTCCGACATGTAGATCATCGCGGTGTCGAGCCGATCACCCTGCGCGTCGAGCTTGTCGATCACCTCGGACAGGATGTGGTCTGTATAGAGCAGGGCATTGTCATAGGCATTGGTGATCGTCTCCGGCGTGCAGCTGTCGAAATCAACCGTGCGGCAATCGGGCACGAATTTCCGGAACTCCTCCGGATAGCGCAGATAATAGGCCGGTCCGTGATTGCCGAGCTGGTGCAGAACGAGCACGGCGTCCCCGTCGACCTTGTCCAGCCAGGCGTCGAGTCCATCCACCAGGATCTGGTCGAGACATTCGCCGTCGGAGCAGTATTTGGGATCAGTGGACTTGAAGAACTCTGTCTTCGATATCCGGGCGGCCACACGCTTGTCGCCGGTATTGTTGTCCCACCACTCCGTTTTTATTCCGGCATGGGTGAGGACATCCATCAGGTCCTCTGTCGCCAACGCCTTGGCGTGGGAATAGTCCTCGCGGCCATAAACGGAGAACATGCAGGGCACGGAGACCGCCGTCGCGGTTCCGCAGCTCGAGGTATCCTTGAAATAGACGATGTCCCGCATCGAAAGCTCGGGATTGGTTGCACGCCCATAGCCGCCGAGCTGGAAATTCGCCGCCCGTGCCGTCTCGCCGACGACCACGATCGTCACGCGCGGCTTGCGCGCAGCGTCCGGCAGGTCTTCCACCACTTTCGCATCCGCACCGAGCGGCTGAACGACGATATTCTGCTCCTTGCTCTGGCCGATGAAAAATCCTGCCGCGCTCGCCATGGGAAAGATCGGGTTCAGTGTTCTGAACCATTCGCGGTGCTCGCGGGTTTTGAAGATGAAAGTCCCACTGTTCGAAAACCCGGCAAGCCCGAACACGGCAAGGCAGGGCAGGATGATCATCAGGTTGACCCCCACCTTCTTCAGGATCGGACGGTGCACGATCTCCACCACCGCGATAAACAGCGAGGGCAGGAGACCGAACAGCACGATGTGCAAAATGAATGCGGACGTGATGAGATGTCCGGCTTCGGCCTGGTTGGTTTCCATGGCATTTCGGATCATCTCGCCGTCGATGATCACTCCGAACCGGTCCATGAACCATGACCCCGAAACACTCGCCAGCACGAGCAGGATCAGCACCGGCTTGATGACGTATTTCGCCGAGAATGTGACGACCAGCGCGACAAAGGCGGCCGTAAGCCCGATGCCGAGCGCCAGGAGTGCCAGCGTGTCCCCATTGAGAAAGACCAAGGACTTGGCCCAGAAGGTGCCGTTCATGAAGAAGAGAAGATAGACTGCAGTGAGGACGCTCAGCCACTCGCTGCGCATCCGTGGTCTGAAGCTCAAAAGCGTCTTGGACAAGACCGCTTCCTTTCGTGCATGGATAAAGTGATCCGATGCAATGAGTTGCAAAGCTGACAGAGACCTGAACGCTGCGCCTGCAACTGGATACCGCCACTCAGTGGGGCGCTGCATATTGAAGAAAGACAGGCAGGCCACTCTGGAGCAGCATCTTGCCGCCAGGACAGCGAGTTGCTGGTTGCGACAAAAAAATGCGAGGCATGCCTGTAACAATCTGAGTTTTTCTTCGTCTTCCTATTGCAACGTAAAGTGCCGGGCCGAGAGATAGATTCTATGAAAGAAAATCAGCGCCTTGCGCAAAGCACCTGGACGCGGCCGAAACGGTTTGATCGTAACCTGATCGTCATCGGCGCAGGTTCAGCCGGGCTCGTGTCTGCCTACATAGCTGCGGCTGCAAAGGCAAAGGTGACGCTCGTCGAGGCGCACAAGATGGGTGGCGATTGCCTCAATTTCGGCTGCGTTCCCTCAAAGGCTCTGATCAGGAGCGCGAAGGTGGCGCACCAGATGCGCCACGCGGACGACTACGGCCTCGAGGCCGTCGAACCGAAGGTGCCTTTCTCTGCCGTGATGGAACGGATCCACAAGGTGATTGCCGAGATCGAGCCGCATGACAGTGTCGAGCGCTATACGTCTCTCGGCGTCGAGGTGCTCAAGGGCTATGCGAAGCTCATCGATCCCTGGACGGTCGAGATCACCCTCAGCGATGGTGGCACGCAACGGCTGACGACGCGCGCGATCATCATCGCGACCGGTGCCCAGCCCTTCGTGCCGCCGATTACAGGCCTCGCGGAGATCGGCTATCTCACCTCCGATACCATGTGGGAGCGGCTCCGCGATCGCCCTGCAGTACCGCAAAGGCTCGTCGTCCTCGGTGGAGGGCCGATCGGCTGCGAACTCGCACAGAGCTTTGCCCGGCTTGGCTCCGAGGTCACGCAGATCGAGATGGCGCCGCGCCTGATGATGCGTGAGGACGAGGATGCAGCCCGGTTCGTCGAGGCGTCGATGAAGGCGGACGGCGTCAAGGTGCTGACGAACCACAAGGCGGTCGCCTGTGGGGTGGATGCCGGCGAGAAGTGGATCGAGGTCGAGAAGGACGGCGGCAATTTCCGCATCGGCTTCGACGAGATCATCGTCGCAGTCGGACGGGCGCCGCGGCTCAAGGGCTTCGGGCTGGAAGACCTGGGCATCAAGGTTGATCGCGTGGTCGAAACCAACGACTATCTCCAGACGCTTCATCCCAATATCCTGGCTGCCGGCGATGTGGCCGGGCCCTATCAGTTTACCCATGTCGCGGGACATCAGGCATGGTTTGCCGCCATCAACGCGCTCTTCGGAGACATCAAGCGCTTCAAGGCCGATTACAGCGTCATCCCCTGGGCGACCTTTACAGATCCGGAGGTGGCTCGGGTCGGTCTGTCGGAGGCCGAGGCGAAGGAGAAACAGATCCCGCACGAGGTCACCCGTTTCGATATCGATGATCTCGATCGGGCGATTGCCGATGGGGCCGCCTGCGGTTTCGTCAAGGTGCTGACGGTACCCGGCAAGGACAAGATCCTGGGTGCGACCATTGTCGGTCAGCACGCAGGCGACCTGCTGGCCGAATTCGTCTTCGCGATGAAACACGGCCATGGGTTGGGCAAGATCCTGGGGACCATTCACATCTACCCGACGCTGGCAGAAGCGAACAAAATGGTGGCCGGCCAGTGGCGCCGCAATCACATCAACGGCTTTCTTCTCTCGTTGCTCGAACGTTTCCAGACCTGGAGGCGCGGATGATCGACGCGAAGATCCTGCCGCTACAGAAGGCTGCCCTGCAGCCGATCGCCGTGTTTCTGGCTGATCGCCGGCTGCGGGCCGATCAGATCAGCCTTTTGGGCTTTCTGGCAGGTATAGGAGCCTTCGTTGCGCTCTGCTTCGGAGCCTGGCTGGTGGCGCTTCTGCTGATCCTCATGAACCGGGTTTTCGACGGACTCGACGGTGCGGTTGCCCGCATTCTGGGACCAACGGAACGTGGCGCCTATCTCGATATCGCGCTCGACATGGTCTTCTACGCTTTGATCCCGCTCGGCTTTGCGGTCGCGATGCCTGAGGTCAATGCGCTGCCGGCAGCCGTCCTGATCGTTTCTTTTGTCGGCACCGGATCGTCCTTTCTCGCCTTTTCGGCAGTTGCCGCGAAACGTGGCCGCGCGGCGCCGGATTTCCCGACCAAGGGCATCTATTACGTCGGCGGTCTGGCAGAGGGAGCAGAGACGATCGCGGTCTTTGTCGTCATGTGTCTCTATCCCGGAAGTTTCGCGCTGATTGCCTATGGCTTCGCCGCCCTTTGCGGGCTGACGACCGTCATCCGCTGGCGCCAGGGCTGGGTTGCCTTTTCGGGAGACGACGGATGAGGTTTGGCATGCCGGGTTCAGGTGCTTGCGTTGAGCCGATCGAGCGCGTTGCGCACCGTCAGCCGTGCCCTGTGCAGAAGCACGCGCATATTGCCCTCAGAGATATCGAGAAGGGCGCAGATCTCCGCCGGATCGAGGTCCTGCTGGGCGCGCAGGATCAGCACTGCGCGCTGCGCCGGCGGGAGCGTTTCGATGACGGCTTCCACATGCTGCAGGACACTCCGCCCCTCGATGTGACGCGCCGGCGTCAGGTTTTCCCAGAGCTCCGGCAAGGTGCACCAGCGCCCGCGCCCGTCAAAGGCGTTCGCCAGAGCGTTGCCATCCCCATGATCGTCGAAGGCCACGTTGCGGCCGTCGCGTCGGGCGCGGCTGCGCGCCTTGTTGATCAGGATGGTGTAGATCCAGCCGGCGAGCGATCCGCGCCCCTCGAAGAGATCGATGCGACCGAGCACGGCGACCCATGTGTCTTGCACGATGTCTTCCGTGATGTCTCGCGGCCTGACGATGCCGCTACAAAAGCGGATCATCGCGGCATTGTGCCGGCGATAGAGCAGTTCGAAGGCCGCCGCATCCCCGTCGACAAGACGCAGCGCCAGAGCCCGATCGCCACCTTCGATCTGCGCCGCGCCCACCCTTGTTTCAGCCCGGGGGGCATTCGCGAAACAATCGCCTTCCATCTCCCGCCGCATTCGACCCCCTCAGCCCAGAATGACCATGGGGTATCTGTCGCGCCGGGATGGGCGATCTTACACGTCGCGCGGTCGAATAAAGGAAGTCACCATGAATGACAGCCGTTCGCCGCACCATGGCCGTTCGCCGGACGAGGAGCCCGCCCGCTTGCGAGGCGCTATCGAGAAAGGCAGCCTCTGGCGATACGCGCCTGTTGGTCTCGTCGTCGCGGGCCTCGCGATTGGTTATGCGTTCGGTCTGCAGGACTATCTCCGCCTCGGCTATCTGGCCGAGCAAAGGCAGGCTCTCAGGGCCCTTGTCGACGGCAATGCCCTCTGGTCTGCGCTGCTGTTCCTGCTCGCCTATATCACGGCCGTCGCCTTCTCGTTCCCGGCGGCCTCGGTACTGACCATCTTCGGCGGCTTCCTCTTCGGCTGGATGATCGGGGGAGCGCTGGTGGCCGTTGGCGCCACGGTAGGAGCATCGATCCTGTTTCTCGCCACCCGCTCTGCCTTTGGTGGCTTTCTGCGCCACCGTGTCGATGGCGTCCTCAAGACGCTGGCCGACGGTTTCCGTGAGAACGCCTTCGGTTATCTCTTCGTCATCCGTCTCGCGCCGGTCTTTCCCTTCTTCGTCGTCAATATCGCGGCTGCCCTGTTCGACATCAGCCTCGGCCGGTTCATCGCCGCCACGTTTTTCGGAATTCTGCCGGGCACCTTTGCCTATGCCTATCTCGGCCAGGGTGTCGACAGCGTGCTCATCGCGGCACAGGCGAGCGGCCGCGAAGCGCAGATCTCCGATCTCGTCACGCGCGACATCACGCTCGCCTTCTTCGCGCTGGCACTGGTGGCGCTGATCCCGACACTCGTGCGCCAGATCCGCAAGCGCAGGACGTCGCCATGAGACTTCGTTTCACCATGTCCGGGGAGGGCTGAACCATGTTTCGATGCAGTGAAGTCGCCGAGCGCGCCAGCCTCCTGATGGATGGAGAACTCGGGTTCTGGCCACGGCTCAACATCAACCTTCATCTGGCGATGTGCCCGGGGTGCCGAGCCTTTGTCGAGCAGATCCGCATCACCCATGATCTGACCGCGAGGGCCGACACCACGCAGGATCCGGTGCCGAGCGAGGACATCAATGCAGCGCTCGAACGACGACAGATGCGGTCTGGCTGGAAAACATGAGATCCGATGGATCTCGCAGGCGTAGTTCAAACAGGAACCGCAACGCGTGAGCGCCAAGCGGTCGACTTTGTGGGAGAAGGACAAACCATGAGATTGATGACACGACTTCTCGCCGCCGGCTTCATCGCTGCTGCAAGCTATCTGCCCGCCGCCGCGACTGGGGTCGAGCTATCCGATTGGACCACCATCGAAAAGGCGGCTTCCGGCCAGACGGTCTATTTCAACGCCTGGGGCGGATCGGAAAACATCAATGCTTATCTCGAATGGGTCGGCGCCGAGATGCAGGCGCGATACGGGGTAACCGTGGTGCAGGTCAAGCTCGAGGATACCGCAAGCGCAGTTGCCAAGGTGATCGCCGAGAAAGCCGCGGGCAAGAACGAGGGCGGATCGGTTGATCTCATCTGGATCAACGGCGAAAACTTCGTCTCGATGAAGCAGCAGGACCTGCTCTTCACCCCCGGCTGGGCCACCGCACTGCCCAATTGGCGTTATGTCGATGTCGAGAACCAGCCGACGATCCTCAGTGATTTCACCGAGCCGACGGACGGACTGGAAAGCCCTTGGGGTGGCGCCAAGATGGTCTTCTTCTACGACAGCGTCCGCACCGAAGCCTCGGCCCTGCCGGACAATGCCTTGCAACTGCTCGATTGGGCCAAGGCGAATCCGGGCCGTTTCTCCTATCCCGCCCCGCCGGATTTCATCGGCTCCTCCTTCCTCAAACAGATATTAAGCGAGGTGATCACCGATCCCGCCAAGCTGGCGAAGCCGGTGGTCGAGGGGAGCTTCGAGCGCGATGTCGAGCCGCTGTTCGCCTATCTCGACCAGTTGCACCCGGTTGCCTGGCGGTCTGCCAAGACCTTCCCGCAGAACTATCCCGACATGAAGCAGAAGCTTGCGGATGGCGAACTGGACATCATCTTTGCGTTCAATCCGTCAGAAGCTTCTGCGGGTATCGAGGCGGGCGAACTCCCCGATACTGTTCGCTCCTTCACCTTCTCCGCCGGCACCCTCGGCAACACGCATTTCGTCGCAATCCCCTACAATGCCAATGCGAAGGAAGGCGCGCTGCTGACGGCGAATTTCCTGATCTCGCCAGAGGCGCAGCGTCGCAAGCAGGATCCGGCCTATTGGGGCGACCCGACCGTCCTCGCCATGGCGAAACTGCCGGAACCGGATCGTGCCGCCTTTGCAGCCCTTGACCTCGGCGTCGCGACCCTTGCGCCGGACAAACTTGGACCGGTTATTGCCGAGCCGCATGCAAGCTGGATGGAGCGCATCGAAGTCGAGTGGCGCCGGCGCTACGCCAGCGGCAACTGAGCCGTGAAAGCACTGGCGACAGATCGCTCTCTCCTGAATGGATTGACCGCACTTCTTCCAAGGAGTGCGGTCGCCATCACGCTTGGCCTCCTGGTCTTGCCGATCACCGTCGGGCTTCTCGGCACGTTGCTGCCGGCCTTCGGTTATCTGCCGGCGCTCGGCGGGCATAAGCTGAGCCTCCAGCCGTTTCGAGACTTAGCGGCGACACCTGGCCTTCCCTGGGCTGCAATGCTGAGCATGGCAACGGGCCTTGCCGCAACCGCAGTTTCTCTCGGCGTCACCCTGATCTTTGTCGCGAGTTATGCGGGCACACCGACGCTGTCGCGCCTGCAGCATCTGCTGTCGCCACTGCTGGCCGTGCCCCATGCCGCTGCCGCCTTCGGCTTCGCCTTCCTGATCGCCCCATCAGGCTTCCTGATCCGCCTCTTTGCCCCGCTTTTCGGCATCGACCGCCCGCCGGATATTCTGATCCCCCATGACCCGATGGGGCTGACGATGATCGCGGGCCTGGTGATCAAGGAAACACCCTTCCTTTTTCTGGTGACGCTCGCGGCCCTGCCGCAGGTCAGTCTAGTCGGTGCCCGGAGGCTCGCGGGCTCCTTTGGCTACGGGCAGATTGCGGGTTTCGTCTATCTGCTCTGGCCGGCGCTCTATGGGCAGATCCGTTTCGCCGTCTATGCCGTGATCGCCTATTCATCCTCCGTCGTCGATGTCGCGTTGATCCTTGGCCCCAATTTGCCCGGCACCCTTGCGACGCGGCTCCTCCAATGGATGAACGATCCGGATCTCTCCGCGCGTTTCCTCGCTTCGGCCGGTGCCGTCCTGCAACTGGCCGTCACTGCGGCGTCACTGCTCTCCTGGTTTGTCCTCGAGCGGCTCGCTTCCGGGCTCCTTCGCAGGTCGAGAGAAAAAGGATGGCGATGCGTTCACGACCGGAGCCTGCGCCGCGCGTCGATCCTGATGGTCGGGCTGATCGGCGCAGCGGTCTTTGCAGGCCTTGCCATATTGGCAGTCTGGTCACTGGCGGGTCTTTGGCAGTTTCCCGATCTTCTGCCGCAGACGTTCACGCTCCGGAGCTGGATCAACGCCCTGCCGCGCCTGGCCGATCCGCTGGCGACGACACTGGTCATCGGTTTTGCCTCGACGCTGCTTGCCGTCCTGCTCGTCATAGGCTGTTTGGAGCGCGAGTTTCAGACGGGACGCACCGTCGGCCAAAGAGCACTGTTAATGCTTTATCTTCCGCTGATCGTGCCGCAGATCACCTTCGTCTTCGGCCTGCAGCTCCTCTTCATCGGCAGCGGCAGCGAGCACCGTCTCGTCGCCTTGGTTTTCGTCCATCTGATCTTCGTGCTGCCCTATGTCTTTCTGTCGCTCGCCGATCCTTGGCGGGCACTCGACCGCCGCTACGAGGTGATAGCGACGGCACTCGGCCGATCAAGGCTTTCGGTGCTCCTGTCCATACGCCTGCCCATGCTGATCCGTCCGATCCTCACGGCGCTGGCGGTTGGCTTTGCCGTATCCGTTGGGCAGTATCTGCCAACGCTCCTGATCGGGGAGGGGCGGCTTGCGACCATCACCACGGAGGCCGTCGCGCTCGCCTCCGGCAACAATCGCCGCGTTATCGGAGTTTATGCCCTGCTGCAGACCGTCCTGCCTTTTCTCGCTTTCGCGCTCGCGGCGATGCTGCCGGCGGCTTTCCATAGCAATCGACGGGACATGAGGGTGTGATGACGCAGCAGCGACGTTCAGTCACCGGCCTTTGTCTCTCGAATGTCGAGATCCGCCTCAACCAGATCAGTCTGATAGACTTGACCGCTGGGATCCCTCCCGGTGGAGTACTCACCGTCATGGGGCCGTCCGGGTCCGGCAAGTCCACGCTGCTGTCCTTCATCGGCGGGTTTCTCGATCCGATCTTCGAGGCAAACGGCGCCGTCTCCGTCGATGGTGTCGATCTCTTGTCACTGGCCCCGCAGGCGCGCCGCGCGGGCATCCTCTTTCAGGACCCGCTGCTCTTCCCGCATATGTCTGTCGGCGCCAATGTCGCTTTCGCCATCCCTGCGGACGTGTCGGACAGGCGCCAACGTCGCCGGATCGCCGCGGACATCCTTGCTGACATGGATCTCAAGAATTTCGACGTGCGCGACCCGGCCACCCTTTCCGGTGGACAAAAGGCACGGGTGGCGCTTGCCCGCGTTCTCGTCTCGCGGCCACGACTGCTGCTGCTGGACGAACCCTTCTCCAAACTCGACATGGACCTGCGCGCCCAGATGCGGGCGCTGGTGTTCGAGCGTGCACGGCGCGCCGGTTTGCCGATGATTCTGGTCACCCACGACGAGGCCGATGCCGAGGCCGCAGGTGGGCCGGTGCACCGCATCGGTGCGAAGGGAACGGGTCATGGCTGAAGATCGGTTCCCGATCGTGCTACTCGGCGGCGGACACGCCCATGTCGAGGTAGTCCGCCGACTTGGCATTCTGGGGCTCGGCGCGCAGATCACGCTCGTTTCGCCTTCCCGGTATGCGCCGTATTCCGGCATGCTTCCGGGCCATATCGCCGGCGAATATGCTTTTGACGACTTCCACATCGATCTCGTCACGCTGTGCGCGCGTTTCGGCATCACTTTTCTCGAGACCTCGGCGACCGGCATAGAACCGGTTCATCGCAGGGTCCTGCTCGCAAGTGGCAAGGACCTGGGTTATCGGATCCTCTCGATCGACATTGGGTCTACACCCTCGCTGCCCGAGGGAATGGTGACTGGGATCTCCGTGAAGCCGATCGCGAGCTTCACTGATCGCCTCGCGCGCCTCGATGCGCTTGCCACAACGGGTAACTTCTCAACTCTGGCGGTCGTCGGGCAGGGCGTGGCGGGTGTCGAGGTCGCGTTCGCGCTGAGGCGCCGGTTCGCCGCACGCGACATCCGTATCGCCCTTGTCGGCCGGGCGGCGGAGCCGGTCCCCGAGCGCAGCAGGCGGGCACGGCACCTGCTGGAACGGGAGATGAAAAGGGCAGGCATCGCCCACCATCCCACTTTCGATGTCGTGGCTTTTCACGACGCCGAACTCATCGCTCGTGATGGGCGGCGGCTCGCGGCAGACGAGATCGTCTGGGCCACCTCCAGCGGTGCATCGTCCTTCTTGCGCGAAAGCGGTCTTCTTCTCGACGAAAAGGGGTTCATCCGCGTGGACCAGACGCTGAGATCCCTGTCGCATACGGACATCTTCGCGGCTGGTGACGTCGCGTCCCTGCCAGATCCGCGCCCGAAGGCCGGCGTTTTTGCCGTGCGCCAGGGACCGGTCCTGGCAGAAAATATTCGTCGTAGCCTCGTCCAAGAAAGCCTCAAGCCTTATCGGCCGCAGCATGGCTGGCTGGTCCTGATCTCGCTGGCGGACGGGCGAGCTATCGCCGACAAATGGGATTTCGCGGTCCTCGGTCGCTGGGTCGCCCGATGGAAAGGCCGGATCGACAGCCGGTTCATGCAAAGATATCGGTGATGGAGCCTGGCTCCGGCTTTTGGCTCAAGATCTGGTCTACGGGTTCTCGCGGACCCGCGTGTCGATCCAGGCGCGTGCCTGCTCAAGAATGTCGTCTGACACTACCGGATCCTTGATAGCCCGGGCGAGGATGACCGCCCCTACCTACCAAGTCGGCCGAACATGATGTCTGCGACGCTGACGGCATCCAAGCGTTTGTCCTTAAACGACCGGCCGGCGACGTCCAGAATCCGACATTTGTTCATGGGGCAAAAGGCCTGTCCGTACTGAGGACATGGTCGTTGCGCACGTTTCGCAGCAGATAGATCCCGTAGAGAAAATTCGGCAGCACCAGTGCCACCGGCAGCAGAAAGCTCCACCCACCGACCTCGCTGCTGGCCGCCGCACCCGATGCCTGACTGCTCGCAGAAATCGCGAAAGTGCCGAAATCCCATAGCGCGTGATAGACGATTGCCGGCCAGATGGAGCCCGTTCGCACCAGAATGGCCATGAAGGCGAAGCCGCTTAGCATCGCGGTAAATGCCTGCAGCAAGGCGCTGAGAAGCTCGCCTGTCGTCAGCACATTGAGAATATGGACCGAGCCGAACAGCATCGATGTCAAGACCATCGCCGGCCACAGCTTCACGCGTGTACGCAAGGCCTGGAAGATGATGCCACGGAACATGGTCTCTTCCGAGAGGCCGACAAAGATCGTGCTGGCCAAGATGAGCAACAGGAGGTCCAGCCGCGGCAATCCGAGGATGACGGCAAGGACGACGAATGTCACGACGTAGAGCGCGGGCAGCCACATGATCCTGAGCGAGCTCACGGGGTTCGGCGCCACAAACTTCAGATCGCGCCACCCGGCAATCAGGATGACGGCAACGAGGAACAGAAAGGCCGCAACGACATTCCAGAGCGGCCCCTTCGACAGGCCTTCGATCAGGGATTGCGTCTGCCCGCCGCTCAACAGCATGCCGCCGAGCATCGTGATGGCGGCCCAGATGACAAAGACCGCCAGACTGAGAGGAAGCCTCGCTCTGCCATGCGCGTTTTTCATGCGGTCGTCTCCATTCTACGTTGCCTATCGTTTGCAAGCTGCATGAATATGCGCAAAATCACGAGCGCTTCCACATCGGGGCGACGATATGGCCACGTCGGACAGCTATGCGCAGTATCAGCAAACCCGTCGCAGTACAGACGACGAGGGCCACAACGCTCGCTTCCATGCCAAACATGCCGCCCGTCAGCACTTGCGGGCCCTCGATCACCGCCCTTATCAGGCCGGGTTGTTCAAATGCGCCCGACACCGAGCCGGAGAAAATACCACTCTGGGTAAAGTTCCAGGCCATATGGGCGCCGATGCTCAACCAGAGCCGGCGGGTCAGAAGATAAACCGCAGCAAGCAGAAGCCCCGCTTCGATCG
>JARXAQ010000026.1 GCA_029865825.1 Rhizobium sp.
GGCGCCGGACACAGAAATCCATGACACCGGCTTCGGTGAAGCCACTAATGATCCGATGACCAGGGGAAGTTCAGATACTCGCTCCGGGTTTCAAAGCAGATGTTGCCGTACATCTTGAGGTACTCATCCCGGCGGCGATCATCGGCAAAGACAGAGGCCGGATCCTTAAGGTCAGCCTCGTATTGGGCTATGTTATCTGCAGTCAGCAGTTTCGGAAGAATGTCCATAGCCTGGGGCACGCTTTTGCCATCTTGCCAGTCTGCGGCGAATGATCCTAGCGCATAACCGAACACCGGGGAGGCCAAGCTCACGCTGGCCTTATAGGGGCTCTGTTGGTCTTTCAGCTCAGCGACCGCATCCGGCTCTCCGTCGATACCGCCAAGGAATTGTGTTGGCGATGCTCGGCCTGCCTCTCGCAGCGCTTTCAGAGCGCCGACCACGACCGTGTCCGCTCCGAGAATGACGTCAATCTTGGGGTGCGCCAGCAAGATGAGTTTCATCATCTCGTATCCTCCCTCGACGTTTACGGGGCTCGGGGATATGTCCGCGACGATCCGGACATCGGGAAGTTTGCCCAAAACGTCGCGCATGGCTTTGAACCGAGGCGCTAGAAATTGCAGGCTGTCATGCGTCAAAAGAACGACGTTCGCCCGGCCGTCTAGTTGGCGTGCGATGTAGTCCGAAGCTGCCAGTGCCAGTCGTTCACCGGTGAGATATTGCGGCGCATTAAGAATGGTCACGGCCGGCGGCGGAACGATGGTACCGACATAGACACCGTGTTGTATCGCTCTTTCAAGAGACGGTGAAAGGCCCACGGCATCGACAGGTGCTACAACGACTGCGCCGGCTTTCGACACAACAGCCGCATCGATTCTATTTAACATCTTGCCCGCATCGTTATCGGCCAACTCGACCGAGAATTTGAGCCCGTGTTTCTGGGCGGCCTGCGACAGACCGAACTTCACACCCTCCATAAACTGGCGGTCGTTGTCCTGGAAGAAGACCAGACTGCGATTGAGCCCTGAAGGGGGAGCGCAGTTATCTGCAGCAATGTTGAAAGGCGCTAGTTTAACCGGCGCCGTTTTACCGCCTGCCACAGCCGCGTCGCCACCGAATACGGTAGAAATGGAACTCAGAAGGAGGGCTTGAAAAAGATTTCGACTGATCATCCGGGCCGCCGTGCTTATGCTAACAATAAGCTATGCATGGAAGACCGGCATCTGGCCAGATGCACCACGCTATGTCGGAAAAGAAAGCTTGGCGCTTGTTCCCGGAGAGCGGGCAACATATTCTACTGTCGCCCCCATGCTGGATGCCATGGCGTTCACGATCCGTGTGCCGTGCCCCGTGCCTTGTGCTGCTGCACCTTCGCGGCGACCGACGCCATCGTCCTCAACTTTCAAGATACCAAAGCCATCTCCGTGACGCGTCAAGGTGACCCTGATTTCGCCGGAGCGATTGGGATAGGCGTATTTAAACGCGTTCATTACCCATTCGGAGACGATAACGCCAAGATTGACGCTGGCGTCGGTCTTCAGCTTGATCGGGTCAAGCGCATGCGTAACTGTGATCATATTTGGGGACGAGGTTGTTGCCTTGAATTGTTCGAGAAGCCCGACCAGATATTCGTCAATCGCGACTTCTTGGCCATCTCCGGCCTCATAGAGACGCCGGTGAAGCATCGCCACTGCCTGCACACGTGCCTTTGTTTCGTCCAGCGCCTGTCTTGTGTCATCGCTGTTTTGGGCGCGGGCTTGCAGCGAGATTAGCGAACCGACGAGCGTCAGGCTATTGGCGACGCGGTGATTGACTTCGCTCAACAATATCTCGGCTCGGTCGCGGGCAGCAGCTAACTCGGCCGTGCGCTCGCTCACTCTTTGCTCCAAGCTATCGTTCGATCGGGCAAGAGCGAGCTGCGAGACTTTCAGTTCATGAGTGTACTTCACGACGATGTATATGGCGCCGGCGACAAGCAGGAGCATAAAGCCGCCGTCAATGATCGAAACAAGGCGAAGCCAAACCGCGTTCTCGGTTTGCTCGTTGATCAGTGCCGAAAGACGATCATCCGCAGCGAGAACTATTCCGGAGACGAATACGTTAATCTCGTCCATCTGCAGCTTGCCGCGATTGGTGCGAATAAGCGACAAGGCGCCCGCTTCCTCACGCACCTGCTTCAACGCGATGGACGTTTCCATCTCAGCCACCTTCTCACGACCGACCTGAGTCAGTCTCTCCATGGCAGCCGTCAATTCTGGATAGTCGGAAAGTGCCGCTGGAAGGGCCGCAAGGGTGAGGTTAGCTTTTTGCTTTGCCTGATCATAGGGAGACAGATAAATCTCGTTTCCAGTGTAGAGGTATCCTCTCTGACTGGATTCCGCCGTCTGAAAAGCCGACCGTAAGTCAACCGCAAGGGCCTTGACGTCGCGCGCTTTGAACACTGCTTCGGAAAGATTTTGTGCCCGTTCAGAAAGCCAAATCGTGGAGCCGATCAATGCGCAAATGGCGATGACACCAAACAGGATGATGGCAAAGGTCGAGCTGACAAATTGGCGAGAGCTGATCGGCATTTCACACTCATGCCAGATGACACGGGAAACTGCGAGTCGCAGGCGGAAACAAATTGAGGGCTGGGGCGCCGCGATAGTTGAAGAGACTTCGGCCGCGTCCCATAGCCTCGCACGAGAGGCCGAACAGTTGTTCGCCTTGCTTGCCATTCTAAAATCGGCGGCAACCTCGCTTCGCCAGCTTTCCGTCTCGCCGTATGGGGGGCGACTAAGGAAATGGGTTTCACGCGGAACCAAGTCAACTCTGTCGAAAGGCCTATCATCAGCATGGGTGGTCCATAGCCGTAACCAGATCATCTACAGGTCCGCGAACCACCCTAAGTATGGCGTGTTCTCCGCCAGGTGCCTGTTGTAGTCCGGTTGACCGTCAGTCCACCAGACGGGACCCCTTTCTCCCAGGGCGACCTTCGCTTAATCGACCCGCTTCCTCGCGACGGACGTTGCCACGCTGTCACCTTTAGCATCGCGGACGGCCCGCCGAGCAGACATCAGTTCACTGACGAATGTTTGACGCTGGGTGTCTTCGAGAGCTGGATCGCTCTTTCGCCACAGGCGACCCCGCACGACAAAATATCGGCCGTCAGGTGTGTCAGGATAGGTTTGTGGAGCCTGATCTGTCATGCAACAGGAACTTTTAGACACCGTGTATGTTTCGTAGCCGAGGTCCGCAGCGTGTCAATCGGACACGACGGAGATGGTGAATGCAGCGGTTTTTCCGATTTCCTGCTGCGGGCAACGAAACGCCAGCCGAGCGCCCAACCCGTCCGCCGCGGGCCTCCACCAACGAGGAGAAGCCGATGATCGATCCACCGACAGCGACGACCGGCAGCGCCGTACGCAAGGTTGAACTTGATCAAACGGTCGACTTTGCAGTGCAGATCCTTGTCGAAGAGGCCCACACATTGGGGTGGCAACGTGTCGAGTTTCTCACGGCTGTCGTGGATGCCGCGAATGCAAGTCTGTCAGCATTGGAAGAGCAACGTGCGCTGGATGTCGGTGAGATACAAGAACCAGCAAACGACTGGCCAGCCGCGACGGCCCACCAGTCTTAGGTTTCGTAGACCGATGTCCTAGGACGAGGGCTTGTAGAAGGCGATGTTCGAGGACGAGCAGAAGAAATGAAAGATAGCGGTTCGGATAGCGTGACCCAAAACACGATGCCTCAAGGCTCAGCCGTATCCCGCCTGAGCGAAGTCCAGCGGGCAGAAGTTTCGTTGATGGTTACAAAACACAGCGGTCTGCGAGCTAATGCGGAAATCACAAATGGTGGGCTATTGGCGGTCGCGGTGCTGGTCTCTTCGATCTTGCTTTCGACCGCAGCGCTCGTGCATGTCGCTGTGAACGTTCAACGTCGAAGGCGTTGAGACATGTGGTCGGCCAGAAAGTGCATGGCTCGTCACGCCGCTACTTCTGTTCAGCTCGCCTCATCGGCATTTGGTCTATGAAGTCAAACATCTCGACGTCGCCGATGACGTTCTCGCTGCGGAGCTTAATGCCACCATCCTTGCCTACGAGAACGACCTGAAAGCCGCCATCTTCAATCCCCGCATCCTTCCTGACGCTGTCGGGGTCGAGGGCTGGTACATTGCCATACACGGCTGTGGCTCTCTCCTTTGAGACGCTGACAACGACCATGTCGCGTTCCTCCAGGCCGCCTTGCTCTTTCTCCAGAAGTTTCACCTGCTTTGCCACCTTCGGGTTATCGGCATTGCCAAACACGAGAACGACGCGGTTCTTCCAGCCGAGGTCGGAGAGGCTATCCATTGCGAACACCTGTGATGATGAGAAGGCGGCGTGGAATGCGACGAACAGTGATTTCATGTGCTAGTTCCGTTCTAGCTGAGATAACGCTCATACAGATCGATGGTTCGACCACATCATCACCAATTCAGTGTGCCCGCACTTCGGCATTTCATTTGAACCCGCATCCTCGAAACCTTCCTGAACAACTTTAAGGTCTCTCTTCCTCGCGAAGGATGAGCCAGGTTCTTCGGGATGAAGGACCCAAGCGGCACCTTAGGACGACAACGATTTGGCTCGCGGCCTCTCTGGATCAGTCCTCTTCCGATTAGATCGTGATTTCGTCAGCGGCAACCAGTGTAGCCTTATTCTCGGCGCGCTCTCTTGGGAGAGCTGCCCAAGGCATTAAATGACTGCGGGTCCGCAGGAACTACTTTTGTGCTGTTTGAGTTATGTGGTGCCAAAAGAAGAGAATCCAATGGACGACAGAGAACAGCTACGCCGCGAACGGGCATACAAAATCTGGGAGGACGAAGGCCGCCCGGAGGGTGCCCACGATGACCACTGGAAGCGAGCAGAGGATCAGCATGAACTCACGGAACAGGAATCTGAAGACGTGACGAAGGTAAACCAGGAGGCCGCCGAAGAGTTTGCGCGGGATAACAAAGCATCCCAAACTGCCTTGGACAAAAAGGCGACTTCAGCCGTTAGCCCTGACTGAAGGAGAAGTGAATGAGTAAAAACCTCAAGAACGGCGACAAGGTCACCTGGGACACGAGCCAGGGGAGGATCGACGGTAAGGTTGTCAAGAAGCAGACATCAGATACCAGAATCAAGGGCCACGTCGTGAGGGCAACCCCAGACGATCCCCAGTTCATCGTTGAGAGCGCAAAGTCCGGTAAACAAGCCGCGCACAAGCCGGACGCACTCAAAAAGATTTGAGGAAGTGCAAAGCGCAAGGGCAGGTTAAATGCAGACTTTATGTATTCAGCCCCGCGACATGCCTGTAGGCTCCCTAGCGGGTTCACGCTGTGGGGGCATCATGGACGTTCTCAACATTGCTTCGATCATCTACTTCGTCGCCGTCTGGGTGGCGATAGAACCATTGATGGCCATCGGGTGGCCGAGGAGGCACGACAGTCTCCTGGTCGACATGGTGCGCATCCGCGCCGCATGGATGCGAGAGGTGCTGACACGGGATAACAACTTCATTGGGGACGCGGCAATCCTCGGGCACACGATCAATTCGGCATCATTTTTCGGGTCGGCGAACCTGATCGTCATCGTTGGCATGAGCAGCGCGCTGTTCATGGAGCCCAGCTATGGAACAGGCGCAGGTCTCATCGCAAAATTCGCCGCGCAGGACCCGGTCTGGTTCTTCCAGTGCAAAGTCCTGTTGATCATGGCCACACTGCTGCGCGGACTATCCGACTTCATATGGGCTGTCAGACAGATCAACTATTGCCTGGCCGCGATCGGAGCCAGCCCTTCACGTGAGGAAGACCGGGACATTACAGCCTGGACCAACGCCCTAACGCTTGTGCTCAACCCGGCCCTCAGGTCTTTTAGCGTCGGGGTGCGATCCTATTATTTCACGGTGGCCGCGGCATTCTGGTTTCTGGGGCCTGTACCGTTCATGATTGCGACGACGTGTTCGGTCGGCCTTCTAGTCTGGCGACAGACCTGGTCCGACACGGCTAAGGGTGTAACGGCGATCAGAAGGCTGCTCGACAGTTGCACGCCGAAAATCTGAGAACTCGCAACTCTGCATTCTTAACGAGCGCCTGCGTCCTCGATGATATCCATCTCAGCGATGAAAGTCGTCCCGCCCTCCGACTGATAGATGAACTCGCCGTGCAGCTGTGACATCACTCCCGTGATAAGGCGCGAGCCCATCCCTGAGCGCACGCTGTCACGATCGAAGCCCACACCGTTATCGGCAATGACGAGGCAGGCTCTGCGTTCTGACAGCGTCTTCAGAGATACCGTGATCCTGCCGCTCCTTCCGTCTGGAAACGCATATTTGAGGCAGTTGGTCACCACTTCATTTGTCAGCAAAGCCAGCGGGGTCGCAGTATCGGCGGAAACGACGATATCATTGATCGCATACTCGACCTCGACCGCGGAGCCGTAAGATTTGACAAGGGTATCGACCACAGAGGTGAGGAGATGTCGTGCCGATACCCTGGAATACTGGTCGCGGCTATAAATCTGTTCATGGACAGAGATCATCGCGGCGATGCGGTCAAACAGGGATTTCTGCGTTTCGTCAGGAAGCCGCTGCATCCTGATCAGGGACTGGACAGCCTGCAGGTTGTTCTTCACGCGGTGGTGGATTTCCCTCAGAAGAAGTTGGTTTTCCTCAAGCGCGACGGAAAGCGATGTCGAACGCGCCGCATCCCTCGCAAGCAGATGTCGAATCCAGCTTGCAGCGGTGATCAATCCGACGGCCGCTACGCAAAGAAGGGCGACCGCAATGAAAACGTCGTTCCAGAACGGGCGCATTCCGGCATCGTAGCCGACGGAGCTGACCGCAATGAAGTCCGTACCTTCCACAGTGCGGTAGGCGACTTCCCGCGTTACGCCATCGGCAGGCGAGATCGCGAAGTAGGTGCCGTTGGGAGACTTGGGAAGGTGTTCGGTGAAGAGGACATAGCCGCTCATGTCGAGAGGCCCGCTGGGCAACGGATATCGGGCGACGAGCTGCCCGTCACGACGGATGAGACCAACCGTCGAGTTTGGCCCGAGATCGGCGGATTCGAGTATCTCGCCAAGCAGGTTCGCCTGGAATGACACCATCGCCGCGCCGGCGAACACGCCGTTGCGCTCGATCCGGCGACTGAACACGAATATCTGTTCTCCGTTCTGGCGGCTGATCAGAAGGCTGGAAACGTGCCGCTTTGCCCCTTTGGCAAGTTCGGAAAAGTACGGCCGGTCCGTTATCGATACAGGCTTAATCTCGGTTTCGGTCGATAGGATCGCCACACCGCCCCGATCTACGACATACGCCTGAACCTGCCCTGGCAGATTTTCCACCGCCTGGTTCAGGTCGAGTATGTTCTTATTGTCGGCTGTTCCGATATCTGGACCCAGAGACTCGTCAATCCGCTGGAGAGCCTGCCAGGCTAGGGCGTCGATCCACCTGGCATTGGTTGCGACGAATCTTCGAGGAGGCGACGGCCCGGTCTTTGATGCTTCGTTCAGAGCTTCCCCAGCTATCGTAGAGCCAAAGCCCCAAAAGAACGATGAGCGTGACGAACATGGCCGCAATGACCGCCATTGCCGCTTTCGACACAGTCGCTGTCCCAAATTCCCTGAATTTCATCTCCGCCCCGAACATTCCCCATCAAGCTGAATTCCTAGTTGAACGACACAGTAGCCGACAGCGGGTAGTGGTGCCAGTCGTCTCAGAGAGGTCGATAGGCTAGAGCCAGCGCGATTTCTTGAACCCATAAAACAGAATGTAAATTGTGCGTTTCGGATGTCACGGCGGGGGTGGCGGGCTTGGCTGTAGCCAGTGCGTCGTGGGGCGCTTCTAGGCGCTGTCATGTCAATAGCCGCCCACGCATTCTACAAAGCGTCATGTGCGCCAAACGTCCAAGCTTAACGCACTACATTTACCCGTAGTGCCCCTATTGTTATCTGTAGCTCCATCATTGAACTGGCGAAATTGCTAAGTCACATCGGATATTTAAGGACAAGGGCCATTCGATGCTCGACCAGCTTGCCGCGATCGCACGCATATTCAACGTTATTCCCCATGTCGGGGCCCTTATCGTAGCTTACCTGCTCGCGCTCCCCATCGGCTGGGACCGTAAAAAAGCGAACGCAGTGCGGGTTTGCGGACATAACGCGCTGATGCTAATCAAAACCAATGGCAAGATAACCGTCGCGAACGGACCATACCGTCGTTGCTACACAAGATATCTGTGACGACTCTGTACAGCCGCTGCCAAGGCAACGCCCTCAGACGGCCCAATCGCACCAACGCCCGCCGAGCGTTCTTCTTGAATCGTCGTAGTACCAAAGCCAAACCGACCCGCAGCCTCCTCCAGATCATGTTGGCGCTTTCGTCAGTCGCTCGCGTTGAATGGCCGTCCTCGAAACAAAGTGTCGCAGCGACAGCGGCCAATAAAGCACGCTTGGGCGCGACTGTCCGCATAGAGTGGCAAAACATAACTTGCTGCTCTTAGCAGAAGGCGCAAGCGAGGCGCAACAACTCGGAGCCAAGATTGCGAATGTGCATTGTCTGGTTCTTGGCGGTTTAGCCAGCAATAGAGAGACGGCAATCTCCGAATGCTTCCTTCCCCAAATCGGAAAGATGCGCTAACCTGCCGCCGACGTGCCGGGTGGCCCGACCTGCACAGCACAAGCAAGGCGAGCTAGCATGTTCGACGAATACGGTTTTCCAAAAGGCGCTGATGTGGACTACGCCGCGCCCACGCTGGAGACGTTCGTCTACTGCAGTCGTGCCGCCGAAGGCGTCGACGACGCCGAGGTTGACCGCATCATCGATCGGTCTCAACGCCGCAATGTCGCCCGCGACATAACTGGGGTGCTCGTTTTCGGCAGCGGCGTGTTCTTCCAGTTGATCGAGGGCCCGCCCGCTCGGGTCAAGGACCTGATCGCGAATCTTCACAGCGATCCGCGCCATTACGATATCGTCACGCTGGACCGGAGCGTGGAAAAGCGCGAGCGTCTTTATCCGAACTGGGAGATGGAGTTGGTCGGAGCCGACCACATCCATGGGGTGCTGCAAGAAGCGCTTGAGGCTGCCGAAGACGAAAACAACATCGCGACACTGAGGCGTATTCTCGTGCACCTCTCCTCAGGTCCCCTCGATACGCTTGGGCGAAGTTAACTCGGTCAGCTACGAGATCAACACGAACGGCCCTAGGATCCAAGTCCGCCAAGGCTTGTGGAAGTTACCCGCGAGAGCCGAGCTATCCGGTGAACAACGGGGGAGACGCTCATTGGCTGCTCGGTTCCTTCAGATCGTGTAGATCTAAAGCTCGTTTTCTAACAATGATTTGGCGAGTCGCGCGGGCACGGACCTCAGGGGAGAATTCGCTCGTCGTCTTATATATTAGAGATCCGACTTCTTACGAATTGGGATCTTCGGCAAGCCCAGGGCGGTTCAATCGATACACTAATTCCCTTCAAGGCGCGTCGCCTTGAATGCACGCAGGATGCTGCGGGTGGCTGCGACCAGCGGCTCATGGGTGTCCTGCAGGATCGCGATACGATCGAAGCGGTCCAGGTCACGATTGACGGCCTCGCGTAGAGCTTTCCCAAAGACCATCCTCAATTCGGTTCCGATGTTGAATTTGCAGATGTTGGAGTGGCGCGACAGGGCGATGCGCTGATCAATCGGTACACCTGATCCACCATGGATGACCAACGGCACCTTTGTTACCGCCTCGATGGCCCGGATACGCGTTATGTCCAGACCGCCGCCAACCCTTGTCTGCTGGAGGTGCACATTGCCGACCGATATCGCCATAGCATCGACACCAGTCTCGCAGGCAAAGCGCGCCGCCTCCTGCGGGTCGGTGCCCGCCGATTCCTCACCCCCGGCATAGCCAACAAATCCGATCTCGCCCTCGCAGGACAATCCCGCCGCATGGGCTAGTTCGGCAATTGCCGCGGTCTCGTCGATGTTCTGGTTGAGCGGCATGCGCGATCCGTCGAACATCAGCGAGGTAAAGCCGCAATCTACTGCCTGCTGGCATTCTGCAAGCGAATATCCGTGATCGAGATGGGCGACGACCGGTACCCCGGCCGATTCTGCCAGATGCCGGAACATCGCGCCAAGAACCGGCAGCGGCGTATGGGCGCGGCAGCCGGGCCCGGCCTGCAGGATCACTGGGCACTGCTCGGCTTCGGCTGCCGCCACGAAGGCGCGCATATCTTCCCAGCCGAGCGCCACCAGGCCGGCCACGGCATAGCCCTGTCTGAGGGCGGGCTGTAGAACGTCGGCCAGCGT
>JARXAQ010000327.1 GCA_029865825.1 Rhizobium sp.
ATAGAGGAGATGGGATCATGTCGAACACACCGCACGAACTGGCAGCGGAATTCCCCGAACACGTCGCGCTGATGCGCCATCTGAAGGAAACGGATGGGCACTTTGCAAGGTTATTCGAGACCTATCATGAGGTGAACGGGATCATTCACCGCGCCGAAACCGATATCGAGCCTGCAGACGATTTCCATGTCGTCGAACTTCGCAAGAAGCGGATGCAGGTCAAGGATGAAATCTACGGGATGCTGGTTCGTCACGAACCGGAAGCCGATACACCTGCCGTCTGAGCAGCCATCAGCTTCCAGTCCCGCACCGGGCCTCCGGCGATAGCCGCGCGGGGGTCCGTAAAAACCGAGGAGTGGAAGCACCCATGTCGAATGCCTATGACGTCATCATTATCGGTTCCGGCCCCGGCGGCTACATTGCTGCAATCCGTGCCGCCCAGCTCGGCATGAAGGTCGCCGTGGTCGAGCGCGAGCATCTGGCCGGCATCTGCTCGAACTGGGGCTGTATCCCTACCAAGGCGCTGCTGCGGTCGGCCGACGTCCTGCATGCCGCCCAGCATGCCAAGAGCTTCGGTCTGACGCTGGAAGGCTCGATCAAGCCGGATTTGAAAGCGGTCGTCGCCCGCTCGCGCGGCATTGCCGAGCGCATGAATGCCGGCGTCGGATTCCTCTTTAAGAAGAACAAGGTCGACATCATCTGGGGCGAGGCAAAACTCAGCAAGCCGGGCGAGATCGTCGTCACCGAGACGACGAAGCCGATCGTCCAACCGCAGGCGCCGATCCCGAAGAACACGCTGGGCGAGGGCATCTACCAGGCCAAAAACATCATCATCGCCACGGGCGCCCGTCCGCGCGTGCTGCCGGGGATCGAGCCGGACGGCAAGCTGATCTGGACCTATTTTGAGGCGATGAAGCCGGAAGCCATGCCGAAGTCCCTGCTGGTCATGGGCTCGGGCGCGATCGGCATCGAATTCGCGTCCTTCTACCGCACCATGGGTGTCGACGTGACCGTCGTCGAACTGATGAGCCAGGTCATGCCGGTGGAAGACATCGACATCTCGACCTTCGCCAAGAAGCAGTTCGACAAGCAGGGCATGAAGATCATCCTCGACGCCAAGGTTTCCAAGGTCGAGAAAGGTGCCGACAGCATTACCGCGCATGTCGAGAAGAAGGACGGCTCGGTTGAGAAGATCACCGCTGACCGGATGATTTCGGCAGTCGGCGTTCAGGGCAATATCGAAAACCTCGGTCTCGAAACCCTGGGCGTCAAGACCGATCGTGGCTGCATCGTCATCGACGGTTATGGCAAGACCAACGTGCCGGGCCTCTATGCGATCGGCGACGTCGCAGGCCCGCCGATGCTCGCCCACAAGGCCGAGCACGAAGCCGTCATCTGCATCGAGAAGATTGCCGGCCTGCCGAACGTGCATCCGATGGACAAGCTGAAGATCCCGGGCTGCACCTATTGCAACCCGCAGGTCGCCTCGGTTGGTCTGACGGAAGCAAAAGCCAAGGCCGAGGGTCGCGACATCCGTGTCGGTCGCTTCCCGTTTGCCGGCAACGGCAAGGCGATCGCGCTCGGCGAGGATCAGGGCCTGGTCAAGACCATCTTCGACAAGAAGACCGGCGAACTGATCGGCGCCCACATGGTCGGCGCGGAAGTCACCGAACTGATCCAGGGTTTCGTCATCGCGATGAACCTCGAGACGACCGAGGAAGAGCTGATGCACACCATCTTCCCGCATCCGACCATTTCCGAGACGATGAAGGAAAGCGTGCTGGACGCCTATGGCAAGGTACTGAACGCCTGAGTGGTTGTGGCTGAGAATTCTGCCGCCTATATAGGCGGCAGGTTCCAACGAAATGTTTGAAAGGGATGCGCCGTGGCTGGGTTTGAAGTCGGAATTCTCGCGACGATCTTCTTCGGCGGTCTCGCCGGCTGGCTCGCAGGCAAGCTGATGGACATGCGCTTCGGCGTGATCATGAACATCATCATCGGGATCATCGGTGCGGTGATTGCAGCGGCCATCTTCCGCCGTCTCGGCATCTTCGTCGCAGGCGATTGGCTCGGCTATCTGATCACCAGCTTCGTCGGTGCGAGCATTCTTCTCTTCATCGCCAAGCTCGTCCGGCGCTAAATTATCAGGCCGCTATGGCGGCAAGACAGGGTCTTCACCATGGTCACCATTCTCGACAGGACGAACCTCGTTCCGGCCACCGCCGACGAAAAGCGCGTCCGCCACCCGGAAAAGGCCCACAAGCCCGACACCGAAGTGCTGCGCAAGCCGGAATGGATCCGCGTCAAGGCGCCGGCCTCCAAGGGTTATCATGAAACCCGCGAACTGGTCCGCTCTCACAAGCTGGTGACGGTCTGCGAGGAAGCCGGCTGCCCGAATATCGGCGAGTGCTGGGAGAAGAAGCACGCGACCTTCATGATCATGGGCGAGATCTGCACCCGCGCCTGCGCCTTCTGCAATGTCGCGACCGGCAAGCCCAACGCGCTCGACCTGGAAGAGCCTGAGAACGTCGCCAAGGCGGTCCACCAGCTGGGTCTGCAGCACGTGGTCATCACTTCCGTCGACCGTGACGACCTCGCCGACGGTGGCGCCGAACATTTCGAGAAGGTGATCTGGGCCATCCGCGCGGCCTCGCCGAACACGACGATCGAGATCCTGACGCCCGACTTCCTGAAGAAGCCGGGTGCCCTGGAACGCGTCGTCGCTGCCAAGCCAGACGTCTTCAACCACAATATGGAAACCGTGCCCGGCAACTATCTGACCGTCCGCCCGGGCGCCCGCTACTTCCACTCCGTCCGCCTGCTGCAGCGGGTCAAGGAACTGGACCCGACCATGTTCACCAAATCAGGCATCATGGTCGGCCTCGGCGAAGAGCGGAACGAAGTGCTCCAGCTAATGGATGACCTGCGCACGGCCGACGTCGACTTCCTGACCATCGGCCAATATCTCCAGCCGACCCGCAAGCATCACAAGGTGGAGCGCTTCGTGACGCCGGAAGAGTTCAAGTCCTACGAGGACATCGCCTATACCAAGGGCTTCCTGATGGTCTCGTCGAGCCCGCTGACGCGCTCCTCGCACCATGCCGGTGATGACTTTGCAAGGTTGAAGGCGGCGCGGGAGAAGCTGGTCGCCCGGGCCTGACTAGATTTGGCTCTGTCGGCTAGCAAGCTGACGCGATACACGCTTCTCTCGTACGGAGGGTGTTGCCTTGGCAAATCATGTCCTTTCATCCCACCAGGGAGCCGCACTGCTAAGCCAGGCCCAGCGTATCATGGTGATCGGCTGCTCCGGTGGCGGCAAGTCGACCTTGTCCCGCAAGATCTCAACTGCTTTCCATCTTCCCTATCATTCGATGGATAGGGAGGTGTTCTGGCTGGCGGACTGGGTCGAGCGTCCGAGAGCCGAGCAGAGAGAGATCATTGCGGATATCGTGGCGAATGACAAATGGCTCCTCGACGGCACCAATCCGTCGAGCTTCGACCTGTGCTTGCCTCGCGCCGATCTGATCGTCTGGGTCCGCCTGCCGCGCTGGCGGTGCCTGCTTGGCGTATACCGACGGGCAAGCCGCTTCGTCGGAAAGCACAGACCCGAGATGGCCGATGGCTGCGTCGAACAATGGCCCGATCGCGAGTTCCTCTCCTATATCTGGACCTTCGAGCGCCGCTTCGCGCCGAGAATCGTCGAGGAAATTGGGAAACACGGCCCGAACGTCCCGGTTTTCACGCTGAAATCGCATCGCGAGATGGCGAGGCTTCTTGATCTTGCGGGCATCCCCGCTTAAGTCCCGCTCCATGCCACAATTCGAAACCCGCCGCCTCGTCAAGCACTCACCGGACCGCATGTATGCCCTCGTTGCGGATATCGAGCGCTATCCCGAATTCCTGCCGCTCTGCGAGGCGCTTGCCATCCGCTCCAGGCGAGAGCGCGACGGCAAGGAACTTCTGCTGGCCGACATGACCGTCGGCTACAAGGCGATCCGCGAAACGTTTACGACACAGGTATTGCTGACACCGTCCGAGCGGACAATCGACGTCAAATACATCGAAGGTCCGTTCAGATATCTCGACAACCGCTGGCACTTCGAAGAGGCGGGCGAGGGCGGTTGTGCAGTCAATTTCTTCATCGACTACGAATTCAAGAACCGCATCCTTGGCGCCCTGATGGGGTCGATGTTCGATCGCGCCTTCCGCATGTTCTCCGAGGCGTTTGAGACCCGGGCTGACAAGATCTACGCTGACGTCTGAACGGCCTCGATGAGGAGTTGAAGGGCGGTGCGCACCGTGGCAAGTCGCACCAGGTCCCGGCCGATCTCACCGTAGCGCATCTCCCGATGCTGGACGAAGCCGCTCCGCGCCTTGACGGCCAGATGCACCAGCCCGACTGGTTTCCCAGGAGAACCACCCCCAGGACCCGCAATACCAGTGACCGATACGGCGACATCTGCCCGTGAGCGGAACAGCGCGCCATGCGCCATCTGCATCGCCGTTTCGGATGAGACGGCGCCATAGGTTTGCAGCGTTACGGAATCGACGCCAATCAGATCCATCTTAGCCTGGTTCGAATAGGTGACGAAGCCGCGATCAACAACGGCCGAGGAACCCGCGATCTCGGTGAGCGCGCCGGCAATCAGGCCACCCGTGCAGGACTCTGCGGTTGCCACCATCTGTCCCAACGCAGTGTAAAGGGCGATGATCCGGGCGGCGGCAGCCTCGATGTCCGGCGGATAGAGGCTCATGCCGGTCTTGCCTGAAACACGACTGTCGCCGTCGCAATCGCCGCGATGCCTTCGCGCCGGCCGACAAATCCGATCGTCTCGTTCGTCGTCGCCTTCACCGAACAGCGATCGAGCGAGATGCCAAGGATCTCCGAGAGCTTTTCGCGCATCGCCTGACGATGCGGTCCGATCTTCGGCGCTTCGGCAATAAGCGAAATATCTGCATTCATGATCGTGCCGCCAGCATCCCGCACGATTTTCGCCGCATGTTCAAGAAAGATGCGCGATGGCGCTCCCTTCCATTGCATGTCGGAGGGTGGGAAATGGTCGCCGATGTCGCCGGCACCACAGGTGGCGAGTAGCGCGTCAGTCAAAGCGTGCAGGGCCACATCGGCATCCGAATGGCCCTTGAGTTTCTGGTCGTGCGGAATGAAGACACCGCACAGCGTCACCCCGTCGCCGGCCTCCAGTTGATGCACGTCATAGCCGTTTCCTGTCCGCACATCCGGGAGGGCCGAGGCCTTGAGTTTTTCGTCGGCCATGGCAATGTCCCTTCGTAAGGTGAGCTTGACGTTGTCGACCGATCCCTCGGCGAGTTCAACCGCGATCCCGGCCCATTCGGCAATCGAGGCGTCATCGGTGAAATCGGCTGAGCCGCTCTCGGCCGCCTTCTCATGCGCGTTCAGGATGGTTTGGAAGTGGAATGACTGCGGCGTCTGGGCCGCGAAGAGATCTTTGCGGGAGACAGTGCCGGCCACGCGCCCACTGTCATCGGCGCGCTTGATCGTGTCCGTCACCGGCACCGCCGGAAGTACGGCTCTGGCGCCGGCTGCCAGGGTAGCCTGCACACGATCGAGTAGGGCGGTATCGCAGAACGGTCGCACCCCATCATGGATCATCACATGCGTCACCCCGGCATTGGCCAGGGCCTGGAGCCCGCGCAGCACGGACATCTGACGGGTGGCGCCACCGGTGACCACGCAGATTTGCTCACGACCTTCGAGATCGGCCGTGGCCGCATCAAACAGGATACGATCGTCAGGATGGATCACGACAACGATCGGGCCAGTTTTGGGCCAATCGAGAAAGCCCTTCAGCGTGTGCCAAAGCACCGGTCTGCCGCCGATCCGCCTATATTGCTTCGGTCCTTCGACCGAGGCGCCGGCCCGCTCGCCGCGACCCGCCGCCACCACGACCACACCGATTGTGCCCTTGTCCTCTTGCTCCATCGCCCCGTCCGGTCCATGACACATTATCTTCGCAACCGTGCTCTATCGGCTCGCCAGACCATTTTCCAGCATTTGCACGATTTTTTGTCGGTGGTCTCCATTGCCTCTTGGCAAGTCACAGTTCACTGTCTAAAAATAGTGCAAAAATGAGCCATGCCTGAAAGATAATCAGTGGAGCACGCGTTAAACACATCCTTCCAGATCGGCCCGGTGTCCATACGCAACCGTGTCGTTCTCGCCCCCATGTCGGGCGTGACCGATCTGCCATTCCGGCAGCTCGCGTTTCGTTATGGGGCGGGGCTGGTCGTGACCGAGATGGTCGCCAGCCGCGAGTTGGTGTTCAACGCCGCCGAGAGCTGGTCGCGTCTCAAGGGGGCGGGGCTCACCCCCCACATGGTCCAGCTGGCCGGCCGCGAGGTGAAGTGGCTGGCGGAAGCGGCCGTGATCGCCGAGGCCAATGGTGCTGATATCATTGACATCAACATGGGCTGCCCCGCCAAGAAGGTGATCGGCGGATATGCCGGCTCCGCCCTGATGCGCGAGCCGGATCATGCTCTCTCCCTGATCGAAGCGACGGTGAAGGCAGTCAAAGTGCCGGTCACTGTCAAGATGCGGCTCGGCTGGGACGAAAACTCGCTGAATGCGCCGGATATTGCTGCCCGGGCCGAGCAGGCTGGCGGGCAGCTGATCACCATCCACGGCCGCACCCGCATGCAGTTTTACGAAGGTCGCGCCGATTGGGATGCGATTGCCGCTGTCCGCGATGCCATCCGTATTCCTCTGATCGCCAATGGCGATGTCGATAGCCGCGAAGACGCGGTCGAAATTCTTCGCCGGTCGGGCGCCGATGCCGTCATGGTTGGACGCGGATGCCAGGGCCGCCCCTGGCACGCGGGTTGGATCGCTGGGGCAAGCGCGCCGTCGGCAGATGAAATCCCCGGCCTCGTCGTCGATCACTACCACGCCATGCTGGACCACTACGGGGCAGAGGTCGGTGTTCGCCATGCACGAAAACACCTCGGTTGGGATCTCGACCGTCACGCGCCGGCAGCTCCCGCCGCAGACAAGGTCGCGGTCATGACTTCGAAGAATCCAGAATTCGTGGCGGAGGCCATGCGGCGCGTCCTGTCTGAGGCCGCGCCCGACAACGCCAGACAGGAGGCCGCATGACGGCGAACGACAAGAGCAACGGGCTTGCCATGGCCGTGCTCAACGCGATCCAGAACCCGGTGGTGATGGTGGACGCCAATGGCCATATCGCTTTTGCCAACTGGGAGGCGGAAGCCTTTTTCGGTGCGAGTGCCACCCATCTGGCGCGCTATCGCCTGTCTACCTTCATTCCTTTCGGCAGCCCGTTGTTATCGTTGATCGAACAGGTCCGCGAGCGCCGCGCGCCGGTCAACGAATACCGTGTCGACCTCAGTTCGCCACGTCTTGGCCAGGAAAAGCTCGTCGATATCTATGTGGCACCGGTGCTAAGCCAGCCCGGCAACGTCGTCGTCGTCTTCCAGGAACGCTCGATGGCCGACAAGATCGACCGTCAGCTCACCCACAGGGCGGCGGCCCGCTCGGTCACCGGCCTCGCCTCGATGCTGGCGCATGAGATCAAGAACCCGCTCTCCGGCATCCGCGGTGCCGCCCAGTTGCTGGAAACCGCCGTCACCGACGAGGATCGCGCGCTGACCCGCCTGATCTGCGACGAGACCGACCGGATTGTCTCGCTGGTCGACCGCATGGAGGTTTTCTCCGACGAGCGTCCGGTCGATCGCCAGTCGATCAACATCCATTCGGTCCTCGATCAGGTAAAGGCCGTTGCCAAGGCGGGCTTTGCCCGCAACATCCGCATCACCGAGAACTACGACCCCTCGCTGCCGCCGGTCTTTGCCAACAGAGACCAGCTAGTGCAGGTCTTCCTCAATCTCGTGAAGAACGCATCCGAGGCGATCGGTGAGCGCTCCGATGGCGAGATCCAGCTGACGACCGCCTATCGTCCCGGCATTCGCTTGTCTGTGGCGGGATCGCGTGAAAAAATCTCGCTGCCGCTCGAATTCTGCGTGAATGACAACGGGCCGGGCGTGCCGTCCGATCTGGTGCCGCATCTCTTCGATCCTTTCATCACGACGAAGACAAATGGCTCCGGCCTGGGCCTGGCGCTGGTCGCCAAGATCATCGGCGGCCATGGCGGCATCGTCGAATGCGACAGCCAGGCCAGCCGCACGACGTTTAGGGTTCTCATGCCCATGTCCAAAGAGACCGCGCTCGACGACGCGCCCCTTGCCAAAACCACGGGAATGAACTGATGACGGCCACGATCCTAGTTGCAGATGACGATGCAGCGATCCGTACGGTGCTGAACCAGGCGCTGAGCCGGGCCGGTTATGACGTCCGGATCACCTCCAATGCCGCGACGCTCTGGCGCTGGATTTCAGCGGGCGAGGGCGACCTGGTGGTGACGGACGTCGTCATGCCGGACGAAAACGCCTTCGACCTTCTTCCGCGTATTAAAAAAGCACGGCCGGATCTGCCGGTGCTGGTCATGAGCGCGCAGAACACCTTCATGACGGCAATCAAGGCTTCCGAAAAGGGTGCCTATGATTATCTGCCGAAGCCTTTTGACCTCACCGAACTCATCGCCATCATCGGCCGCGCTCTGTCGGAACCGAAGAAGCGTCCGGCGCGTCTCGATGACGACATGCAGGATGGCATGCCGCTCGTTGGCCGCTCGGCCGCCATGCAGGAAATCTACCGCGTTCTCGCCCGTCTGATGCAGACGGACCTGACGCTGATGATCACAGGGGAATCCGGTACCGGCAAGGAACTCGTTGCCAAGGCTCTCCATGACTACGGCAAGCGCCGGAACGGCCCCTTCGTCGCCATCAACATGGCCGCGATCCCGCGGGACCTGATCGAATCGGAACTCTTCGGCCACGAGAAGGGGGCCTTTACCGGCGCCCAGAACCGCTCCACCGGTCGGTTCGAACAGGCCGAAGGCGGCACACTCTTCC
>JARXAQ010000226.1 GCA_029865825.1 Rhizobium sp.
GCGCCCATGGTCATCTGGTTCTGCCTGCGCGGCCAGTGGCTCGGCGTCGCCATCGCATCGCTGCTCGTCTGGCTCGCCGCCCAGCTTGGCCTGCACCGCATCGTCACCTACCCGCTCAACACCTGGGTTGCCGGTGCACCCGACACGGAAGGCCTGCGCGTGTCCTTCAACCTGCTCGGCTGGCAGATCGTCTTCTTCTCCGGCGTCATCGCCGGCACGCTCACCTCGATGGGCAAGATCGAGTGGCAGAAGGTCTTTGATCCGAAGCGCACGACGCTCGTCTGGACGGCGCTCGCCATCACCGTATTCTTCCTGCCGCTGCGCATCACCACCGCCCATGGCCTGATGCCCGGCTTCGTGCTGGAAAAATTCGGCCTGATGGAAGTGCGCGCAGACTTCGGCCCGGTCTATCTGATCAACTTCGCAGCCGTTGCCTATGGAATCGCCTGGATCCTGATCGCCGGACCGCGCCATCACAGCCCGCTGATCCAGAAGCTGGCCTCGGGCCTCACCAGCCTGTTCACGCTGAACTTCCTGCAGCTCTTGGGCCGCCACTCGTTGCAGATCTATGTCTGGCACGTGCTGATCGTCTACATGGTCTATTACATCGACGGAAACACCCCGGAACTGTCGCAGCTGACCAAGACGGCCATCACCATCGCCGCCCTCGGTCTGCTGGCGCTACCGGCCGTCTGGCGAGATCGCGAACGTCTCTTCGCCAATGCGCCGATCCTAGGCCCGTGGGTAAAGACGGCAGCCTGACCGCTTGAGGACTGCAATGACAAAGGGCGGGACCGCAAGGCCCCGCCCTTCAATGTTAGCCTGCACCACCGATCACCCGCCAATGAACCAAACTTGATGAGCAATCCCCTTTCGATCGGGAGCTTCGAACCCACATCAGCGTTGATGCACAGCATTTGTGGAAACGAGGAGATATTGATGACCCGCCTGCCCCTCATCCTTGCCAGCACCATCCTGTCCGCGAGCGTCCTGACCCTGCCGGTTCTTGCTCAGCAAGCCGGCACACCGGCTGAGACCAAAGCCCCCAACGCCCCCGATCAGCAGCCCGCCTTCGCCGGCCAGACGCGCGCGCCGCAGCCCGCTCAGATGGTCGAGATCAAGACTGAGGTCGTTGCCGAGGGCTTGCCCCATCTCTGGGCCATGGAGTTTTTGTCGGATGGCCGCATGCTGGTCACCGCCAAGGCAGGCGCCATGCATGTTATCGGCACTGACGGCAAGGCAGGCCCTGAAATCGCCGGCGTGCCAGAGGTACTGGCGAATGGCCAGGGTGGCCTGCTCGACGTCGCACTCGCACCGGACTATGAAACCTCGGGCAGAATTTTCTTCTCCTTCTCCGAGCCGCGCGACGAGGGCAACGGCACCTCGGTCGCCTCCGCCCGCCTCGTTCCCGACGACCAGGGCGGCGGCACGCTGGAAGAGGTTTCGGTGATCTTCCGCCAGATGCCGAGCTACGATGGCAACAAGCATTTCGGTTCCCGCCTGATCTTCGGCCCCGAAGGCGAACTCTACGTGACGGTCGGCGAACGCTCCGATGCCGAACCCCGTGTTCAGGCTCAGGATCTTGAGAGCGGGCTCGGTAAAGTGTTCCGCATCACCCAGACCGGCGAGGCCTATTCGGGCAACCCCTTCGCCAGCCAGGAAAATGCCCAGCCGGAAATCTGGTCACTCGGCCACCGCAATCTGCAGTCGGCGACCTTGGATGGCCAGGGCCGTCTGTGGACGGTGGAACATGGACCGAAGGGCGGTGACGAGCTCAACCGGCCCGAGGCCGGCAAGAACTACGGCTGGCCAGAAGTCACCTACGGTGTCGAGTATAGCGGCTCCAAGGTCGGCGATGGTGTGACCCAAATGGCCGACACTGAACAGCCTGTCTATTACTGGGATCCGGTCATTGCCCCCTCGGGCATGGCCTTTTACAACGCCGACGCCATCCCTGAATGGAAGGGTGCCTTCCTAGTTGGCGGCCTCGTCAGTCAGGGTATCGTGGTCCTACACATGGAGAACGACCGCGTGAAACACGAGGAGCGCATTCCCCTCGACGCCCGCATCCGCGACGTGAAGGTCGGCCCTGATGGAGCCGTCTACGCCGTCACCGAACAGCGCGGCGGCGGCGGATCGACGATCGTGAAGCTGACCAAGGCTTGAGTTGGGCTATCCGCCTCTGGCCGCGAAGATCAGGGGCGGAACGCTAGGGGATGATCGACGAGGGCACGGTCGGCCGTCACCAGGCGTAGGCCTTCGACGTGACTTTACGCGAGAAGGAGCCGGTCGAAGGGATCTCGGGTGGGCGGTTCGGGATCCAGGATGTGGAGGACGTGAGAGACTTCGATCCCGAGTATCTCCAGGCCAACTGACGCTATGGCTTCTGGTAAATCACTAAGGGGCATAGCGATGTCCAGCTTGCCAAGCCTGGTCTTGATTGCGATTTCCCAAAGAGTTGCGGCGCTGACAAAACCGTAGACGTCGCCCACGTCGAGCAGTTCATGTATCAAAGGGAAATGCTGCTGAAATGAACGCCCGAAAAAGGCAAGCGCAATGTGCGTATCCAGCAGGACGGGCGACATTAGGGGAGCGGCTTCAGGAGGAAATCTTCCGGAAGCGGATCATCAAAATTTTCGGCGATATAGGGAACGGCATTCTCGATCCCCCTCGACCGCAAATAAGCCTGCCCGGCCCCCCAATCGATCCCACCCTTTTTCGTCTTCGGCGCCCCCGCATGCGGCACCAGATCCAGCACCGGCTTGCCGTCCCGCGTCACAGTCACGACTTCGCCCCGCTCGACCGCTTGGGCGAGCGCTTCAAGATCGCGTGTGGCTTCCTACAGCCTGACCATCTTCATGTAACCGAGAATACCACACGCGCTCCCTCCTCTCAACAAAGCCTGAAAAGCAAAAAGGGCCCGCCTTGCGGCGAGCCCTCCCGAAACCGATAAACGTCTAAGCTTACTTGAGCGAGGCGCAAAAGCGCTGGATGCGGTTGCACGCCTCTTCCAGCTTTTCATTCGACGTCGCGTAGGAAACGCGAAAATTCGGGCCAAGGCCGAAGGACGAGCCGTGCACGGTGGCGACGCCTTCCGTTGCCAGCAGTTCCATGACGAAGTCTTCGTCATTGGCGATGACCTTGCCCGACGGCGCCGTCTTGCCGATCAGGGCAGCGCAGGACGGATAGACGTAGAAGGCGCCTTCCGGCTTCGGGCAGACAATGCCAGAAGCTTGGTTGAGCATCGAGACGACGAGGTCGCGGCGCTCTTCAAACGCCTTCTTCGATTCCGTGATGAAATCCTGGGGCCCGTTCAGCGCCTCGACGGCGGCCCACTGGGCGACCGAGCAGGCGCCCGAGGTCTGCTGACCCTGGATCATGTCCATGGCCTTGATCAGCGGCAGCGGGCCGGCCGCATAGCCGATACGCCAGCCGGTCATCGCATAGGCCTTGGAAACACCGTTCATGGTGAGCGTACGGTCGTAGAGCGCCGGCTCGACCTGAGCCGGCGTGTAATAGACGAAGTCGCCAAAGACGAGATGTTCGTACATGTCGTCGGTCAGAACCCAGACATGCGGATGCTTCATCAGCACGTCCGTCAGCGCCTTCAGTTCCGCCTTGCTGTAAGCGGCACCCGACGGGTTCGACGGCGAGTTGAACATGAACCACTTGGTTTTCGGCGTGATCGCCTTGTCCAACTGCTCAGCCGTCAGCTTGAAATTGTTCTCGATCGTCGTTTCGACGAAGACAGGCGTGCCACCGCACAGAGCGATCATTTCCGGATAGGAGACCCAAAACGGCGCCGGGATCACGACTTCATCGCCCGGATTGATCGTCGCCATGAAGGCGTTGAAAAGAATCTGCTTTCCGCCGGTGCCGACGATCACCTGCTCGGGCTTGTAGTCGAGACCGTTCTCGCGCTTGAACTTGTCGGCAATCGCCTTGCGCAGCTCCGGAATGCCGGCAACCGGCGTGTACTTCGTCTCGCCACGGGCAATGGCGGCCACCGCCGCGTCCTTGATGTTCTGCGGCGTATCAAAGTCGGGCTCGCCGACGGAGAGCGAAATCACGTCTTTCCCCTGCGCTTTGAGTTCCCGGGCCATCTGCGTGACGGCGATGGTCGCGGAAGGCTTGATGCGGGAAAGAGCGTCGGCAAGGAAAGCCATTTTTGCGTGTCCTGAGCTGATTGAACATCGACCCCGGTTCTCGGGGCCTCAGGTCCAAGCTCTATGGCGAAAGAGCCGCGGCCTTTCAAGCGGAAAGCACGCCGAACGGGCGAGAATCGCGTCACCGGGTCAATGCATCGCCGAGAAGTCACAGAGATGATCAACCAAGGCCACAATTCCGTCCCGCTCAGGTCGTCAACTCGCTCCATCCACCGCTCTGCTGACACAGCAAGGAATTGGCATGCCGCGAAATGACGTCGACAAAGTGAGACACCGGCCAATTCGAAGCGTGCCCCTACTGGCGGTCGCCATGCTCGTCTACTCGACCGGGGTGGTCGTTGGAAGTCACGTCGCCCTGGCGCAAACCCAGATGGTCGCACCCGCCTCCCCGGTCGAGCCGCAATTGCCGCCGAGCAGGGAAACCACGTCGAGCATTGGATCTATGACCGTGCCCAAGACAGCAACCCCTTCGGCACTTCCAACTGCAGAGCGCAGAACGCTGATCGTGCTGCTCGCCCTGTGCTTCGGTGTCATGGCCTTTGCCGGGGGACGGCTGTTGCGCCGTGGCTTCATGGATGTGCTCGGGGTCGACGGAAAGCGCGATCGCCGGACAGGACCGCCATCGCCGCCTCCGCCGCCGAATGGCTGAAATAGATTAATTGATATCTATGTAGTTTCGTATATATAGTTTCTCTCAGCATTGCTGGGAGGATATCGCTATGCAGAAAATCGCAGTACTGGGTGCCGGCCTCGGCGGCACCATCATGGCTTATGAGTTGCGGGACCGTCTCGGCAAGGAGGTCGAGATCAACCTGGTGAGCAAGGGCGCGATCTACTCATTCGTCCCCTCCAACCCCTGGGTTGCCGTCGGCTGGCGCGGCCGCGAGGAAATCGAGGTGGACCTGCGACCGGCCTGCGCCAAGCGCAACATCAATCTCCATCCGCAAGGGGCCCTGCGCCTGAACGCCGCCGAAAACCGCATCGACATGCTGGACGGCACCTCGCTGGACTATGACTACCTGGTGATCGCGACAGGTCCCGAACTGGCCTTCGATGAAATCGAGGGTTTCGGCCCGGAGCACCACAGCCAGTCGGTCTGCCACATCGACCACGCGCTCGCGGCAAAACAAGCCTTTGACCGGCTGGTGGCCAATCCAGGTCCCGTCGTCATCGGCGCAGTCCAGGGCGCCTCTTGCTTCGGTCCGGCCTATGAATTTGCCTTTATCCTCGACAAGGCTTTGCGGGACGCGCGCATCCGGGATCGCGTCCCCATGACCTTCGTCACGTCGGAGCCCTATATCGGCCATCTCGGTCTGGACGGCGTCGGTGATACCAAAGGACTGCTGGAAAGCGCGCTGCGCTCCAAGCACATCAAGTGGGTAACCAATGCCCGCGTCACGAAGTTCGAGGCGGACAAGGTGACGGCCGAAGAAGTGAGCGATGATGGCAGCGTCAAGACAACACACGAGATCCCGACATCCTACACGATGATGCTGCCGGCCTTCCGCGGCGTCAGCGCCATCAGAGGCATTGAAGGCCTGACCAATCCGCGGGGCTTCATCCTTGCCGACAAGCACCAGCAGAACCCCACCTACCCGAACATCTTCTCGGTCGGCGTGTGCGTCGCCATTCCGCCGCTCGGCAAGACCGCGGTTCCGGTCGGCGTGCCCAAGACCGGCTTCATGATCGAATCCATGGTCACCGCCACCGCACACAACATCGCCGCCCTGATCAATGGCGAAAAACCGGATGCCCAGGGAACCTGGAACGCCGTCTGCCTTGCCGACTTCGGCGATGGAGGGATCGCCTTCGTCGCCCAGCCACAGTTACCCCCACGCAACGTCAACTGGTCCTCGCAGGGCAAATGGGTTCACGCAGCCAAAATTGGCTTCGAGAAGTACTTTCTCTACAAGGTGAAGCTTGGCAAGTCGGAGCCGTTTTATGAGAAACTCGCCCTTCAGGCCCTCGGCATCGACAAGCTGAAGGCGATCAGGTTCGACACCTGATCGTCCTTTTTCGGGAGGAAGCAGTGTGCCGGCGGCCAGGGGAACGTCGCCGACGCCATCCCGTCGCCTCAAGCCCACGGAAAATTTTCATCCGAAAAATTCCGTGATCGGTCGCATATTTTTCGCAATCTGCATCGCCAGCGATGCAAATTTTCAAGGAGCGGCCGATTCCGGCGATACTCATGCTCCTGAAAGCGTCAGGAACACTGGGAATGCGGGACTCTCGCGCTCCCCGCCCATGAAACTTTTGCTTGCCAATTAACCACAAACCAAGCACTCTTCCGCCGTTCGGGCAATTTTGCGAGCATGGGAAGACCTATAAACAGATGCGCGCCGGGGACGCTATAACAACCCCGGGCAGATGATCTCAGGATTGGCAACAACACCTGGTATAGTCTGCGGTAACAAGGCCCCTTTCCTCTAAATTCGACAAATGCCTGTCGCGCACCCGCATGCGGGTAACATTGTAATGCTGCCCCGCCGAATACGGGCAGAGAGAAAAGGACCTGACGCATGGCCGAGACTGGCACTGTAAAATTCTTCAACACCGATAAGGGCTTTGGCTTCATCAAGCCCGACAATGGCGGCGCGGACATCTTTGTCCACATCTCCGCCGTACAAGCTTCGGGCCTTTCGGGTCTGACCGAGAACCAGAAGGTCAGCTTCGACACGGAACCGGATCGTCGCGGCAAGGGCCCAAAGGCCGTAAACCTGCAGATCTCCGGCTGAACACAGACAGCCGTCGTTTTCTACATATTGCGGCCCGGCATCCATGCCGGGTTTTTTCATTCAGCTTCCGTTCAGCCGAGCGGCTCTAATCTCCTCTCATAGCGTGTTGCTTCGGGCATCACGCAGTTGCTGAGGAACGAAGCCATGATCCAATTCGCACGCAATGCCCTGCTGGCGGCGGCAGTCACCCTGGTCCCGATGGCCGCAGCCTCGCAGGCTCAGGCCGGCGACCGTTATTATCGTCACCACCGCAATGATCGCCACGGCGACGCCTTGGCTCTTGGCGTGATCGGGCTTGCCACCGGCGTCATCGTCGGGTCGGCTCTTGCCAATAATCCCCCGCCGCAGCGCCGTGTCTATGTCGATCGTGGGCCGGTGTCAGTCTATGACGATCCGGAATACTACGTCGACGATTATCCGCCACCGCCACCGCGCCGCCCGGCCTATCGTCCGCAGCCGGTCTACCAGCAGCAGCCTGTCTACCAGTCCTACGGTGTCGAACCTTGGACCGGCGCCTGGTATGATTACTGCTCGCAGCGCTACCGGAGCTTCAACTCCCGCACCGGCACCTATATCGGCTATGATGGCCAGTCGCACTTCTGCACGGCAGGCTGACATCCCAGGACGAACATGAACGAAAAGCCCCTTGCGGGGCTTTTCGGCGTTTTGGGGTTCGCGTCAAAGACCCTGGATGAAGGTATTGCTTCGACGCTCATCCCCGATCCGGCTGCCGGGACCATGGCCGCAAATGAAACCGACATCATCTCCAAGCGGCAGCACCTTGTCGCGGATCGAATTCATCAGCGTCTGGTGGTCGCCGCCCGGCAGATCCGTGCGACCGACCGAGCCGTTGAACAGCACGTCACCGAGATGCGCGAATTTTTGTGCGCGGTTGAAATAGATCACATGGCCAGGCGCATGGCCGGGGCAATGGAAGACTTCGAATTCATGCTCGCCGAACGAAACACGGTCGCCGTCGTCCAGCCACTGATCGGGAAGCACCTTGCGCAGGCCGGGGATACCGTATTTCTCCGCCTGGATCTCGATGCGTTCGAGCAGCGGAAGATCGTCCTTGTGCGGTCCGATGATCGTAAGACCATAGCGCTCCTTGAGCTCGGCCGCACCGCCGGCATGATCGAGATGGCCATGGGTCAACCAGATCGCCTTGAGCGCGATGCGGTTTTCAGCGATGACCTGCAGGATCACATCGACATCACCACCTGGATCGACGATCACGCCCTCGCGCGTCTCGTCATCGAACAGGATTGTGCAATTCTGCTGAAACGGAGTGACCGGGATGATACCCGCTTGAACCTGACCCATGAAGCGGTCTTCCTTCTGCTGTAGACGGCGAGCGACTTACCACGCCATGTCCCGGAGAGGAATGGCTGCGCGTCAGCGGGTAAGGCCATAGACCTGCGCGACAGGGCTCGCCGGCAGCACGGCGACCTGCGCGACCAGGAAGCTCGCAACCACGATCTTCGTCGTAATAACAAGAATTGCGAGAGGCCGAAGGCTAGGGGCGGCTGTCTCGGTTTCGGCATAAGTGCGGTTGATCATGGCGATATCCCTCTCTCCGTCGGACAGTCTCTCCGACATCGCTTGCCCGTGGCTGGCGGGTCATTCTGCAGGGCTTAACGGGGAGCGGGACGAGAGGTTTCACGAACAAGGCGAAACTGTGCGAAGATCGTAAAATTGTTGGAATTTTGCGACACTTGCGCATAGTTTTGCCGCCGTGCGGGCGAAGAACCGTGGAGACATCGAGGCAACGTGCTGCTGGGGCCAATGGCCGCTGCTCAGCCCCGGCGAAACAAGAGATGACCGACAGCGTGACGAAAGCCCGGAACGGGTTTTGCTGCCGGGATGGAAAGGAATGACAGCGTGGTACGACAGTCTGCGACGAAGACTGCCAGGAAGGTGCTGCCGGACTTCCCGGTGGTCGATGACAAGGCAATCGATTTCGAAACGATCGAGAGCCTGTTTTTCGCCTACCGCGATTTCGTCTCCGATCCGGATGCGATTCTCGCCAAGCTCGGTTATGGCCGCGCCCATCACCGCGTCGTCCATTTTGTCAGCCGCCGCCCTGGCATGACCGTGGCCGATCTGC
>JARXAQ010000247.1 GCA_029865825.1 Rhizobium sp.
CAACGATGGGCCAAGCGCTAGCTTGAGGTCAGTCGCCCTCGCGGCAGCCTCTGAACAGGAGGGCCTGCCCAACTCACGCACCTCTGATTACAGACCGACGGTTTTTTATCATTTGGTCAAGAACTCAACCTGATTGGAGCCGGGCTGCAGACGCAAGTATTGTCAGCGACGTCAACTCTGGCCGCGTGGCAGCGCCGCCGAGAGTGTGACCTGCAGCACGGAACAGAAACCTAGACGGCATGGGCGCACCCGCCTTTCTCAATCCTCTCGAAACGCGAAATTTCTGCGCGTATAGGCATGCATGAATCCGGTCTTCCGCAAATTGTCGTAAGATGTGTTCGTAGTGCCGGACAACTGGAAACAGGCCTCGACTACAAACTGCCGGACCCCCGCCGCTCTCCCCGCCACAAGCCGCGCCTCAATCAATGCCTTGTGTGCTCCACGATTTCTAAACGCAGGAAGGACGGCCCCTGCCCCCAACCAACCTCGATCTCCAATCGCATACATCGCGCCTGCTCCGATCGGCTTGCCGTCGACCAAGGCGAAAGAGCAAGACCAGCCTTGTTTGCCAACGATCGACGCCCAAACCGGTATGAGCGCTTCTGGCAAACCAAAGCTATGGCAAAGAATGGCCCCGAACTCGGCAGCTTCCGGCGACCGAACCTTGCGGCTTCGCACTCCGTGCGCCGGGAGAGGATTGTCCTCAGGCGGTCCGCAGACTAGCTTCGCCCATGGGAGGCCGTGCTCGATGAATCCTCGCGCCTCGAGCCAGGGCGAGATCACGCCTGTGTCCACCTGCGGATTCAGTTGCAGGAACTTCGGCCCCGGCTTCGCCCTCATCCATTGATAGGCCTCGTCGAGTTCCTCCAAACGAGACAAGCCGAAGATGCGATTGAACACGGCGCCTGAGGCCGTAGGAAGTGAAATGGCACAGCCGTGATTGATGGTGAGGCATTGGAAACTGTGCTCAAGCCTTATTTCGCGAGCGCATGCCCGATGCCAATCCTTGAAAGCATGCGCTTCGATTGCATCGCAATCTGCGATCCAATCACGGTCCTCGGCTTGAATGCTCAATGGGGGGCTCCCTGACAAATGTGCGATAGTGCCCCCAGTTGCGGCGCGTTGGCGTGGCTGGAGGCCTTGCTCCATTCCATGCTGCAATGAGGATATGACGCTACCGTTTCAAAATTGGATTTTGGCGTTACGAATGACGCGGACAAATTGGCTTTTTGGAACCTCTCCCAACTCCGCTCTGTCGCCCCCTGAAAGCCGGGGTGGCGCATGAGGGCAGGGGACATGTAGAAATGCTCCCCTTCGTTGGCGGCATGCCATTGTCGCTGAATTTTTTCTAAGGGTTCGTCGAATGGAAAACGGCAAGTTAAGCGCTGCGACGACGGGTGCGAACTGGCTGCATGCAAGGTTGCCATCTTGCTCTAGCCAGCCTTGGCGGTCGCATCTAGAACCGGCGAACCGGCCTCAGTTGACAGCTGTCAACGAGTGGAGTTCTGTGCGTCGCCTCCCGCACGTTCGCCAGAAGGTTCTCGCACAACCGATGAGGCCGCCCTGGTCATGCGGCCCAGATTTTCCTTAGGCGGCCGAGGCTCAGGATCACGGTAACCCCTCCGCCGTTTCTTGACGGCGATTTCGACTGCGCGCCTCACTGCAGTTGACCTGTCGCGAACGGTATCCTCCCGGTATTGCCCGCTCGTCCCGATGCGCCCCCAGGTTCGCCGGAGCACGATCTCGCCGAAGAGCGTTGTCTCCAGCGTGACCAGATAGAAACGCGCCATGTTTCTTGCCGGATCGATCCGGTGAAGATGGACGATATCCTTGTCTAATTTGCTCATGCCTCAGTTCAGCAGGAAGCGCGATGCTCCGTCCAACGACTAATTGGAATCAAATCGGCATCATCGATTCAAGGCTGTGATACATTCTGAAAGCGGGAGCTTCCCGCTGGTTGACAGCTGTCAACCGCACCGCCCACAACCTGCATTTCCGCGGTAGGAGAGAGCAACCATGGCTCACATTGACGCGCTATCACTCCATTCCCGATATTTACAGCATTGCCTTCTCGGATACGAACGCACCGCCGACCTATCAAGCCGGAGAGGAAGGAGGGATACCGCGACAAGGAAGCAGGCATAGCGCCGAGAAGCCCGACACGAAAAGACTAAGGCTCCGCACCGTGCACGGACACGGACACGGACACGCAGGGTATCTGTGGATTTGCATGTCGCATACTTGATTGATCCTGTAATCGCGCTTCCCTCCGCCGGCGGACGGAGGTACTCTATCAGCCATTCAACGGAATGATGAACGGGCCGTCGTCAGAGCCAGAAGATCGGGCGCTCAAGAGCAGTCACGGCAATGCAGATGATAGCATTGGGCAGTGACGAATGCTAATGCGTCCCTAGCATTCGTTTCACGTTTCGTTTACCATGATTTCAATGGCTTACAATTCATCGAAACTGCCTGTCCAACGCCTGCTCAGGCCGCTTACCGACGCCGGCATCGCTTTGGCGCGCCTTGATGAACGCGTTGCCTGTTCACCTGTGGGCGAGGGCTGGATCGAACGCATGCACTTCATGGAGGCCTGCGCCTCCCTATGGATCGACGGTGAACTGGTTCATCTCGAGGACCTCGTGTTGCATGCAGCGGGTCACGACATCCGCACGCCGACCCACGAACTCACCGTCGCCCGCGATGTGCTGAAATGCCGAAAGCGCATCGCATCGCATCCACCGGCGTGGGCTATGAGCATTGATGGTATGTGCACCTTGCGGGGTCGAGCACAGATGGCGCCTGAGACGAAGAGTGAGCGCAAGGAACTGACATCCTCAAACCCCGCAGAGTTGGAGGACACACCATTCTTGCTTGAGGCCGAACCAGTGGACGCCTTGACGGCAGAACTGGCCGTCCTCGATGCCATCCTCGCGCGCGCGCAGGCAACCCTTGCAAGTGCCGCAACGCCGCCACGCAGAGCGCTTCATGACCGCGATCCGTTTCTCTATGATCTCGACTGGGACGAAGATGCCCGGCTCGAGGAGTGGCGCGGCCTACTGGCCAACCTCGGCGACCTGCCCGCCATGCTGCAGGCGATCGTCGCGCTCGATGCGTGGAACGCTCTCGCCGTCCTTCAGCACGCGCCCTGGCTCGGCCGCATGTTGTCCTCTTCTATCCTGCGACAGGCGGGGCTGACGACTGCCGCCCATCTCGCTGCCCTTAACCTCGGCCTCAAGACCGTGCCGGTCGATCAACGGCGCAGTCCTGATCGGGATACACGCCTGCTCGCCATCGCCCAAGGGTTGATAGCGACGGCCGAGATCGGCCTGAAAGAACATGACCGATTGGCCCTTGCGCGACAGATGATGGAACGAAAACTGGCTGGTCGGCGGACTTCCTCGCGACTGCCCGACCTCATCGACCTTGTGCTGGCACAGCCGCTGGTTTCCGCCGGCATGGTCGCCGACACACTCGGCGTCACACCACAGGCGGCACGTCGGATCGTCGGTGAACTCGGTTTGAGGGAGATGACGGGAAGAGGACGCTTTCGCGCCTGGGGCATCCTTTGAACTTGGGCGCGGTTGAAAAAATCCGCCGCGCCGGATCGTGCAGTACGGCTGCAAGGGCAGGCAGAGCAAGGTCCTCTATCTGGAAAGCCGCTTCTCGTCATCGACGAGGACCAGCCGGGACGGGGGCGTCGAGCCCCATTTCCAAAGCACCAAGTTCAGATCCTCGTCATTCGCCCCTGGTGCGAAACTCCTGACCAGCAGGCCGTGATATCCCATAACCATGAGATTATTGGCAAAGGTCTGGGTGCTGGCCTCTCCCGTCGTCTTCATCTGGTCGCGCCATGTCGGGTCGGCGAGCGAAGACGGGGTCATGCCTTGAGCCAGAAGTGCTGCCGGATCCCGGGTGTCGAACACATGCTCAATATCCGCTTCGTAGGAGATGAGCGTCGTCGGTTGCAGGCTGCCGGCCTGGTTGGCTTCGCGAAGCGCCGTCATCACGGTCAGGCAAGTGTAGAGGGCAGGCGTGCCCTTGCGATTGAAGCGGCCACCATAGAGCTCCGCTCCCCGACCCGACATCGGCTCTCGCGCATAGATGGGATTGAGAGCTCTGTAGAGCGCGCCTTGGAAACGCATCGTCGTATCAGGCGTGAACGCCGGCATCGACGGCGTCGATATAGTCCAGTACCTCGTCAGCGCGCCCGTCCCGGACCAGCTGCATCGCCGTCATTCCCGAAAATCCCGGCAAAGGTTCGGAGCGATACCAGGCATAGGCCATGAGGGCGGAGCCGAAACGCGGTTCGACCTTGTTGACGATCTCGGTCATCTCCCGCAGACGGCGCTGCGTCTTGTCCGACCGGATTCGATCCTTTCGCTGAATGGCATCCTTGCCGAGCCCGGCAGTCCGGGCAATCTCCTCGCTTGTCGTGCGCAGGACTTCCGCCATCTTCCGCGGCGAAAAAAGCCCGTCGTCAGCATATTGGGCAAGTCCCATGACCGTTATCTCCAAAATCAATATCCCGCTCATTATGACGCAATATAGCGTCAGAATTCTCGGCATTCAAGTGCAGGTGAATGGAGCGCGTTAGCCAGTGTCAGTGACTGCGTTATGCGTTCAAGAGTCGTTCGGCGATCCTGGCCGCTTCCTCGACATGCGCCCTGCAAGCCGCGGCAGCCTTCTGCGGATCGTTACGCTCGATGGCGGCATAGATCTCACGCATGCGCGCAGGGCCGGAGACCGTGCGGTTACTGGTCGACAGCGTCATGACCCGGAGGCGAGAGATTCGGCCATTCAGTCGATTGACGATTTCCCATGCGATCGTATGGCCGCCCGTTGCGAACATCACCTTGTAGAATTCATGGGTTGCGTCGAGGATGGCCGGCGGTGCGTTGTTCTTGGACGTCTGGTCAAGTTCGGCGAGCGCGGCTGCGAGTTTCGCTTTGACGCTCGCATCTGCCTGGCGCGCGCAATCGGCGGCAGCCGTCGATTCCAACGCCGAGCGGATCTCATAGATCTGGCGTGCATCGTCCCAGCTGATCTTTGCAACGATCGGCCCCTGCTTGGCGATGTTTTCTACCAGGCCTTCCGATTCGAGATGCCGGATCACCTCACGAATGACCGAACGCGACACACCCATCTGGTCACAAAGTGTCCTCTCCACGAGCCGCTGCCCGGGTTCGAACAAGCCAGAAATGATGGCACGTCTGAGACGATCCAGGGCAATTTCCCTGAGCGTCGCGGGGGGTGTCTCGATCCGCAGATTGGAAAAATCACTGTGAGGCTTCAGCATGTTTCTCCATAGCCGCAATTTTTGTGAGCGGCAAGGTATTGACACGTTGTCCGATGGTATACCAACATGTGGCATACACAAAAAAAGGAGACGGCCTTGGTTCCGGTCATTCGCAAAACCCTGCTCCACGTCGAAACCACACTCGTTGAAGGCGGCAAAGTGGCGCCGACGCCGCTCAAGCTCATCGCTGCCATCGCTGTCCTGAAAAACCCTTGGGCCGGGCACGGCTACGTCGATGACCTGAGACCGGAGATCCATGCGACGGCACCCGTGCTGGGGGCGCTGCTCACCAAGATGATCCTCGACGTCACAGGCTCAGGCGAAGCTGTTGAGGCCTATGGCAAGGCCGCCGTCGTTGGCCTCGACGGCGAAATCGAACATGCCTCGGCACTCATCCACACGCTGCGTTTCGGCAACCACTATCGCCAGGCCGTCGGTGCCAAATCCTATCTCGCCTTCTGCAATACGCGCGGCGGGGCCAATGCACCGATCATGATCCCCCTGATGGATAAGAACGACGAAGGCCGCCGCTCGCATTACCTAACGATCCAGTGTGCCATCCCCGACGCCCCTGCCGCTGACGAAATCGTCGTAGCACTCGGTGCGTCGATCGGCGGGCGTCCACATCACCGCATCGGTGACCGCTATCAGGACCTCAAGGAGTTGGGCAACGATGTCCATAATCCCGCAGCGGTCTGAGACCCCCTCCGGCACGGCCTATGTCGCGGTCGGACGCGGCGCGCCGCTGATCCTCATTCACGGCGTCGGCATGACGCTGGATGCCTGGCTGCCGCAGATCGAAGCCCTGTCCGGCAGCTTCGAGGTGATCGCAGCCGACCTACCGGGGCATGGCGGAAGTGCGACGCTTGCTGATGGGTCTGATCTGCCAGCCTTTGTCCGCCGCTTTACACGGTTTCTCACCGAAATCGATCGCGGCCCGGTCAGCGTGGCCGGACATTCCATGGGTGCCCTTATCGCCGGCGGCCTCGCCGTCGAGGCGCCGGCTCTTGTTTACCGGGTGGCGCTGCTGAATGGCGTTCATCGCCGGGATGCGGTTGCACGGGACGCGGTTCGCCAGCGCGCTGCTGAAATCGGGACCGGAGGCTTCGACCGCGAAGCGCCGCTGCGCCGCTGGTTCGGAGAGGGCCACGAGCATGAGGCGGCCTATGCGCTGTCACGCAGACTTCTCGCCCAAGTCGACCAGCAAGGGTATGCGACCGCCTATACGGCCTTCGCAAATGGCGACGCAGTCTATGCCGATCGTTGGTCGGAGGTGACCTGCCCCGCGCTTTTCCTGACAGGGGAGGGGGATCTCAATTCCACACCGGACATGGCCCGCGCCATGGCCGCATCCACGCGATCGGGCAGGGCGGTGGTCATTCAGGGTCATCGCCACATGGTCAACCTGACGGCGCCACAGGCAGTGAATGACGCGCTTTCCGACTGGATGAGTTGGACCATCGAGGAGGCCTACCATGACGCATGATCCGCGTGCCCTGAGGAATGCCTTCGGCGCCTTTCTGACAGGTGTCACCGTGGTGACCACCCGCAACGCCGCTGGTGAGCCGATCGGGTTCACCGCCAATTCCTTCACCAGCGTCTCGCTCGATCCGCCGCTTCTTCTCGTCTGTCTCGCCAAGACTTCGCGCAATTTCGACGCTGTCACCTGCTCCACCGGATTTGCCGTCAACATCCTTTCCGAAGCGCAGAAGGACGTGTCGAACACTTTTGCCCGACCGGTCGAGGATCGCTTCGCCGCGGTCTCCTGGCGCGAAGGCCCGCATGGCTCTCCCGTGTTTACCGATGTCTCGGCCTGGTTCGACTGTTCCACCCACCAGGTTGTCGAGGCCGGCGATCATGTAATCCTGATCGGACAGGTCGAGGCTTTCGAGGACACAGGCCTTGCCGGCCTCGGCTATGCCCGGGGCGGCTATTTCTCCCCCGCACTTCTGGACAAGGCATTGCTTGCCGGCCAGGACATGCCGCAGACACTCGCAGCGGTCGCCGAGCGCGACGGCAAGGTGCTTTTGCTCGAAGCGCCGGATGACACGCTTCGCCTCCCGTCGATCGAGATCGAAAGTGGCGCTGATAGCGTCGACGCGCTGTTTGGCCATCTGTGCGACCTCTGCCGCCTTCCGGTCGCGCCGGGGCTCGTCTACTCCATCTATGAAGACACCCAAGCCCGCCGTCAGCATGTCATCTACCGCGCAACGCTCGGCGAGGGCTCGATTGAGGGGGCAAAGCTCTACCCGGTCGACGCCATGCCACTTGAACGCGTCGCCGACCGGGCCACGCGCGACGTGCTGACGCGCTACGCTCAGGAATCGAGCCTCGGCAATTTCGGGGTCTATGTCGGAAATCAGGAAAAGGGCCGGGTGCATGCCCAGGTCGCCAGAGGATAGGCCATGAAGTTCTCGCTCTTCGTCCACATGGAAAGGCTGGATGCCAGCCAGACGCATGGGCAACTCTATGAAGAGTTCATCCAGCTCTGCGAGATTGCCGATCGCGGCGGCATGCATGCGATCTGGACTGGCGAGCACCACGCGATGGATTTCACCATTGCACCGAACCCCTTTATCAACCTTGCGGACCTCGCCCGCCGAACGAAGAATGTGCGCCTCGGCACGGGAACGGTGATTGCGCCTTTCTGGCATCCGATCAAGCTCGCCGGCGAAGCCGCGATGACCGACATCATCTCAGACGGCCGCCTCGATGTCGGCATTGCGCGCGGCGCCTATGGTTTTGAATATGAGCGCCTGCTGCCGGGCCTCGACGCCTGGGGGGCCGGCCAGCGCATGCGTGAACTGATCCCGGCAATCAAGGGTATCTGGGCCGGCGATTATGCGCACGAAGGCGAGTTCTGGCAGTTTCCCTCGACGACCTCTGCGCCGAAGCCGGTGCAGCAGCCGCATCCACCGATCTGGGTCGCGGCCCGCGATCCAAACAGCCATGAATTTGCAGTCGCCAATGGCTGCAATGTCCAGGTAACGCCGCTGTGGAACGGAGATCCGGAAATCGAGGCCCTGATGGGCCGCTTCAACACGGCTTGTGACAAGGCGCCCAACCAGGCGCGGACGAAGATCATGCTGCTCTTGCACACCTATGTCGGCTCGGATCAGAGCGACGTGGAACAGGCGACCCGCGAAGTCAGCGTCTACTACAATTACTTCTCAGCCTGGTTCAAGAATGAGAAGCCGATCCACCAGGGGCTGATCGAACGTCTTACCGAAGAGGAGATGGCCGCCAATGCAATGCTATCCCCCGAGGTAATGCGGAAGAACCTGCCGATCGGCACAGCCGACGAGGTGATTGCCCGGCTAAAGGCCTATGAGGCTCTGGGTTATGACGAGTATTCCATGTGGATCGACACCGGCATGTCCTTCGAGCGGAAAAAGGCCTCGCTCGAACGCTTCATCGCCGACGTCATGCCGGCATTCGGCTGAGGGGGTCTGATGCAGCGCTTCCAGCAATATATCAACGGCACATTCGAGGACGGCAGCGGCCGTTTCGAAAGCCTCGACCCTGCAACGGCCAAGCACTGGGCAGACATGCCGGAGGCACGGGAAACGGATGTCGACCGCGCCGTCAATGCTGCCGAAACCGCTTTGCTCGACGGCCCCTGGGCCGCGATGACGGCGACCCAGCGTGGCAAGCTGCTCTACAAACTCGCTGATCTGGTCGCCGCCAATGCACCGAAGCTCGCCGAGCTCGAGACGCGCGATACGGGCAAAATCATTCGCGAGACCTCCGCCCAGATCGCCTATGTCGCCGATTACTACCGTTACTATGCCGGCCTCGCCGACAAGATCGAGGGCGCCTATCTGTCGATCGACAAACCAGACATGGATGTCTGGCTAAGGCGCGAGCCTGTCGGTGTGGTGGCGGCCATTGTTCCCTGGAACAGCCAGCTGTTTCTCTCCGCCGTCAAGCTCGGCCCGGCCCTTGCGGCCGGCTGTACGCTGGTGGTCAAGGCCTCGGAGGACGGGCCGGCACCGCTCCTGGAATTTGCCCGTCTCGTGCATGAAGCTGGTTTCCCACCCGGTGTCGTCAATATCCTCACCGGCTTTGGTCCCTCCTGCGGCTCGGCACTTACCCGCCATCCGAAGGTCGCCCATATCGCCTTTACCGGCGGGCCAGGAACGGCTGCCGCCGTTGTGCGAAATTCGGCGGAAAACCTCGCCAGTACGTCGCTCGAACTCGGCGGCAAGTCACCCTTCGTCGTCTTTGCCGACGCCGATCTCGAAAGTGCTGCCAATGCCCAGGTGGCCGGAATCTTTGCCGCGACCGGGCAATCCTGCGTCGCCGGCTCCCGCCTGATCATCGAGGCCTCGGTCAAGGATCGCTTTTTGGACATCCTGAAGGCGAAGGCAGACGCCATCCGCATCGGCTCGCCGCTCGATATCGCAACAGAAGTCGGGCCGCTCTGCACCGAGCGCCAGCGGGCACTGATCGAAAAGACCGTCCAGGGCTCGCTTGACGCCGGGGCGAGACTGGTGACCGGCGGCAGCAGGCCGAAGGACGCTGGCTACTACTTTGCCCCGACCATCCTCGACTGCGACGGCATCACATCGCCTTCGATCGAGACGGAACTCTTCGGGCCCGTGCTGTCGGTTCTCTCCTTCGAGACCGAAGCGGATGCCGTCAGGCTCGCCAACGACACGCGTTATGGTCTCGCGGCCGGCGTCTTCACGCAGAACCTGACCCGTGCGCATCGCATGATCAAACGCATCCGCGCCGGCGTCGTCTGGGTCAACACCTATAGGGCCGTGTCTCCGATCGCGCCGTTCGGGGGCTTTGGCCAGTCCGGTCACGGGCGCGAGGGCGGTCTTCAAGCGGCGCTCGATTATACGCGCACCAAGACCGTCTGGGTGCGGACCTCCGACGATCCGATCCCCGATCCCTTCGTGATGCGGTGAGCCGATGTATTACGAGATCCGGACCTATCGACTGAAGAACGGTGCGATCCCCGAATACCTGAAGGTTGTCGAGGAAGAGGGGATCGCGATCCAGAAGAGCCATCTCGGCCAGCTCGTCGGCTACCTCTATTCCGAAATCGGACCGATCAACGAAATCGTTCACATCTGGGCCTTTGCCAGCCTGGACGAGCGGCAGGCGCGGCGCGCGGCGCTGATGGCCGACCCAGCCTGGCGCGCCTTCCTGCCCAAAATCCGCGACCTGATCGAGGTTGCCGACAACAAGATCATGAAGCCGGCGGCCTTCTCGCCGCTCGGGACTAGCCTGCCTGCATGACACATAAAAAGTGAACAATAACGGAGAACGGGAACATGAAAAAACAACTGGTAGCCACAGTCTTCACCGCCCTGATCGGCCTCTCGGGTTCGGCTCTTGCCGATGAGATGGTCTTCACCAGCTGGGGCGGCACCACCCAGGATGCCCAGAAGGCGAGCTGGGCCGACAGCTTCACGAGCGACACGAGCATTGCGGTCGTTCAGGACGGGCCGACCGACTACGGCAAGATCAAAGCCATGGTTGAAGCCGGCAGCGTTACCTGGGACGTGGTCGACGTCGAGGGCGACTATGCCGTCCAGGCCGGCAAGGCTGGCCTGCTCGAGCCCCTCGACTTCTCTGTCATCGACAAGTCGAAGCTCGATCCGCGTTTCGTCACCGATTATTCCGTCGGCAGCTTCTATTATTCCTTCGTCATCGGCTGCAACAAGGATGTGGCCGGCACCTGCCCGAAGACCTGGGTTGATCTCTTCGATACCGCCAAGTTCCCGGGCAAGCGCGCCTTCTACAAGTGGTCGGCGCCAGGCGTCATCGAAGCCGCTCTGCTCGCTGACGGCGTTGCCGCCGACAAGCTCTACCCGCTCGATCTCGACCGCGCCTTCAAGAAGCTCGATACCATCAAGGCCGATATTGTCTGGTGGGATGGCGGTGCCGCATCCCAGCAGCTTTTGGCCTCCGGCGAAGCGCCCTTCGGCTCCTTCTGGAATGGCCGCCTGACAGCACTCGCCGCAACCGGCGTCACGGTCGAGACCTCCTGGGATCAGAACATCACGGCGGCAGACTCGCTCGTCGTACCGAAGGGTTCCAAGAACAAGGATGCGGCGATGAAGTTCATCGCCCATGCGACCGCCGACATGCAGCAGTCGATGTTCTCCATGGCGTCCGGCTATGCCCCGACCAATCTCGATGCCAACCTTCTGATGGACGAAGCCATCCGCAAGACGCTGCCCGACATGCAGGCCGAGAGCCAGGTCGATGCCGACATGACCTACTGGGCCGACAATCGCGATGCGATCGGCAAGCGCTGGTACGACTGGCAGGCCAAATAAGCCAAGACGCCGGCCGGTCTCGACCGGCCGGTCCACCTCAACCGGGGCAACAGCATGGCCACAATCGCGACATCGGGTACAGGCAGCGCTCGGCAAGCAGGCAGGAAACGCGAAAGCGGCTTTTCCCATGCCGTTCCCGCTCTCCTACTGATCATCCTCTTCTTCGTCACGCCCGTGCTCGGCCTTCTGTTGCGCAGCGTGACGGAGCCTGAATTCGGCCTGCAGAATTATGCCGAACTGATCGGTAGTGGCACCTATCTGCGTATTTTCGCCAATACCTTTCTGGTGGCCGGCACCGTGACGGCCCTTTCCGTGGTGATCGGTTATCCGGTTGCCTGGGCCCTAGCAGTCCTGCCTCGCCATTGGTCGCAACTGGTCTTTGCCATCATTATCCTGTCGATGTGGACGAACCTGCTCGCTCGCACCTATGCCTGGATGGTGCTCCTGCAGCGCACCGGCGTGATCAACAAGACGTTGATGGGGCTTGGCCTGATCGACAAGCCGTTGGCACTGGTCAACAATCTCGTCGGGGTCACGATCGGCATGACCTATATCATGCTGCCCTTCGTCATCCTGCCGCTGGTCGGCGTTCTCAGGTCGATCGACCCAGCAATTCTACGCGCCGGCGCGCTCTGCGGTGCAAACCGTCTGCAATGCTTTACCCATATCCTCCTCCCCCTATCCCTCCCGGGCGTCGCTGCGGGTGCACTGATGGTCTTCGTCATGGCGCTTGGCTATTACGTCACCCCTGCGCTGCTCGGTGGGACGGCGAACATGATGCTCGCTGAAATGATCGCACAATTCGTTCAGTCGCTGGTCAATTGGGGAATGGGGGGGGCGGCGGCCTTCGTTCTCTTGGTCGTCACCCTCCTGCTTTACGCCGTGCAGTTGCGCTTCTTCGGCGCAAGCCGGATCGGCTGAGGAGGTCCCGCCATGCTGCTCGACTATGACAAGCTCGGTGCCTGGAAATGGATGCTCGTCGGCACGACGGTCCTCGTCTGCCTCTTCCTGCTGTTGCCGATCGTCTTCATCGCGGCTTTGTCCTTCGGCTCGTCGCAGTGGCTGATCTTCCCGCCACCCGCCTGGACGACGCGCTGGTATACAGAACTGTTCTCCGATCCGCGCTGGCTGACATCGGCGCTGAACAGCCTGCAGATTGCCTCCGTCGTCACGGTCCTCTCAGTGGTGATCGGCTTCCTCGCCGCACTCAGCCTCAACCGCGGAAACTTCGTCGGCAAGGAGTTGTTGCGCGCTCTTTTCCTGACGCCGATGATCCTGCCGGTCGTGGTGCTCGCGGTCGCGCTCTACGCCTTCTTCCTGCAGATCGGGCTTGCCGGCACCACGCTCGGCTTCATCATCGCGCATCTTCTGATCGCTCTGCCCTTCTCGATCATCTCGATCGGCAGCGCGCTCGATGGTTTCGACAAGTCGATCGAGGATGCCGCCATACTCTGTGGCGCAAGCCCCTGGGAGGCGCGGCTTCGGGTGACCGTACCAGCGATCAGCCATGGCCTGTTCGGGGCGGCGGTCTTTTCCTTCCTCGCCTCCTGGGACGAGGTGGTGCTGGCCATCTTCATGGCAAGCCCGACGCTACAGACGCTGCCGGTCAAGATCTGGTCAACGCTTCGCCAGGACCTGACGCCTGTCATCGCGGCGGCCTCCACCCTTCTCATTCTCTTCACCATCGCCTTGATGGTCATCGCGGCCCTGGTCCGCAAGGGACGGAAAACATGACCTCATCCTTCATCGAGATCCGCGACATCCGCAAGGATTACGGCCCGATCACTGCGGTCCAGGACGTGACCCTCGACATCCGCAAGGGCGAGTTCATGACCTTTCTCGGTCCGTCCGGTTCGGGCAAGTCGACGACGCTTTATATGCTGGCCGGGTTTGAGAACCCGACCTCGGGCGATATCCGGGTCGATGGCAAGAGCCTCATCGAGATCCCGTCGCACAAGCGCAATATCGGCATGGTCTTCCAGCGCTATACGCTGTTCCCGCACCTAACGGTTGGCGAAAACGTCGCTTTTCCCTTGCGCATCCGCCGCCTGCCGAAGGCGGAGATCGAGACGAAGGTTAAGGAAGCCCTGCGGCTGGTGCGGCTCGAAGGCTTCGAGGATCGCAAGCCTGCCCTGATGTCGGGCGGCCAGCAGCATCGCGTGGCGCTTGCCCGCGCGCTGATTTACGATCCGCCGGTCCTTCTCATGGACGAGCCACTGTCTGCGCTCGACAAGAAGCTGCGCGAGGAGATCCAGTTCGAGATCCGCCGTATCCACCGCGAGACCGGCGTTACCATTCTCTACGTCACGCATGACCAGGAGGAGGCCTTGCGCCTGTCCGATCGGATCGCAGTGTTCAGTCATGGCCGGATCGACCAGATCGGCTCCGGCCAGACGCTTTATGCAGAACCTGCCACCCGCTTCGTCGCTGGCTTCATCGGCGATTCCAACTTTATCGATGCCGAAATCGTCGAAGCACAGGGCTCATCTGCACGGGTCCGACTCCAGGGCGGCGTAGAGGTCACGGGCGTCCCGCTGCACAGTCGCAGCGAAGGGACCAAAGCATCGCTGCTGCTGCGTCCGGAACGGATCGAACTCCGCAAGGCGGCAAATGACGGCCGCAACCTGTCGGGTACCATTCGTGACCTGACCTTTCTCGGCAACAACACCGATATCCTGGTCGACCTTTCCAAGGGCGGTTCCGTCTCGGTTCGCCTGCCCTTTGGCCATCCTATGCTGCAGGGACTGAGCACGGCCGCGAATGTCGATCTCGTCTTCGATCCGGCCGGCGCGCACGTGTTCCAGGCCTGATGCCTTCCACTCGCGTTACTTGCTCCATAGCGATGCCAGCACCAGATCGGCCAGACGCCGAGCGGCAAAGGTCGGGGGCCAGGCAAGCGTGAGTTTCAGGTCATAGGCTGGATCGAGCAGGATGGAAGCGAGCGGTTCATCCATGTCGGCAAAGGAGGCCTCAGGCAGCACGGCGAGAAAGCCGTGCTCCAGCACTAGATTGACGAGGATCGGTAGAGAATCGATTTCCACCAGAGTGAGGGCATCGCGCTCGGCCTCCGTCATCAGGCCGGCTAGGAACTCCGTAAACCGCTGGCGCAGGCCGCTTCGTTTGCTCGGCACGGCGATGGGTCGACTTTGGAGCAGGGCGGACAGGTCCTGCTGCCTGGCGTTGAGGAGGGGAGGGCGCCCGACAATAGCAAGGCTGAGGCTTGCCACCACCTTGCGCTCCAGGATCACAGGCACGAGGTCGGTATCAAGGAGCGCCAGATCGAACAGCCCCGTCTGCAAGCCATTCAGAAGATCCTCGGCCGTCGTGCTCGAGATGAACAGAGGGGTCTTCGGCCGCTCCGACAGCCAGCGGGCGGCAAGCGCTGCGAGTTGTCGGGCAGTCTCACTTTCGTGTCCGAGCGGGATGATCGTGCCGAGCCGGAAGGTCGAGATGTTGCGGCGGAAATCGCTGTCGGCACGCCGGGTTAAGCTCTGCCAGACGGCCTCCAGCGCCTCCGCCAGCGTCACCATTTCAAGCCCGAATACTGTCGGCTGGATCCCGGTTCCGCTGCGGTCCAGAAGGGGCGTCCGCAACAGCGCCTCCAGAGCCGAAACCTGACGCGACAATTGCGGTTGGCCCATCTGCAGGTCGCGCGCCGCGCGCCGAATGCTGCCGGCCCTCACCACCTCGGTGAAGCGACGAAGCGCCAGCAGACTGACGGTCTGGACCCCTTGCTGTCCCTCATCTGGAGGACACATCCGGTGCAGTTGCGCCGAGATCTCCGCAGCATTGGCCAGCTCCGGACGCAGCCTCTGAGCCTCAAGCGTTGGCGCAATCATGCCTGCCACGTTCGACACCAGGTGGGTCGCCAGCGCCTTTTCAAGCCGCGTGACAGCCGCCGAGATACTGGCCACGGGTCGGCCGAGCGATCGGGCGGCGCTGCGCAATCCGCCAGTGGTCAACACGGCATGCGCCGCGATCAGCGTGAAGGTGTCCATCATCTCCCGAGGCGTCGGATGCGAGGCGGGAAGTGCATCGCCTGTTCAACATATGGGATATCCCACAATGCCGATAAAGCAATACACTCTCTCGCATACGGGCACGCTATGGCAGGTGTCGGCGCCACTAAGGGAGAAAGTCATGACGGACTTCGATCTGGTTCTCAAAGGAACCCTGGTGCTTCCCGATCGCATGGTGCCCTCAGGCTTTGTCGCGTTTCGTGACGGGCTGATTGCCGGGATCGGGATCGGCGCCGCGCCGTCTGCCCGCGAGCGGCATGATCTCGGTGACGCGCTCATCCTCCCCGGCGCCATCGATGCGCAAGTGCATTCGCTGAGCCAGAAGAACCAGGAGGATTTCATCTGGTCGACCCGTTCGGCCGCAGCCGGCGGAGTCACCACAATCGTCGACATGCCCTATGATGAGGGCGATCTGATCTGCTCAGGCGCTGCCGTCAAACGCAAGGTGGCGCATGCGTCAGGCCAGGCGCGGGTCGATTTTGCGCTTTACGGTACGATCGACCCGGAAGAGGGGCCAGCCCGGATCCTCGAACAGGTCGAGGCCGGCGTCGCAGCCTTCAAGTTCTCCACCTTCGGCACAGATCCGAAGCGTTTTCCCCGCATTCCGGCAGCCCTCCTGCAATCCTGTTTTGCCACCATTGCCCCGACGGGCCTGACCGCCGGCGTGCACAACGAGGATGACGAATTCGTCCGCGCGGCGATCGAGGCGGTGAAGGCTGCCGGGATCACTGACTACCGCGCCCATGGCCTGTCGCGCCCGCCGCTCACCGAACTGCTCGCCATGCACCAGATCTATGAGACGGGTGTGGCAACCGGCTGCCCCGCCCATGTCGTGCATTGTTCGCTCGGACGCGGCTACGAGATCGCCGCCGGCTACCGCGCCCAGGGACATGCTGCAACCGTCGAGGCCTGCATCCATTACCTCGTGCTCGACGAGGAAAACGATGTCAGGCGGCTCGGCGGCAAGGCGAAAATCAATCCGCCGATCCGCCCGCGCGCCGAGGTGGAAAAACTCTGGCGTCATGTGGCGGCCGGCAATGTGACGCTCGTCTCGACCGATCATGTCAGCTGGTCGGAGCAGCGCAAGACCAATCCCGACATGCTTGCCAATTCATCCGGCGTGCCGGGGCTCGAAGCCATGCTGCCGCTCTTCGTCAAGGGTGCGCTAATGCGCGGCATCCCGCTCACCTGGGCGGCGCGGCTGATGGCTCAAAACCCCGCCCGGCATTTCCGCATTGATCATGTGAAGGGCGCACTGGAGGTCGGCAAACATGCTGATATCGCCGTGATGACGCCGAGCAACCATGTCTATGATGCGTCGACAAGCGGCCACAACGTCGTCGGCTGGTCGCCCTATAATGGCATCACGCTGCCTTACCGCGTGGCAGCGACCTATCTGCGCGGCAAGCTCGCCTTTGACGGCAGCCGCATGCTGGCAGAGCCAGGAAACGGTGCCTTCGTCAGACCACCGGCAAGTCTTGCCCTTCCGGAGCGCATGTCATGAAGCGCAATCTGATGGTGGATGCGAGCCGCATCGCCGCCGATATCGATGCGCTGGCCTCGATCACCGAACCCGATCGCCCCTATACGCGCCGGGCCTTCACGCCGCTCTTCCTCGAAGGACGCCATTTGCTGGAAGCCAGGTTTCAAAGCGCTGGACTTGAGACCCGCATCGATGCCGCCGGTAATCTGATCGGCCGGCGTCCCGGGACAGATCCGGGGCGCGGCACCCTCATGCTTGGCTCGCATTCGGATACCGTTCCGGAAGGCGGGCGCTTCGACGGCATTGCCGGCGTGGTGGCAGCACTCGAGGTTGCCCGCACCATCGCCGATCGCGGCATCACACTCGTCCATGACCTGGAGATCGTCGATTTCCTGGCCGAGGAGGTCTCCATTTTCGGGGTCTCCTGCATCGGCAGTCGTGGCATGGCCGGCGTCATGCCGCAGGACTGGCTGATCCGCCAGGCCGGCGGCCTCACCTTGGAAGCAGGGCTGACCATGGTCGGCGGCAATCCCGCCCTGTCTGCCGCACGCTCGGATATCCGCGCTTTTCTGGAACTGCATATCGAGCAGGGGCCGGTGTTGGAAACGGCCCGTCTCGATATCGGCGTGGTGACGGCGATTGCAGGCATCACCCGGATCGAGATCATCGTTTCGGGCCGTGCCGATCATGCCGGCACAACGCCCATGACGGGGCGGCTCGATGCGCTGTCGGCCGCCGCCCGGCTGGTGCTTGCCATCGAGCGTCTCGGGATAGAGCTTGCAGCAGGACCGGGGCATTTCGCTGCCACCGTCGGCGAGTTCGAAATCGAGCCGAATGCCGCCAATGTCGTGCCCTCGCGGGTGAGGATGCTGCTGGATGTCAGGGCCGAGCTGAGACCAGACCTGGACCGTTTCCATATGTTGCTGGCCGAGGCCGTCGAAGACGTTAACCGGGATACCGGCGTTGCAATCGCTGCCCCCAGGGTGCTCTCCGACAATCCCGCAACCCCGATGCACTCTCTCGCCATCAACGCCCTGGAGGCGGCCTGCCACGCGACCGGCGCAAGCCACCATCAAATGGCGTCCGGCGCCGGCCATGACGCCGCCTTCATGGCGCGAATCGGCCCCGCCGGCATGGTGTTCATCCCCTGCGCGGGAGGGCGCAGCCATGCACCGGAAGAATGGGCCGAAAACGCCGATATCACGCTCGGGGCAGCCGTTCTGCTCGATGCAATTCTGAGACTGGACGATGAATTGAAGGAGACCGAAGATGGGACGCATACTGACTGAGAAGGACGTCGAGGCGGCCGTCAAGGGTGGCTCTGTCTATGCCGCCGGGGGCGGTGGCTGGGCAGATCACGGACGTATGCTCGGCTATGCGGCCGTCAGCATCGGCAAGCCGGAACTGGTCTCGATCGAGGAACTGGCTGATGAAGACTGGGTGGCGACGGCCGCTGCTATCGGCGCGCCCGCATCGACCACCCCTTGGGAAATGCAGGGCGTTGATTATGTGAAGGCCGTTCGGCTGCTGCAGGAAGCGCTCGGCGAAAAACTGTCAGGCCTGATCGTTGGCCAGAATGGCAAATCCTCGACGCTGAACGGCTGGCTGCCGTCCGCCATCCTCGGCACCAAGGTCGTCGATGCCGTGGGCGATATCCGAGCCCATCCGACCGGCGACATGGGCGCGATCGGCATGGCGGGGTCCCCGGAACAGATGATCCAGACCGCCGTCGGCGGCAATCGGGCGGAGAACCGCTACATCGAGCTGGTGGTGCGGGGCGCCACCGCCAAGGTCTCGCCGATCCTGCGCACGGCCGCCGATCAGTCCGGCGGGTTCATCGCGTCTTGCCGCAATCCCTTGCGTGCGTCTTACGTCAGGCGCAATGCAGCGATTGGCGGCATTTCGCTAGCGCTGGCACTGGGCGAAGCGATTATTGCAGCGGAGGCCAAAGGGGCGGGTGCGGTGATCGACGCCATCGTCAAGGCGACTTCGGGCACGATCCTGAAGGAAGGCATCGTGACGAAGAAGGCCGTCGTTTACACCAACGAAGCCTTCGATGTCGGCACGGTGACGGTCGGCTCTGATGACACCGCCATGACACTGCACATCATGAACGAGTATATGGCCGTCGATGATGCAGGCGGCAACCGTCTCGCCACCTTCCCGGATGTCATCACCACGCTGTCGACAGAGGGCGAACCGCTCAGCGTCGGACAGCTGCGTGAGGGCATGCCGATCTTCATCCTACATGTACCGAAGACCGTCATCCCGCTCTCAGCCGGGGTGAAAGATCCCGCCGTCTACCCGCCGGTCGAAAAGGCGCTCGGCATCCGCATTGCCGATTACGCCCTTGCCGACTGACCGAACGCCGAAGGAGTTTTCCCATGCCGAAACCCAATCCGCGCCATCCCGGCTTTCCCATTCCCGGCGGCCCTGAGCTCAGGGCAAAAGGCTGGCGCCAGGAGGCGCTTCTCAGGCTTTTGGAAAACGTGCTCTCGGTCGGCGAGGACCCGGATCGTCTGGTCGTCTACGCAGCCCTCGGCAAGGCGGCGCGCAACTGGCCCGCCCATGCGAAGATCGTCGAGACGCTTCTTTCCATGGACGAGGACCAGACGTTGATCATCCAATCCGGCAAGCCCGTCGGACTGCTCAAGACCCATGCGAAAGCACCGCTGGTCATCATGGCCAATTGCAATATCGTCGGACAATGGGCGAAGGCCGAGGTCTTCTACGATCTCGAGAAGAAGGGCCTGATCTGCTGGGGTGGGCTGACCGCCGGCGCCTGGCAGTATATCGGCTCGCAAGGGGTCATTCAGGGCACCTACGAGATCTTCATGCGCATTGCCGAGCGCCGCTTCGGCGGCTCGCTTGCCGGACGCTTCATCCTGACGGCAGGGCTTGGCGGCATGGGCGGGGCGCAGCCGCTGGCCGGCCGTATGGCGGGCGCTGCGATCCTGGTCGTCGATATCGACCCGGAACGCGCCGAAAAACGCCGGGCGATCGGCTTTCTCGACGTGATAGCGCCCGATCTCGACACGGCTCTTCGCCTGATCGATGAGGCGGTTGCGGAGAAACGCGCCGTGTCCGTCGGCCTGGTCGGTAATGCCGCCGACATTTATCCAAAGATCGAAGCGCGCGGCGTGGTCCCCGACATCGTCACCGACCAGACCTCGGCGCATGATCTCGTCTATGGCTATGTGCCAAAGGGCATGAGCCTGGACGAAGTCCGCCGTCTGCGCGAGGAGGGGCCCGCCCAGCTGATGGCCGCCAGCCGCGCCTCGATCGTCGATCACGTGCGCGCCATGCTCGCCTTCCAGAGACAAGGCTCGGAAGTCTTCGACAACGGCAATCTGATCCGCACGCAGGCGCGCGAAGGCGGGGTGGCGAACGCCTTCGATATTCCGATCTTCACTGAAGCCTATCTGAGGCCGCTGTTTTGCAAGGCGATCGGCCCGTTTCGCTGGATGGCGCTATCGGGCGAGGAAACCGACATCGCCCGCATCGACGACCTGGTACTAGAGCTCTTTCCCGACAATTTCATTGTTACCAACTGGATCGCGCTGGCGCGCCAACACGTCCCCTTCGAAGGGCTTCCGGCCCGTATCGCCTGGCTCGGACACGGCGAGCGCACGCGGCTTGCCGTCGCCGTCAATGCACTCGTGGCATCGGGCGAGTTGAAAGGCCCGATCGCCTTTTCGCGTGACCATCTCGATGCCGGCGCCATGGCCCATCCGAACATCATGACCGAGAACATGAAGGATGGCTCCGACGCGATCGCCGACTGGCCGCTGATCAACGCCATGACCATGTGCGCGTCGATGGCCGATCTTGTCGTCATTCATTCGGGCGGGGGTGGTTATGCCGGCTACATGACGAGCGCCGGCGTCACCATAGTCGCGGATGGAACGGAAGGGGGTGCAGAGCGCCTGTCGCATGCGCTGACCAACGACACCTCGCTCGGCATCATCCGGTATGCTGATGCAGGCTATGACGCGGCGGTAGAGGCGGCTGAGGCGGCGGGGGTCGGTTACCTGCCGCTGGAACCCGCCAGCTGACTTATGCCGTCTGCTGCTGCAGATCCTGAAGCAGGGTCACCAGGGTCCGAACGGCTGTCTCCAGGCTGCCGCTATTGTCGATCGTGACCGTGTTGAAGCTCTCCGGCAGCGGCTCGACGGCACGCGAAAGCCGCGCTTCGATGTCTTCCCGGCTCTCGCGTCCACGCGCAGCCAATCGCACGGCCAGCACATCGCGGCTGGCCGTCACATTGACGACGACAAGGCGGGGAAAGACGGCCTGGAAGCGATCAAGCGCCGAGCGCGATCCGTTGACCACGACGATCCGGCCTGCGGCGAGATCATCCAGCACCGTGGCGGGCACGCCGTATTTGAGACCATGGGCGTCCCAGCTGACGGCAAAAGCACCGGCTTTCTCCAGCTGGCCAAAGTCACCCGATGACACCGGCATGTGGTTTTCGCCGGCTTCGTCGGCCGGCCGGGTGATCATCCGACGGGCAAAGCGCACATCAGGCGAGGCCGCAAGCTCTGACCTTGCCCCGCCGATCAGGCTGTCCTTGCCGACACCGCTTGGGCCAACGACGGCGACGAGGATGCCGGGCTTCTGGGGGCCAAGGCTTTGCGGCAATGCCGTCATCACGCCACCCGCCGTCCCTGGCGCCAGACGGACTTGACCACCGGCACGCCTTCCGCGCGGCGCACATGGACGACATCGGCGCGCAGGCCGGTGGCGATCCGGCCGCGATCGGCCAAGCCCACGGTGCGGGCAGGGGTCGACGTCACCATGGCAAGGGCTGCCGGCAGTTCGATGCCGTCGATATCGTCGGCAAGCACGAAGGCCGCATGCAGCAGGCTGAGAGGCACATAGTCCGAGGAGAGCACGTCGAGCACACCCAGCTTGGCGAGATCGCGCGCGGCGATATTGCCCGAATGCGACTTGCCGCGCACAACGTTGGGCGCGCCCATCAACACGCTCATGCCGGCCCTGTGCGAGGCCTCCGCGGCTTCGAGGCTGGTCGGGAATTCCGCGAGTTTCACCCCATGCCCCTTGGCTTCCTCCACATGGGCAAGCGTCGCATCGTCGTGGCTCGCAACCGTAATGCCGCGCTCGGCACAGATGCGGGCAAGCGTATCGCGATGGATGCCGGAATATTGTTCGGACAGGGCGAGACGGTTTTCGACGAAGCGGGCAAAGGCCTCGTCGGTCAGGCCGCGCTTGGTTTTGTAGTAGAGCGTGTACTGATCCATCGTCTGGAACTGACGCTGGCCTGGGGAATGGTCCATCAGCGAGACGAGGCGCACATGCGGGTCGGTCTCGAAGTCGGCAAAGTGATCGAGCACATTGTTCGAGGCGACCTCGCAGCGCAGGTGGATCAGGTGCTCGGCGCGAAGGCGGTCATCCTTTTCGGCGGCCTGAATGGCATCGGCCATGTCGCGCATCTCGCCCTTGTCGAAGCCACCATCCTCGTCGGAGCCCATGCGCAGGCAGTCGAAGACCGTGGTGATGCCCGAGGTGACCACCTGGGCGTCATGCGCCTGGATTGCCGAGGTCTTGTCCCAGCGCACGCCGGGGCGCGGTGAATAATGGGACTCGAGATGATCTGTGTGCAGCTCGACCAAACCCGGGACGAGATACTCGCCACCCAGATCTTCGCCGTGACGGCTCCTGCCTTCGTCGATCTCTGCAATCTGGCCATCGCGAACGAGGACGCTGCCATGGACGATGCGATCCTCCAGGACGATGCGGGCATTGGTGAGGAT
>JARXAQ010000024.1 GCA_029865825.1 Rhizobium sp.
GGACAGGCCGGCCTGTCCGCCGCCCACCACGACGGCGCTGTAATGGGATTTCAGAGATTTGGTCATCGGATGGCCTTTCACAGGATGAATGTCTTGCAGCGGACGCGGGCATCCGCGCGATCGAGGAAGGGGGTTGCTGCGGCTTCGATGCGGGCGAGCTGGTCGTTCGCGGCCGAGCAGGCAAATCCGTATTTTGCGGCGATCCGGTCACTGGCGATGGTGAGCGCCTGTCGGCTGCGCTCGACAAAATCCACGACCGGATAGGTTTCACCCTCGGCGAAGAAATCGCGGATGATCAGCGAAGGGGAATAACAGGTCTCATCCTCGCCATCGGGCCAGGTGATGACAAAGCGCATCTCAGGCATGAACTGCCTCCTTCAATGTTGCATATGTGGAAAGGTGGGCCTGTGCGACACGCTGCCAGGTGAAGCGCCCCGCGACCTCCACGCCACGCGGGATGACTTGGCTGCGGATCTCAGGCATCAGGGCCAAGGCCATGGCTTCGGCAATCGAAGCGGAGTGGCGGGGATCGCACCAAAGGGCATCGTCGTGGCCGAGATATTCGGTAAAGGGGGCGATGGATGGCACGATAGCGGGAACGCCGGAGGCCATTGCCTCCAGCACGACGAGGCCGAAACCTTCCTTCAGCGAGGGGAAAACCAGCGCGTCGGCGAGCCTGTAGAGGTTCGGCATATCGTCATCGGACACCGCGCCAATGATGTGGACAGCGGCAGCATCATCGCGCAGCGCCCGCAAATGGGACTCGAATTCCGACCGATAATCCCGATGGTCGAGCAGCGAGACGCCGCCGGCTATGATCAATTGTGCGTCTGGCTTCACGGCCCGCAACTGCCGGAACGCATCGAGAATGCCGATTGTGTTTTTCCGCGCCTCGATGCCGCCGATGCTCAAGAAAACCGGGCCGGCATGGAGGCCGAGCCGGTCTCGCAGTGCCGTCTGCTCGCCGCTCCACGCGGGGGCAAAGCGCTTGGTATCCACGCCATTGCCGACGACGGTGGCCTCCACGCTAAGGCTGTCACGCAAGGCGCTATGCCACAGGCTGCTGACGGCGAGGAAGGCATCGGCCGCACGGATCGAGCGGTCCTGAAGGGCCATCAGGCGCTTGTCGTCGAACTGGTCGATATGATGGACGGTGCGCACGAAGCCGGAAATCAGGCCGCGCTCCTTCAGCGTCGCCAGCGCATTGCCGGAAATGCCGTCATGGGCATGGAAGACATCGAAAGCGCGATTTTCCGCCGGTTCGAAATATTTGACGTAGTCGGCAATGCGATGCTCGACCATCTCAGCCATATCCGGGAGGGCAGGCGGTACCGGAAAACAGGCGGTGCGGCAGGCGGGCGGGCGAAAAAAGCCCGTTCCCTTGGCATCTGGCGCGTGCAGGGTGACGGTGTGACCCAGCGCCGTCAGCGCTTCGGAAAGCTGCATGGCATGCACGACGCCGCCGCGCGGATTGGTGGAATGCGTCAGCATGGCGATGCGCAAGGGGCGGGGGATATGGTGACGGGTCATCGGGAATGCTCCGTCGGGCCAAGCTGCATGAGCGGTGTCGTCGCATGGTCACGGATGACGATGCGATTGGTGCCATCGGTGATCGCAACAGTGCTACCCGCCAGCACAGAGCCAATGACGGCGGCGGAAATGTTTCGCGCTGCAAACCGACCGAGCACCGCATCGACGTTGTCGGGCGAGACCGAGAGGAGATAGCCAAAGCTTGGAAAGGTCGCCAGCCAGCGGTCGAGGCTGACGCCTGATGGCAGCGGAATGGTCTTCACATCGATATCGATGCCAATGCCGGAACATTCGGCCAGCATGATTGCCGTGCCGACGATACCGCCCTGGCTGATGTCCTTTGCGGCAAGGCAAAGCCCAGCCTCGGCAATCTGCGGCAGGATGTCGAGATCGCCACGAAGCCGCTCGGCCGGCGCGTCGGTCGCAGCTTCCCAGTTGTCGAAGGGCGCGCGGTAGCGGCCGCGATGATCCACAGCGGCAATCAGCACGTCGCCGGGACGCGCGTCAAAACTGGTCAGTAGGCATTTTGCGCGCCCGACAATGGCAACCGACAACTGGCCCCGGTCGGTGCGAATATTGGTGTGACCGCCGACGATCGGCACGCCATAGGCCTCAGCCGCCGCCCGCATGCCATCGAGAACCGGGGCGGCTCCCGCCTCGCCATCGGCCCAGACGGCATCGACCACGGCGGTCGGCCGCCCGCCCATGGCGATCACGTCGGAGATATTGACCATGACGCCGCACCAGCCGGCAAACCAGGGATCGGCGGCGACGAAGGCATTCATGAAGCCTTCGATGGCAAACAGCAGATAGCCGTCTCCGTCGGGCAGGGCTGCGCAGTCGTCCCCCACGGGCACGGCCTTGTCCCTGACGCCAAGCCGGGCGGTCACGCTGCCGATATCGTGTTTGGCAGCGATCCCTTTGCTGGAGCGCAGTTTTTCTGCGAGCGTGCCGAGGTCGACATCCGCCATGGTCAAGCCGCCCGTTTGGCGAGTGCCACGAAACCGGCCTCCGGCGTGGCGCAGGGGGGATACCAACTGAGATCCGCCTTCATCCGCAGGTGCGGTTTGCCGTAGACCTCGAATTCCTCGACCACATCCCAGTGCAGGCGGCGAAAGAGCAGGCCGTTCTGCACCTGGACATTAGCGAGGAACGTATGACAGCCCATGGCATTCGCGGAGGAGACGGCAAGCCGGATCAGCGTGGCGCCAAGCGCACCGATCTTGCGGAAATCCTCGTGCACGGCAAGGCGCGACCCCCACCACAAGCCCGGCTGTTCCTGATGAATGCGCACCGTGCCGACCAGCCGGTCGGCGGCGACGCCGAGCATGGAAAGCGCGACGATGGGCGTGGCATGGTCGTCGATGGCGTCCCGGTCGTCTGTCTCAAAGATCTGCTGTTCGCGGCAGAAGACATCGCGGCGAAGGGCGTGGGCCTCGTCGCGCTCCCAGGCGGATGTGGCAAACTTCACCTGGTATTCGCTGGTGCGGAAGGGCGAGAACGGTTCGATGATCATTTCGTCAGCATCCTCTCATAGGTGGAAAGGGCAGAGCAGGCGCCGCATTTGCCGCAACCGGCCTTGATATCGACGGCCTTCAGGCCGCTTTCGACGAGCAGTTTCGACAAGGGCCCGAGGATCGAATGCATGAATTCCGGCTTTGGAGCGGGATGGCTTTCGAGTGGCGTGCCCGAGATCGGCACGAAGGGCACGACGAAGGGATAGACGCCGATGGCGACCAGCTTTTCGCAGATGTCGAGGATGGCTTCGCGGGTGTCTCCAAGGCCTGCGAGGATATAGGTGGAAACCTGTCCGCGCCCGAATACCTCGACCGCCGCCTTGAACGAGGCCATGTATTTCTCGATGCCGACCTGCGCCTTGCCCGGCATGATGCGGGCGCGAATTTCAGGCGTCACGACTTCCAGATGCATGCCGAGCGCGTCGACGCCGGCCTCCTTCATCCGCGAAAACCAGATATCGTCTTCCGGCGGCTCGCACTGGGCCTGGATGGGAATATCGACGGCGGCCTTGATGGCACGCGCACTCTCTGTCAGCACGGCGGCGCCCCGATCGTCGCCCCTCGGCGTGCCTGTGGTCATCACCATATGCTTGACGCCATCAAGCTCGACGGCGGCCTTGGCGACTTCGGCCAACTGCGCCGGCGTCTTGTGGGCCACAGTGCGGCCGGCGGCCAGCGACTGGCCGATGGCGCAGAACTGACAGGTTTTCGTCCGGCTCTGGTAGCGAATGCAGGTCTGCAGCACGGTGGTTGCAAGCACATCGCGTCCGTGTAGCACTGCGATCTGCGAATAAGGTATGCCGTCTTCCGTCGAGCGCTCGTAAAAGCGGGGGCGCAAGGGAAACGAGACTTCGCCGATGACCCGGCCGTCACGGCTGATGCGGCTGTTTCCCGCATCGTCAGGTTTCTCGACCAGGTACGGGCTCTCGAAGGCGGGTGCGGTGTGGACCGGTACCATGACCGTCATGCCGTCGATGGTCAGCGCCTTGTGATCGGAAGGGCCGGCACCGCCGCGGCGGCTTTCGTGCCCGGCCTTGGGATCAACGAGCCTCGCGCCGAACGATTGCAATTCGTTGATCAGTGTTTCCGTCGAAAGCTGGGGTCTGGTGTCCATCGGTAGTGCTCCCTGTCGGTGCGGTTTCGAGGAAAGGATGGGCTGTCACCATCGGGTTTGCCGGGCGATCGTCGATGACGAGATGCAGCAGTTCGGGACGCGCATAGTGGCCGACGGAATCCATCATCCGCTTGCGCTTGAGGATGAGGCTCATGTCGAGATCGGCAATCAGGATGCCTTCGCCCTCAGTGATCGGGGCGGTCAGATGTTTGCCCTCGGGCGAGATGATCGCCGTCATGCAGCCGCCGCGCAGAGCCTTCTGCAGTCCTTCGTCTGGGGTGATCGAGTGGATTTGCTCGTCCCTCAGCCAGCCCGTGGCGTTGACGACGAAACAGCCGCTTTCCAGCGCATGGTGGCGGATGGTGACTTCCATCTGGTCGGCGAAGATCTGCCCGACCATGGAGCCCGGGAACTGCGCGACATGGATTTCCTGGTGCTGGGCCATCAGCGCGTAGCGGGCGAGCGGATTGTAATGCTCCCAGCAGGCGAGCGCGCCGATGCGGCCGATTTGGCTGTCGACCACTTTCAGGCCTGACGCATCGCCCTGGCCCCAGATCATCCGCTCGTGGAAGGTCGGCGTGATCTTGCGTCGCTTGAGAACGAGGGCGCCATCCGCATCGAACACCAATTGCGTGTTATAAAGCGTGCCGTGATCCCGTTCGTTGACGCCAAGCGCCACGACGATGCCATGTTCGCGGGCTGCGGCCGCCACTGCGTCGGTCGTGGCGCTGGGCACTGTGACCGCTTCCTCGTAAAGGCGCAGATGCTCGCGGCCCGAGAGAACCGGGGGCAGGACGAAGGAAAAATAGGGATACCAGGGGACGAATGTCTCCGGGAAAACGATCAGCTCCGCGCCCTTGGAGGCGGCCTCGCGGATCGTTTCCAACACGCGGGCCAGCGTCTTGTCGCGGGAGGTGAGATCCGGCGCGATCTGTGCGGCGGCGGCCCTGATGGTCCTGTTGACAGCCATGACGACTTCCTTGAATTGAGGTGAAGGAGGCGGAGCGGACCCCGCCTTCCGAACGCGCGCTTAAGCGCGGGGCGGCTCGGGTCAGAGCGTCCAGGTATCGAGAATGACTGCACCGGCGCGGCGATGGATCAGCATGAGATCCAGCACATCGAGCGGGCTGATGGGCGTGATGCCGGGGATCAAGGACGGCTCACCATGGCCATAGAGGGCCTGGAGGGCGAACCGGCAGGCATAGACCTTGCCGCCTTCTTCGAGAAATCCCTTGATCTGGTTGTTAAAGTTGAGATGGCCCGGAAAGGCTTCCGAACCGAGTTTGGGGAAACCGCGCTGGATGCCGAGCGTGACGCCGGGGCCGTAAAGCAGAATGGACGTATCATATCCCTTGCGCTTCAGGCGCTTGGCCTGGAGCAGGTTGACGAGGCCGATCGAGCCTTCGAAGGCAACGGTGTGGAAGGTGATGAGGGCTTTCTCGCCTTCCAGGGCCTGCACATCTTCAAAGACCTTTTCTTCGTAATCGACGAAGAAGTCTCCATCAGCGTGGGCCGGTGCGGTGATTGCGGGCATTGAATGGCTCCTGTGTTGAGGTCGGCCCACGGCGGGCCACTACCATTCAATTGCAAGGGGTATGCCAATCCGCGTTTTGCCTAATATCAAGTCAAAATGGCGCTTTATGCATTCAATTACACATTCAATTTCGCGGAGCGGAGCGCGGAGGCGCTAATCGCTGGGCAAAAATCTGACGAAGTCGTAGGCGCTTCGTCCAACTTTGAGTGCAGTCAATTTGCCATCATTCATGTCTGAAAGAGCCTGATGCTGCGTCGCGAACATGGGGGAAAGTGGCTTTTTTGCGTGACAGTGGCGGAAAGCAACAATATACAGTCAATATTCACCAAAGATGAGTTTCATGAAAACCTGGCTTCCCGACCTCTCCCGCAGCAATGGCCCACGCTACATGGCGATTGCCGATGTCATCGAGATGGATTTAAAGAGCGGCAAGCTTCTGGTCGGTGATCGGCTGCCGCCGCAACGCGACCTCGCCAAGCGGCTCGCCATTGATTTCACCACCGTTGCGCGCGGCTATGTCGAGGCGCAAAAGCGCGGATTGGTCGCAACCCATGTCGGACGCGGAACTTTCGTCACCGGCGGCGCGGAAAAGGAACGGCGCGGCTTCGTCTCTCAGGCCGCCCTGGACGCAAGGCGCACCTCCGTCGTCGACTTTTCCATGAACATGCCGCCGGAGCCTGACGATCCCGATCTCCTGGCGCGCATGCAGGAAGGGCTCTCGTCCGTTGCGACCAACTTGATCCGGCTTCTGCGCTCTGAGGGTTTTGGTGGCGCCGGCATGGATAAGGAGGCTGCCGCATCATGGCTCAGCCGCCGTGGACTGGTGCCCTCCCAAGAGCGGATTTTTGTGACGCCCGGGGCTCACCCAGCCCTTCTGGCGATTTTCGGATTGCTTGCAAAGCCCGGTGATATGGTGCTGTCAGAGAATATCACCTATCCCGGCATGCGCTCGATCGCGGCCCAGCTTCGTCTCAATCTGACGGGACTTCCGATGGATGAAGAGGGGATCATTCCCGCGGCCTTTGCAGAGATCTGCAAGACCGGCAAGCCGAAGGCGCTCTACCTCAATCCGACGCTGCAAAACCCGATGACGCTGACGATACCGGAAAAACGGCGTGAGGAAATTTGTGCCGTTGCCCGCAAATATCACGTCCCGATCGTGGAAGATGACGCCTACGGCTTTATTCCGCTGCACGGTCCAGCGCCCCTTGCGGCCATGGCACCCGATCTGACCTGGCATATCGGCGGGCTGGCGAAATGCATCGGCGCCGGCCTTCGGCTTGCTTATGTCGTCGTCCCCGATACCAAGGCAGCCTGGCCCTTTGCCAGCGCCATGCGCGCGGCAAGCGTCATGGCGTCGCCGCTTTCCGCCGCTCTCGCAACGCGCTGGATCGAAGACGGCACGGCCGACAGCATCTTACGGTTCATTCGTGCCGAAGCGACGGCGCGCCAGGCGCTGGTCGCCGAAGTGCTGCCGGCAGGCAGCTACAAGAGCGATCCGATCAGCTTCAATATTTGGCTGCCTTTGACAAACGGATGGACGCGCTCGACCTTCGGCACGCAGATGCGTGCCTCCGGCATCGGTGTCGTCGCCAGCGACGCATTCACCGTTGATGGCCAGGCCGAGGAGGCCGTGCGCGTGTGCCTCGGCGGGCCGATACGGCGCGAGACACTAAAGGGTGCGCTGGAATTCATGGGCCATACGCTCGAGGGATCGCCGGAAATGGCCGGCACCTTCTTCTGATGCTCCGGCCGGCCGATGGTCTTCGCCATCGGCCGTCGTGTCTCATCATAAACCCTTGGTGGGCATCGAAACTGAAAGGGTCTCAACCGCGTCGCCATCCGGTGTCTTGCCGGGTCGCGTCATCCTGAACTCGCGGTCAATCTTTCCTTCTTCCGCCTTGTAGAAATACTGACTCGCAACCAACCAGCCTTTCAGCGGTCGAAGCGGGAGAACGCAGGTGAGCATCATGAAGGGAATGGTGGTCAGCAGATGAACCCAATAGGGTATC
>JARXAQ010000098.1 GCA_029865825.1 Rhizobium sp.
GAGCAGATGGCGATGACGCAGAAGCTGGCGGAAGAATTCCCCGATCTGCACATCCAGACGCATCTGTCTGAAAACCATGACGAAATCCGCTACACATGCAAACTCTATCCGGACGCCATCGACTACACCGACATCTATGCCCGCTACGGCCTGCTCAGGAAGAAGGCGCTCTTCGGCCATGCCATCCACCTGTCGGATCGCGAGGCGGATGCCATGGCGGAAACCGGCGCGGTCGCCGTGCACTGCCCGACCTCGAACCTCTTCCTCGGCTCCGGCCTCTTCCCGCTGAAGGCCATCCAGCGGCGCGAGAAGCCGGTGACCGTCGCGGTCGCGACCGACATCGGCGGCGGCTCGAGCTATTCCATGTTCAAGACCATGGACGAGGCCTACAAGATCCAGCAATTGTTGGGCGAGCGGCTGAACCCGCTCGAAAGCTTCTACCACATGACGCTGGGCAATGCCGTGGCGCTCGACCTCGCGGACCGGATCGGCACCCTGGACGAAGGCACAGATGCCGACATCGTGGTGCTGAATGCGGCAGCAACCCCTGCCATGCGGCTCCGCATGGAGACCGTCACCTCGCTGTCCGAAAAACTCTTCCTGCTGCAGACGCTCGGCGACGATCGTTCGGTGGTCGAAACCTATGTGGCGGGTAAGGCTTCTAAGCCCGGAGCCATGATGTGAGGATCAGATGAGCGAAAGCGGCTATTCCGGCACCCCGCTTCCGAAGAAGCTCGGATTGAAACCGGAACTCGCCGCTTTGTTCGTTGGTCTACCGCAACACCTGCAGCATCTGGCCATCGACCTACCAAAGGCTGACCAAGCCGCCTCGCTCGACGCGGCGGCGGGATCGGCCCTCGACTATCTCCATGTGTTCGAGACGGAGCGCGCCCGCCTCGAAGACCACGCCCTCGGCCTCAAAGCCATGCTGAAACCAACGGGCATGTTGTGGATCTCCTGGCCCAAGAAAGCCTCCAAAGTCCCGACAACGATCACCGAAGATGTGCTGCGCACCATCTTCCTGCCAACGGGGCTCGTCGATGTAAAAGTCTGCGCCGTCGATGACGTCTGGTCGGGTCTCAAATTGATGATCCGCAAGGACTTGCGCGGATAATTGGGGATGCTGCCTCATGCTCGCCACCAATCTCGCCCTCGGCACACTGATGATATCGCTGACCGTGGTCATCCACACGTTCGGCCTGATGGGTGTGACCCATGTCATGAGCTGGGTGACGGACCGCATCCGCCTGCATGGCCATCGCAGCCGCATGCTGGCGATGAACACGGTCGTCATCGGCGTCTTTGCCGTGCTGACCGCCGAAGTCTGGCTCTGGGCCGCAAGCTTCACGCTGATCGGCGTGGTCGATGATTTCGAGACCGCCCTCTATTTCTCCACCATCACCTTCTCGACTGTCGGTTATGGCGATGTCGTGCCCCATCCCGAATGGCGCATGCTGGCCGCGCTTGAAGGCGTCAATGGCTTCCTGTTAATCGGCTGGTCCACTGCCTATTTGATCGCCGCCGGCATGCGTGTCGGCCCCTTCAAGTCGGGTGAGCATTTTTGACGAAGAGTGAGAGGTAAATTTATTTTACCTCTCACTCTTCGTACCAGTTCACATCATGCCGAACGGCATGGTATGCCGGTGAAAAGACATTGGCGGAGAGAGACAATGGCCCCGATCCTCGAAATCGCAGACCTGAAGAAACTGGCCCGCAAGCGCGTGCCAAAACTGTTCTTCGATTATGCCGACAGCGGCTCCTATACAGAGAGCACCTACCGGGCGAATGAGAGCGATTTCTCCAGGATCAAGCTGCGCCAGCGCGTACTGGTCGACATGAGCGGCCGCACGCTGGAAACCACGATGATCGGCGAGAAGGTCAAAATGCCAGTAGCCCTGTCACCGACGGGGCTGACAGGCATGCAGCATGCCGATGGCGAGATGCTGGCGGCAAAGGCTGCGGAAGAATTCGGCGTGCCCTTCACGCTCTCGACCATGAGCATCTGCTCGATCGAGGACGTCGCCTCGGTCACCAAGCGGCCCTTCTGGTTCCAGCTCTATGTGATGCGCGACCGCGACTTCGTCATCAACCTTATCGAGCGTGCCCGCGCTGCCGGATGCTCGGCGCTCGTGCTGACGGCCGACCTGCAATTGCTTGGCCAGCGCCACAAGGATATCAGAAACAGCCTCGCCGCCCCGCCGAGGCTGACACCAAAACATCTCTACCAGATGGCAATCCGCCCGTACTGGTGCTGGAACATGCTGCAGACAAACCGCCGCACCTTTCGCAACATCCACGGCCACGCCAAGAACGTCACCGACCTCTCCTCGCTGCACTCCTGGACGGCCGAACAATTCGACCCGAAACTCTCCTGGGCCGATGTCGAATGGATCAAGAAGCAATGGGGCGGCAAGCTGATCATCAAGGGCATTCTCGATGTCGAGGATGCCAAGATGGCGGCAGAGACCGGCGCTGACGCGATCATCGTCTCCAACCATGGCGGCCGCCAGCTGGACGGCGCCCATTCCTCCATCGCCATGCTTCCGAAGATCGTCGACGCCGTCGGAGACAAGATCGAAGTGCATCTAGACGGCGGCATCCGATCCGGCCAGGACGTGCTGAAGGCGATCGCGCTGGGTGCCAAGGGCACCTATATCGGCCGCCCTTTCCTCTATGGCCTTGGCGCCATGGGCCAGAAGGGCGTAAAGACGGCATTGGAGATCATCGCCAAGGAAATGGATGTCACCATGGCACTCTGTGGCAAGCGGCAACTGGCCGATGTCGACAAGTCGATCATCGCGGAAAGCCCGTTCTAAGCGGATTGATTGTGCAAGGCGCCGCCGGCGCCTTGCTCCTGGCCAAGGCCAAGCGATCCTTAGAGGAAATGAGCCGGACTACTCGTCGACGAACCCCGTCGCGAGCGCTCTGGCCCAGGACGGCCGGTCTCGCTCCGCAGCGAGTTTGCTCATCGCCATGTGATCATAGGGCACCAGCCGGAAGGTTACGGACCAACGGCCCGACGCATCGTCGAGGATCGCGTAGCTCGCATGCGGCAGCCCCGCCTCCACCTTGTGCGGATAAGGTGCGTCATCCGTATAGCCCGGCCCGCCGACGCTGCCCGGATTGACGATCAACCGCCCATCGGAAAGCTGCACGGCACGCGGGATATGGGTGTGGCCGCAGAGGATCAAGGACTGGGTGATCCCGGCAGCCCAGGCCTCGATCGTCGGCAAATCGCGAAGATGCACATGGCCTTCAGCCGAGACCTGCTCCAGCCAATAGGTGTTGTCGTTCTCGGGCGTGGCATGGCAGAGATAGGCGACCTCGCGGAAGACGGTACTGAAGGGCAGCGACCGCAGCCAGTCCAGATGTGCGGGCACAAGCTCCGCATAGGCATCCGCCTCCCATTCATGCATATCGCCGGCGGCATGTTCGATCAGGTAGCGATCATGATTGCCGCAGACCGTGAGAAGGTCCAGTGGCACAAGAATGTCAGCCGTGCGCCCGGCTTCGAGCGGCCCCGATAGGCAGTCACCGAGATTGACGATGTCAGCGGTCGCGATCCCCTGCGCGGCGATGTCGGCGAGCACGGCTTCGAGCGCGAGCGCGTTGCCGTGAATGTCTGCGATGGCGGCAAAACGCATGCTCAACTGCCCCGATAGGTCGAATAGCCGTAAGGCGAGAGCAGCAGCGGCACATGGTAATGTGCCGTCGTATCCGAAATGCCGAAACGGATCGGGATCACATCGAGAAAGGGCGGATCGGTCAGCGCGCTGCCGGTGCCCTTCAGATAGTCGCCGGCATGAAAGAGCAGCTGGTACTGCCCGATCTGGAACTCGTCATCGATCAACATCGGTCCGCCATCAACACGGCCATCGTCATTGGTGAAGACGGTCTTGATCAGCTCCGCCTCCTCGCCATTCATCCGCATCAGCTGGATGCGCAACCCCTGAGCGGGTTTGCCGAGCGCCGTGTCGAGCACATGGGTGGTGAGGCCAGTCATAGCAGGGGCTCCCGAATCGTGAAGGGGGTCTCAAAAAAGAACTCTTCGAGATTGTTGCCGGGTCCATCACGATCCACAACCAGGAAATCGCTGACCGCGCCAATTGCCATCAAGGGATGGTGCCAGGTGTTGCACCGATAGTTCACGCCCTGATGCGGGGAAGCGAGGAACACCTGCGGCACGCCGGGCTTGCCGTCTTCATCGAGAGAGACAGCCACTAGAAATGGTCGTCCCGACAGCGGCGAAAAGCTCTGGCTGCCAAAAGGATGGCGCTCCATCATGTCAATTGCATAGGGGAAGGCACGCGGCTGCCCGCGAAAGATGTTCACGATCACCCGAGCGCCCTCGCCTGAGGCCTCCGGCGAAAACAGCGCGTGGAAGCGCTCGGTCGTGCCGCCATTGATCAGCCGCATGGTGGAAGGTTCGGCCTCGATCACCTCGCCGAAGGGCGCGAAGGCTTGGGCCGTCAGGGGACGGATGGGGAGGTCGATGGGCAAGAGGGTTATTCTCCCTGGATATGCGGATGGCGGAGCTGGTCGATCTGGCGGACCAGCTTCGGAAGATCGGACTGCACCGTATCCCAGATGATGCGCCAATCCAGCCGGTCATATTCGTGGACCACAAGATTGCGCAGGCCGCGCATCTTGGCCCAGGCGATCTCAGGCTGCTCTGACGCAATGTCTGGAAACCGCGTCTGGATGCGGGCGGCTGCAGTGGCGATCAGCACGAAAGTCATGGCCACGGCACGCTGACGCAAAAGATCCGAGTCAAACGCCTCGAAGCCGACCCCATCAAGAAACCCTATGGCTTCGGTAGCGGCCTCCTCCATATCGATCAGATTATCGAGCAGGCGCTCTTCCGGCGTCATATGGCTCTCGCTTCAGCCAAAATCCGGTCACGCATGCGCGCTTTCAAGCCGCCAGCAGTGACGATGTCCACCCGACAGGGCAGCAGATCCTCCATCTCCGCCTGCAAACCGCCGAGATCGAAAAGCGTCATGCCCGGCAGCCCATCCACGAGAATGTCGAGATCGCTGTCCGGTCCATCCTCACCCCGCGCAACGGAACCGAAGACACGCGGGTTCGTCGCCTTGTGACGTGCCGTCACATCGCGAATGGCCTGCCTGTTCTTCTCCAGCACTTCGGACGGTCGCATGTCCCATCTCCTTGGCCGCAATCATAGAACAAACGCGAAGCAGGAGAAAGCGCCGGATCTTGCACTCCCCCAAAACGAAAGCAGCGCCGGCGTTTCCACCGGCGCTGCAATCATTGTCGCTCAGCCTGAAATCAGGCAGCAGACTTGGCGTAGTCGGCCGTCGGCACTTCGGCGATCGTCTTCAGGACGACGGAAGCGATCTGGTAGGGGCAGCCCTGCGAGTTCGGGCGGCGATCTTCCAGGTAACCCTTGTAGCCGTTGTTGACGAA
>JARXAQ010000147.1 GCA_029865825.1 Rhizobium sp.
GTTCAGTTCGTTGACGGTGATTTCCGGATACTTCTTCTTGAAGCCGTCGATCACGGCGCCGTAACCACACCAGTCGTGCGGCAGGGCGATGGTGGTGAGCATGCCTTCCTTCTTCGCGGCTTCGATCAGCTCGGCGCTCGGCTCGGCATAGGCAACGGCGGAGCTCGTCATGACCAGGGCGGTCGTGAGCGACAGGAATTTGCGGAAAGTGGTGGTCACTGTGTTTCTCCTCTGAGGTTTGGCAGCGATGCGGTTCACTTATGTGTCCATTGTTATCGTTGTGTGACGGATATCGGCCTTGTCTTATATGTCGCGTTGGGCCGGTATCCCGTTTTCTCCTCCGTTCTGCTCAGCGGGGCTTTCGGAACAGGCGTGCCTGCTCGAAAAGCCCTTCGAGGGTATTCATGCGCTCGCGAGTCTCGTTCCAGGACGAGCTCTGCACGGCTTCGATCAAAGCCTCCACGACGAAGAGCGTCACCACCGAGCTGTCCCAGGCGGACGGTGCCTCGATATGGAGCTTGAAACAGTTGGCGGCATGCTGTGCCACCGGCGACATCCACTGGTCCGTGAAGAGGATAATCTCCACACCATTGGCCTTCGCCACCTCGGCCAGCGTCGTGAGGTCCGCCTCGTAACGCCTGATATCGAAGATGACGAGGACGTCGCCCTTTTGCATGTTCAGCACATGCTGCGGCCAGGAGCTTGCATTGGACGACATCAACGTCGTCTTCGGGCGGATGACCTGCATATGGGTGAAGAAGTATTCGGCCAAGGCGCCTGTGATGCGACCGCCGACGAAATAGAGGCTGCGATCACGGTCACCGATCAGGCGTGCGGCTTCGTCGAAAGTGGCGGTCTTCAGCTCTCCGAGCGAGTCCCGCAGATTGGACATGACGGCTTCGGCAAAGCGATTGAGGATATGGCGGTTGGGGGCATTGGCCGCCCAGCGGTCGTGCTTGGCAATCGGATTGGAGATCGTCGCTTCCAGTTCCTGGTGCAGATGCGCCTGGAACTCCGGATAGCCCTTATAGCCGAGCTTCTGTACCATGCGGGCAACCGTCGGTGTCGACACGCCGGCGTTCTCGGCCACCGTGGTGATGCTGCCGAGCCCGGACACGGGATAGTTCTCCAGCAGGCTTTCAGCCAGCTGTCGCTCAGCACGCGTCAGCCCATTGAAATGGGCATGGATCACGTCCGATACGGTGTTGGACGCATTCAGCAAGGACCGAAGTCTCCCCTCAAGCCGATCTTTTGCCAGCTTTTTTAGGATTAAGCCTCGCTGTCACAATTGAGTCAACCGGCCTTTGAAGAGAATTTTTCAGAATGGATTGACAGTGACGCAACTGTGAAGAATTCTCTTCGTTAACAAAAGCAGCCGTAAGGCGCAGGGGACAACAGCATGCTCGTAAGGTCAGGGATCCTGACATCGGCCGATGGTGAGACCGTCGCCGTGGAAAACGCAAATGCCGGCGGCGCGGTGGTGCTGGTCTGCGAGCATGCGTCGTCCGTGCTTCCGGCCGCTGCCGGGACACTCGGGCTGTCTGCGGAGGCTTTGGCCAGCCATAGTGCCTGGGATCCGGGTGCTCTCGCCGTGTCGCGGCTCTTGTCTGCGAAACTCGATGCACTCCTCGTCCACCAGCGTTTCTCCCGACTTGTCTACGACTGCAACCGGCCGCCCGAGTCACCGGCCGCCATGCCGGAAAAGAGCGAGATCTATGACATCCCGGGCAATAGGGACCTGTCGGTCGCGGAGCGGTATGCGCGAACGGCGGCCATCTACGTTCCGTTTCACGACCGGATAAGTGCCGAACTCGCCCGCCGGAGCGGCGAGGGGCGCCGCCCTGTTGTCGTGACTGTGCACTCGTTCACGCCTGTCTATTTCGGCAAGCCGCGCGCGGTCGAGATCGGCATCCTGCACGACACCGACAGCCGTCTGGCGGACGCCATGCTGGCCGGGGCCGCTGCTGCCGGGCGCTTCCGTGTGGAGCGCAATTCTCCTTACGGGCCGGAGGATGGCGTGACCCATACGCTCCGGTTGCATGCCTTGCCCGCCGGTCATGCCAACGTCATGCTCGAAGTGCGCAACGATCTCATTACCAATTCCGTCGACCAGGAGGTCATGGCCGACTATCTCGCCGGGCTGATCGCAGATGCGGTCAACACGATCGGGGGAACCTAACACTACCGACCTCACGGGGAGCAGCTCGGCTGCACATAACCGCCACTAAAAAACCGGCGGGCCAGACACGCGATCACCGCAATTCCGCGGTCGATCTTCATTTTGGGGGACGCCATGTCAGATTATTCTGATACAGAAAAAAAACAGGATCTGCATATCCTGCACTCCATGGGCTATGCGCAGGAACTGGAACGGCGCATGAGCTCGTTCTCGAATTTTGCGATTTCCTTCTCGATCATCTGCATTCTGTCCGGCGGGATCAACTCGCTCGGCCAGGCCACCTCCGGCGTCGGCGGTGCTGCCATCGGCATCGGCTGGCTCGTCGGCTGCGTCATTTCCGGCGTCTTCGCTCTCGGTCTTGCCCAGATCGCATCGTCCTATCCGACGGCTGGCGGTCTCTATCACTGGGCCTCGATCCTCGGTAACCGCTTCACCGGCTGGCTTGCCGCCTGGCTCAACCTGCTCGGTCTCGTCACCGTTCTGGGTGCCATCAATGTCGGCACCTATTACTTCTTCTTCGGTGCCTTCGGAGCCTATTTCGGCCTTGAAGACACGCTGGTCGTGCGTGTCGGCTTCGTTGCCGTGATCACCGCGCTCCAGGCCGTGATCAACCATTTTGGTATCGGGCTCACCGCCAAGCTCACCGACTTCTCCGGTTACCTGATCTTCGCGACGGCGCTGCTTTTGACCGTCGCCTGCCTGGTGGCGGCCCCGAGCTTCGAAATCAGCCGTCTCTTCACCTTCGCCAACTATACCGGCACGGAAGGTGCAAGCGGCGTATGGCCGAATCCGGTCTCGACGCTGATGGCCTTCGGTCTCGGCCTGCTGCTGCCGATCTATACGATCACCGGCTATGACGCCTCTGCCCATACCTCGGAAGAGACCATCAAGGCCTCGACCTCTGTGCCACGCGGCATGGTGTCGGCAGTGTTCTGGTCATCGCTGTTCGGCTATATCATGCTGTGCTCCTTCGTCCTGATGATCCCGAACATGGACGATGCTGCCAAGCAGGGCTGGAACGTCTTCTTCTGGGCCATGGACACCCAGATGAACCCAGTCGTCGAGGAAATCCTCTACTTCCTCATCTTCGTGTCGCAGTTCCTCTGCGGTCTTGCGACCGTCACGTCACTGTCGCGCATGATGTATGCCTTCTCGCGTGACAAGGGTCTGCCGGGTTCTTCCGTGCTCGCCAAGGTCAGCCCGAAGCATCGTACGCCGGTGGCAGCGATCTGGGTCGGGGCAATCCTGTCGGTTCTGTTCGTCTGGTTCACCTCGGCGATCACCATTGCCGGCACGCCTGCCTATTCGATCGTCGTGTCCTGCACGGTCATCTTCCTGTTCCTCTCGTTTGCCCTGCCGATCGCGCTTGGCATCTTCGCCATCGGCACATCCAAGTGGCCGACCATGGGCGAGTGGAACATGGGGGCTGGCCTCTACAAGGTGGTGGCGGTGCTCAGCATCCTCGCCATGGCGCTGATCTTCTTCATCGGCATCCAGGCTCCGAATGATTGGGCTCTGCCGATCACGGTCGGCTTCCTGGTGCTGACCGGCATCGTCTGGCTTGCCTTTGAGAACAAGCGCTTCAAGGGCCCGCCGATGGGTGATGAAGTCGGCAAGCGCAAGGCCGAAATCGCCGCTGCCGAAAAGGCAGTCGGTCAGGTCTGATTGCAATCACACGGGCCGGACATTGTTCGGCCCGTGTGTCCTCCTCCGATAGCGGCGATGGCCGATATCCGTCTCATTCACCATTGTGCGGACCACCGATATGACCAGCAACTACACTTTTGAAGAGCTGAAAAAAGACGTCGCCGACGGCCGGATCGACACGGTTCTGGCGTGTCAGGTGGACATGCAGGGCCGACTTATGGGCAAGCGCTTCCAGGCGGAATTCTTCGTCGAGAGCGCCTACAAGGAAACGCATAGCTGCAACTATCTGCTCGCCACTGACATGGAGATGGAAACCGTCTCCGGCTACAAGGCGACGAGCTGGGAGAAGGGCTACGGCGACTATACGATGAAGCCGGACCTTTCGACGCTGCGTCGGATTCCCTGGCTCGAAGGCACCGCTCTGGTGCTCTGCGACATGTATGACCACGCGACCCATGCCGAAGTGCCGCATTCGCCGCGCGCCATCCTGAAGAAGCAGGTTGCCCGGCTCGAGGCCATGGGCATGAAGGCTTTCATGGCGACCGAGCTCGAATTCTTCCTCTTCGACCAGACCTATGATGCGGCGCGGCTTTCGGGTTACCGCGACCTCAAGCTGGTCTCAGGCTATAACGAGGATTACCACATCTTCCAGACGACCAAGGAAGAAGACGTGATGCGGGCGATCCGCAAAGGGCTGCAGGGAGCCGGCATCCCGGTCGAGAATTCCAAGGGCGAGGCGTCTGCCGGCCAGGAAGAGATCAACGTCCGTTATGCCGATGTGCTGACCATGGCGGACCGGCATGTGATCATCAAGAATGGTTGCAAGGAGATCGCCTGGTCGAAGGGCAAGGCGATCACTTTCCTCGCCAAGTGGCATTACAATGCGGCAGGCTCCTCCTCGCATATCCACCAGTCGCTGTGGTCTGCCGATGGCAAGACGCCGCTGTTCTACGACAAGGACGCCGAATACGGCATGTCGGAGGTGATGCGGCACTACATGGCCGGGCTTCTCGCCCATGCCGGCGAGTTCACCTATTTCCTCGCGCCCTATATCAATTCCTACAAACGCTTCGTCGCGGGCACCTTCGCTCCGACCAAGGCGATCTGGTCGAAGGACAACCGCACGGCTGGCTACCGCCTGTGCGGGGACGCCAGCAAGGGCATCCGCGTCGAATGCCGTGTGGGTGGCTCGGACCTCAATCCGTATCTCGCCATGGCAGCGCTGCTCGCCGCCGGTATTGACGGGATCGAGAAGAAGATGGCGCTCGAACCGGAATTTTCCGGCGATGCCTATGGTGCGCAGGGCGCGCGCGAAATTCCCAGGACGCTTCGTGCCGCAGCGGAAACGCTGAACGGCTCTGCGATGCTGCGTTCGGCTTTCGGTGACAATGTGATCGACCACTACGTGCGGGCTGCGGAGTGGGAGCAGGAAGAGTATGATCGCCGGATCACCGACTGGGAAGTGGCACGCGGTTTCGAGCGGGCGTGACGAAAGGCGGGTTGAGCTCGCCCCGATCGCTGGCATATGGGTATAAACATGGACAGCGGCCTCGGCCGCTGTCATCTCGTTCTAGAACAACAGGAAGACGATCATGACCATGATCCAATGCATTTCGCCGATCGACGGATCGGTTTACGCCGAGCGACCGGCCATGTCGCTGGAGGCCGCGACCGAAGCCGTGGCGCGGACACGCAAGGCGCAGAAAGCCTGGGCTCGCCGGCCGCTCGAAGAGCGCGTTCAGCTTGTACTCAAGGGCGTTGCCCGCCTCAATGAGATGTCGGACGAGGTCGTGCCGGAACTGGCCCATATGATGGGCCGGCCGATCCGTTATGGCGGCGAATACAAGGGCTTCAATGAGCGCTCGAACTATGTCGCAAACGTTGCTGCCGACGCGCTCGCCCCTCTCGTCGTTGAAAACAGCGCGAACTTCGAGCGCCGGATCGAGCGCGAGCCGCATGGCGTCGTCTTCGTCATCGCACCCTGGAACTACCCCTACATGACCGCGATCAATACGATCGCGCCGGCGCTGATGGCGGGCAATACCGTCGTCATCAAGCATGCGACCCAGACGCTTCTCGTCGGCGAGCGCATGGTGCGCGCCTTCGTCGAGGCCGGTGTGCCTGACGATGTCTTCATCAACCTCTTCCTCGACCACGCCACGACCTCGGCGCTGATCGCCGCCGGCAACTTCAACTTCATCAACTTCACCGGTTCGGTCGAAGGCGGGCGTTCGATCGAGCGCGCCGCTGCCGGCACCTTTGCCGGTCTCGGGCTGGAGCTTGGCGGCAAGGACCCGGGTTACGTCATGGACGACGCCGATCTGGACGCTGCCGTCGATACGCTGATGGATGGTGCCACCTACAATTCCGGTCAGTGCTGCTGCGGCATCGAGCGCATCTATGTGCATGAGAGCCTCTACGATGCCTTCGTCGAGAAGTCGGTTGCCTGGGTGTCGAACTACAAGCTCGGCAATCCGCTCGATCCGGAAACGACGCTCGGTCCGATGGCCAACAAGCGCTTCGCCAAGGTGGTGCGCGAGCAGATCGCCGATGCCGTGTCCAAGGGGGCCAAGGCGCTGATCGATCCGAAGCTCTTCCCGGCGGATGACGGCGGCGCCTATATCATGCCGCAGGTGCTGACGAACGTCGATCACTCCATGGCCTTCATGAAGGACGAGACCTTTGGTCCGGCCGTCGGCATCATGAAGGTGAAGAGCGATGAGGAAGCGCTCGGCCTGATGAACGACAGCCCCTATGGCCTGACCGCTTCGCTCTGGACGCAGGATCCGGAGCGCGCCGCGCGCATCGGTCGTGATGTCGAGACCGGCACCGTCTTCATGAACCGGGCTGACTATCTCGACCCGGCGCTCTGCTGGACCGGCGTCAAGGAAACCGGCAAGGGCGGATCGCTCTCCGTGCTCGGCTTTCAGAACCTCACCCGTCCGAAATCCTACCATCTGAAGAAAGTCACGAAATGAACATCGTCGCCAATTGGAGCTATCCCACCGCCATCAAGATGGGACGTGGGCGGATCAGGGAACTGGCGGACGCCTGCAAGTCGCTCGGCATGAAGAAGCCGCTGCTGATCACCGATCGCGGCCTGGCGCCGATGCAGATCACGCAGGCGGCGCTCGACGTTATGGAAGAGGCGGGCCTTGGCCGTGCGATCTTCGCCGATGTCGATCCGAACCCGAACGAGAAGAATCTCGAAGCCGGCATCAAGGCCTATAAGGATGGCGGCCATGACGGCGTCGTTGCCTTTGGCGGCGGCTCGGGTCTCGATCTCGGCAAATGCGTGGCCTTCATGGCCGGCCAGACCCGTCCGGTCTGGGATTTCGAGGATATCGGCGACTGGTGGACACGGGCGAACTCAGACACCATCGCGCCGATCGTTGCCGTGCCGACGACCGCCGGCACCGGTTCGGAAGTCGGCCGCGCCTCTGTTATCACCAACTCCGTCACCCATGTGAAGAAGATCATCTTCCATCCGAAGTTCCTGCCCGGCGTCGTCATCTGCGATCCGGAACTGACCGTCGGCATGCCGAAGATGATCACGGCGGGCACCGGCATGGACGCGTTTGCCCATTGCCTGGAAGCCTATTCCTCGCCCTTCTACCACCCGATGAGCCAAGGCATCGCGCTCGAAGGCATGCGGCTGGTCAAGGAATTCCTGCCACGCGCCTATAGGGACGGTACCGACATCGAGGCGCGTTCCAACATGATGTCGGCGGCTGCCATGGGCGCAACCGCGTTCCAGAAGGGGCTTGGTGCCATCCATGCGCTGTCGCATCCGATCGGCGCTGTCTACAACACGCATCACGGCATGACCAATGCCGTCGTGATGCCGCCCGTGCTGCGCTTCAACCGTCATGTCATCGAAGAGAAGATCGAGCGGGCGGCCGCCTATCTTGGCATCGCGGGCGGCTTTGATGGCTTCTACGACTATGTGCTGTCACTGCGCGCAGAACTGCATGTGCCGGAAAACCTGACGGCCATGGGGATTGCAAACGACCGCATCGACGAGTTGTCGGCCATGGCGATCGAGGATCCGAGCGCGGGTGGCAACCCGGTCACCATGACGCTGGAAAACACCAAGCAGTTGTTTGCAGACTGCTTCTGATCGTCGCGGCGCCGTCGTGATCGTGGCCCCGTCATATCTTGGCGGGGCCTTTTTTTTGTTCGCTGGCCGCGATGTCAGGCCGTGACCGTGGGCGCGGTGGGGTTGCGGCAGACCCTTCCGATCCATTTCTTTGTTTTTTTGAATATACAAGTTATTTCCGTTGCTTCTCCCCAATATGGGGGAGGCGGCCGGACGGTTCGTTTCCTGTTTGTTAACCATGATTGGCCATGATGACGGCACGCGGCGCCAATGACGAGGGTTGCCCCAGAGCGATGAAATGCTCGGACCAGACCCCTTGAGGACCAAGCATGCCAGTCATTTCATTCGCCAATGCCAAGGGCGGCGCCGGCAAGACCACCGCAGCACTGCTTCTCGCCACAGAACTTGCCCATCAGGGCTACCGCGTCGCCATTCTCGATGCCGATCCGCAGCGCTGGATCACCCAGTGGTATGATATGTCCGGTCCACAACATAACATCGAGGTGGTTTCCGAAGTGTCGGTCGCCTCCGTGCAGGGGCATATCCGCGAGCTTTCGCGCTCGACCGACTACATCATCATGGATTTGGCCGGCGCCCGTGACGCCATGGTGACGACGGCTGTTGGCCTGTCCGATCACGTCATGATTCCGGTGCAGGGGTGTGCGATGGACGCCAAGGGTGGGGCGCAGATCCTCGATCTGATCAAGATGATGGAAGAAGCCGGCAATCTGGTGATCCCGCATTCCGTCGTTCTGACCCGCGTGACCTCCATGGTCACGACACGCGCGCTGCTGGCTATCAAAGGGCTTTTGGCCGCACGCGGCGTCAACGTGGTCAATACACCGATTGCCGAGCGCAGCGCCTATCGCGAGATCTTCGACTGTGGTGGCACGCTGTATTCGATGGATGCGGCGAAGATCAGCAATCTCGACAAGGCTCAGGACAATGCCAAGGCGTTTGCTGCAGAAGTTATGCGTTTGCTGCCGGTGAAGATCATCCGTTCAAACCAGCCGCGTCGCCTGTTCCGTCTCGTGCGCACCGCCGCCTGAGATCGCCAATCCCTCAGAGCGAGACCTTTGAACCGCCGGTCGTTTAGTCCGGCGGTTTTTCCATGCAGATCGCGCTTAGCGGTCCAAACAGACGAAAAAACCGCGAGGTGGGTGCTCGCGGCTTTCTGGTTTTATTCGGTGT
>JARXAQ010000176.1 GCA_029865825.1 Rhizobium sp.
ATAACCGGCAAGCGAGGCCACACCTTCCTGGATGCGGGCGCCGCCGGAATCGTTGAGACCGATCACGGGTGCTCCCACCAACATCGCCATGTCCATGATCTTGCAGATCTTCTGGGCATGGGTTTCCGACAGCGAGCCGCCGAGCACGGTGAAGTCCTGGGAGAAGACATAGACCTGACGGCCGTTGATCGTGCCCCAGCCGGTGACGACGCCATCGCCCGGCACCTTCTGTTCGGCCATGCCGAAATCTGTGCAGCGATGGGTGACATACATGTCGTATTCTTCGAACGAGCCTTCGTCGAGCAGGACCTCCACGCGCTCACGGGCGGTCAGCTTACCCTTGCCATGCTGGGCGGCGATGCGCTTTTCGCCGCCGCCGAGGCGGGCCTCGTCGCGACGGGCTTCGAGCTGGTCCAGGATCGTCAGCATATGTCCTCCCGAATGGTCTTCTGGCTTCTGAGCCTTGATGTGACACCTATTCCACTGTGCCGCAGAAGAAAACGGTTGAACAGGTGCATCTGTGGATTTATGAATTTGCAAAGTGAAAATTGCGAATTTGCGAAATGGCCATCGGGAAACTCTTCATCGGCCGCAAGGTCCGCGACATCCGCCAGGCGAACGGTGCCACCCAGGCGCAGTTTGCCGATATGGTCGGCATTTCCACCAGCTATCTCAACCAGATTGAAAACAACCAGCGCCCGGTCTCGGCCTCGGTGCTGCTGGCGCTGGCCGAAAAGTTCGGCATCGACATCACCGAGCTCTCCTCCGGCCAGAACGATCGCCTGCTCTCGGCGCTGACGGAGGCGCTCTCCGATCCGCTGTTCGAGACCTATTCACCGAGCCTGCAGGAGCTGAAGCTCGTCACCCAGAATGCCCCCGGTTTTGCCCATGCGCTGATCGCGGCGCACCAGGCTTACCGGCGCGGCAATGAGCAATTGGCGAGCCTCGACGACCGGCTGGGCGCGGCGCCCAGCCAGGAGGTGACACCGTATGACGAGGTGCGCGACTTCTTCCACTTCGTCGACAATTACATCCACGAACTCGACCTCGCCGCCGAGCAGCTGGCGACAGAGCTGAAGCTCGGGGAGGGGGAGAATTACGCGGCCCTTTCAGGTCATCTCGAAGCGCGGCATGGCGTGCGCGTGGTGCGCGGCGAGGCGGGAGACGAGGCGATCCGCCGCTTTGATCCGGTGGGGCGGATCCTGACCGTCAGTCGTTATGCCTCTGCCCCCACCCGCGATTTCCAGATCGCCATCCAGATCGCCCAGCTCGCGGCTGCCACCAAGATCGATCAGGTGCTGAAACAGGCGAATTTCCGCAGCGAAGAGGCCGTCGAGATCTGTCGCATGGGGCTCTACAACTATTTCGCCGGCGCGCTGATCCTGCCCTATCGCAGCTTCCTTACCGCCGCACGGGATCTCCGCCACGACATCGAACTGCTCGCCGCCCGTTTCGAGGCCTCGCTGGAGCAGGTCTGCCATCGTCTCTCGACGCTGCAGCGCCCGGGCCTCAAGGGAGTGCCGATCTTCTTTGCCCGCATCGACCGGGCCGGCAATATCACCAAGCGGCACAGTGCTGCCCGCCTGCAATTCGCCCGTTTCGGGGCAGCCTGTCCGCTGTGGAATGCGCATCAGGCCTTCGAGACACCGGGCCGGATCATCCGCCAGACGGCGGAAACGCCCGATGGCGTGCGCTATCTCTGCATCGCGACGCAGGTGTCAAAAGGCTCCGCCGGCTTCCGCGCCGCCAATCCGCGCTATGCCTTGGCGCTCGGCTGCGAGATCTCCTATGCCGGCGCCTTCGTCTATGCCGACGACCTCGACCTCTCCAACCGCGGCGCCTTCGACCCCATCGGCATCTCCTGCCGCATCTGCGAGCGCGTCAAATGCACCAGCCGCGCCGTGCCGCCGCTGAAAAGGAAGCTGGTGGTGGATCATCGGGTAAGGAACCCGATGCCGTATGAGATTGAGTAGAGGTGATTTTCGGATTGAAGCGATCTGTCTCGGAGGGACCGGCGCACGCCATCGGCTGTATTCGGCCCGAAACGGACGTATTTACTACTGGATTTCGATCAGCTCGTGACGGTTACGCAAAGGAACGTCTCTAAATTCCTCCTCCGTCAGAAGCGTAAAATCGACCTTGACTCTGAACTTTTGCTGCACTTCCCCCAATGCCTCGCAGCATGTTCTGTGAATGGCCAGTAGGTGTTCAGCAGGAGCTGATGTAACGGCAATTATGTCAACATCATTATACGCCTCGTTACGAAAGAACGAGCCAAATCCGAATACAGCTACAATATTTTCATTTGATAGGGCGGACCGGATTTCCGTCCTTATCTTTTTTGAAGTAGTTCCAATAATCATCGCGCCATAACCCGCCGCTGAGCTCAGTCGAATTATAAAGTCCAATTTTGTTTTCTATGCAGTAATCCTTTGCTTGTGTGGAATATGAATTCCAGTTTCCCCCAACGCTTATAAAATTTAATGGTCCAAAATCTGCAATTGCCCGATAGACTAGAGCTAAGCTGCATACATACTCATCGGCGCCGAGCAATACCATGTTGTCGCCTTGCACCTTTCGGCGCAGTTTAAACAGTATATCTTGCTCTCGTGTTAGCTCTGCTACGTTATCATGTCTTGACAGCACGCCCATCAGAAACGAAGTTCGAGAAAAGCTAATATTCCAAGGGTTATGTCCTTCGGTCACGCTGTAAATCTCTTCTCAAATTCTTCTGGAAACGTGGGATAGTATTCAGTTCTGCCATATTGCTGCTTCTCATAGGCCAAAGCGTGAACCTTGAATCTCGCGAAGCTTTTTAGGTCTTCGAATTCCAACAGCGGTTTATTTCGCTCTATGATGTTGACTATACGCCTGTTGTTCGGGAGGATTGTATCCATTTTCCTCGCTTCCCAAAGACTGAATGCGTCGGAGCCAGGGTCCGATTCGGCGATTTCGGATTTGGGACCAAGCGTGAAAAAGAGCTCCCGATTTTCCCAGAGGATCGTCGTCACTTGAACTTTTAGGTCTCGAACATTGGCAAAGGTGAGATCCTCTCCTGCTGCTTCAACCTCGGCCTCGCGTCCAGCCTTCCACTCCCTCATGCGGTCTGCGGGATAAGCATTTGGCGCTTTATCGACGGCTGTATGGCAGTTCGGGCACAGGAGCACCAAATTCTCATACTCGTCTGATCCCCCAGAGCCGTTCCCCCGAGGCCCATCTCCGCTATGCGCAATCACGTGCGCCATTTCGCCTATATGAAATGTTTGCTCGCCTTCCAAAGACTTAGTCAGATCGGCTCGGCATTCGGGATTTGAACACTTGCCGCCAGCTCGGCCCCAGAGAATTTTCGCAGATGACAGTCCTATCGCCATTTATGTTCCTAGGTTGTTCTGGAATTGCTTTTGTAACAATAGATTGAAATGCAGAAAATTCCATCAGATTATCTACATGGGTTGCGGTTGCCCGTGGCTGAAGGCGTTAGATCCCTGATAGCTCGGTGCGGGCCACGAATTGCCATCACTCGTCGCCTTATGGATGCCGCGCCATTTTCAAAGCGATAACGTAGAGTTGGTGCAAATGGAGAGCGTCATGCCGTTCGTGAGAAAGATCCGCAGACAAGGCAACTCGGCTATTCTCAGCATTCCGTCCGCACTCCTGCGGCGCCTGAATGTGGAACCTCACGACCTTCTCACGCTTGATGTCCAAGATGGCGTCTTGATCGGTCGGCCGGTTGGCCGCCCAAGCCGACGTTATACCCTGGCCGAACTCTTGGTCGGCGCGGATGAATTGGCCCAGCTTAACGCTTCTGTCCGCGAGCAGATGGACTGGCCGTCCGCCGGTTGCGAACTCTAGGCTTCTCCGACCCTACCCAAACAACTGCTCATCCCGCGCGGCAAAGAAGGCCTTGACACTCTCCGGCGCCACATCTTCCAACGTCGCCGGGGACCATTTCGGGTTCCTGTCCTTGTCGATGATCGCCGCCCGGATGCCTTCGTAGAAGTCGGGGACTTTCACCACCTGCAGCGTGCCGGCGAATTCGCGTTCGAGGCAGGTTTCGAGGTCCCTCGAGCGGCGGGCCTCGCGCAGCATCCTGAGCGTCACCTTCAGGCTGGTCGGCGATTTCGCGCGCATGGCGGTGAGCGTTCTGGCCGCGAGGTCGCACTTCTCCATTTCGAGGGCGGCGATGATCTCCTCCACCGTGTCGAAGGCGAAGCAGCGGTCGATCATGTCGCGGCCTTCGGAGAAGATGCCTTTCGGGCCGTCGACCGTGTAGTCGCGGATCGTCGAGGCGATCGACTGACCGAGCGCCGGGGCGGGGAGGGCGGCGATCCGCTCCAGAAGTTCGGCCACCCGGGCCTGCGGGACATACCAGTCGGCGAAGCCTGCGGTGATGGCATCAGCGCCGTTGATCGCCTCGCCGGTCAGGCCCATCCAGGTGCCGAGTTCACCCGATGCGCGGGAGAGCAGCCAGGTGGCGCCGATATCGGGGAAGAAGCCGATGCCGGTTTCGGGCATGGCGAGTTTGGTCGTCTCAGTGACGATGCGGTGGCTGCCATGGCTGGAGACGCCGACGCCGCCGCCCATGGTGATGCCGTCCATCACGACGACATAGGGCTTCTTGAAGCCGGCGATACGGGCGTTCAGGCGGTATTCGGCCTTGAGGAAGTGGGAGGCCTTGCCATCGCCGGCCTTGCCGCTTTCGTAGAACATCCTGATATCGCCGCCGGCGCACAGCCCGCGTTCGCCTTCGCCGGTGACGAGGACCGCTGCGACCTGCGGGTCGGCCTCAAAGGCATCGAGCGCCTTGCCGAAATCCAGGATCATGTCGTGGGAGAGGCTGTTCAGCACCCGTGGGCGATTGAGGGCGATCAGGCCGATTGCGCCCTTTTTCGCCGTCAGGATTTCCTCGCCCTGATAGTCCGCTTCCAGATAACGCATGCCGTCCTCCCTTGTCTTTTGAGAGAGTTAGATATGCGTCGCTGAGAAAGGGCAAGGGTTGCGATAGCAGGTTTACGTCACGAGATTGCGGGGCGTGCCGGCGAGAAAGAGCTCGATGTTCTCGATCAATTGGTCGGCCAGCGCCTGGATTGCTTCGCGGCTTGCCCAGGCAACATGCGGTGTGAGGATGACGTTCTCTCTGGCGGCAATTCGCATCATCGGGCTGTCTGGGGCGGGCGGTTCGCCATCGGTGACGTCGAAGCCTGCTCCGGCGATCTGGCCTGCATCGAGGGCCTTTTCCAGCGCCAGTTCATCGACCAGACCGCCGCGGCCGGTGTTGATGAGCAGAGGCCTGCGCTCCATCAGGGCGAATTCTCTGATACCGATCACGCCGCGCGTTTCCGGTGTCAGCGGGCAATGCAGGGTGATCACGTCAGAGCGTCTCAAGACCTCGTCGAAGGCTGTTTGCCCGGGCTTCAGGTCGGTTGCGCCGCGCCGACCGGCGGCGAGGACGGTCATGCCGAAGGCCTCGGCAATGCGCCCGACGGACTGGCCGAGCGTGCCGTGGCCGATGATGCCGAGCGTAGAGTCGCCGAGGTCTGAAATCGGATAATCGAAATAGCAGAATTGCGCGGCCTGCTGCCAACGTCCTTCGATCACCGACTGGCGATAGGGCAGGATCGAGCGGCGCAGCGCCAGCATCAGCGCGAAGGTGTGTTCGGGCACCGTGTGCTTGGCGTAGTTCCTGATATTGCAGACGGCGATGCCCCGCGCCTTGGCCTCCGTAAGATCGACGATGTCGGTGCCGGTCGCGGAGACAGCGATCAGCTTGAGCTTCGAGGCGCCGGCGAGCGCCTCGGCGCGGACAGGGGCCTTGTTGGTGATCACGACATCGGCGTCGCAGATGCGCTCGGCCACTTCGTGCGGGGCGGTGCGGGCGTGCACTACCATCTCATGCGGCACGGAGGGCGCGGGGACCACGGTTTCCGGCGACAGCGTGTCGCGGTCGAGAAAGACGATGCGGATCATGGTGGACCTCCCTGCTTGCGCTCCGACCTAGCCGAGCCGGTTTCGGCCAGCAAGGCAGGTCAGTGGTAATCCGGTACGCCCGGCATGGTGATGAAGCCCGGAAGCGCGCGGAAACGGCGCAGCCAGCGGCGAAGGGCCGGGTATTCGTCATGGTCGATGCTGAAGTCGCGCGAGAGCGCAAAACTTGGCAGGAGGACCAGATCGGCCAGTGTCGGGTTGGCGCCGACGAACCAGTCCAAGTCTTCGATCTGCCGCAGCGTCATATGGTCGTTCATGATGCGGAAGGCTTTGCGGGCGGCGTCGAGGTCGCTGTCGTTGGCGCCCTCCGAGGTGAAGAGAGCCGCCTCGCGGGCGTCGACGGCGGGCTTCAGTTCGCGGCCGGAGAAGCCCAGCCATTGCTGGACCCGCCCGAAGTCTGCGGCATCGGCAGGCAGCCAGGGACTGTCAGGCGCATAGGCTTTGGCGAGATAAGCGAGGATCGCTGCCGTGCCGAACAGCCTGACGTCACCGTCTTCGAGGATGGGCAGCGTGCCGGTCGGATTGAGCGCCAGCATGTGTGGCTTTTCCTGTTCGCGGCCGGGTGCCTTATCGACGGCTACCGTCTCGAAGGAAAGGCCGAGCATGGAGAGGAGGAGGCGGACGCGAAAGCCGTTTTCGTCGAGATGGTAGTCGTAAAGCCTGATCATCACGCGGCCTCCACCGTCTGGGCTTCGAGACGATTGCGGAGATCGGTGGCCCAGAGCGCGAGGCTGCGGCGGGCGGCCGTCGAGATTTCGCCGGTGACGGTCATGTGGAGTGCGGTGCGCTCGGCGGCACGGGGCTGGGCGGCGATCAGCAGGGTTGTGCCGTTTCCTTGCAGGGTTACTGTTGCGGCAGTAGTTGCGCCCACGCTGAAGCCCTCCGGTAGCGCTGAAGTCACCGCCGAAAGAGCCGCATCAGCCGTCGTGTCGAGGAAGAGGCTGCGAACGGCCTCGGCGGTCTCGGGAAGTGCCGAGAGCTCAGCCGGATCTGCCCCTTCTGCCGCCGTCCAGATGATGCCGGCGCGTTCGGTTGCGGCGAAGGTCGGGACCTTGATGGTCTTCGGCACCTCAAGATCCGGATGGGCCGGAATGTAGCGACACTGGCCGCCGGTATCGTAGCGCCAGCCGTGATAGAGGCAGGCGATGTGGTCGCCGCGCACGAAGCCGAAGCTCATGCGCATGCCGCGATGCGGACAGCGGTCCTCCCATACATGCACGTCGCCTTTCTCGTCACGCCAGACGACGCGTTCCTCGCCGTTGACCAGCGTTCCGGCGGAGGTGCCGGCTTCGATGTCTGAGGAGAGGGCAACAGGGATCCAGGGAGAGGCTGATGTCATGATGCGGCCTTTGCGGGCAGGTCTTCGGGCATGGAGAAACGGGTCACGTCGAGCACGATGCTGTCATAGGGGCCGAGGCTGACCGCCATTTCGAAGGCGTCGATCAGGGCTTCCGGGCCTGAGAGCGTCAGGCGACAGTGTTTCTGGTCGCAGGCCGCAATCGTCAGGCCGAGCGACAGCCGTGCCGCGCGATCTTCGGCAAACGCAATGAAGCCCTCCGGCTCCAGCCGTCCGGAAAAGGTGAAGCCGACGGTCATCTGGCCGGCCTTTGCCGTCATCGGATGGGGATCAGTGTTGCCTTGCAATTGTGCGCGCTCTAATTTTTGGGCAATCTAGCGGGCGACGCGATGGGGGTTCAAGTGGTTTCTCCCGTGCTCCAGAGGAAAGACAGACTATGCAGAACGGTATCGACAAGGCGTCGCTCGATCAGTGGTATGTGCTCGATACCGAGGCGGTGATCCCGGTCGGGCGATCGCAGAACCGGTTACTCGGGACGGATCTCACCGTCGTCAAGCAGGCGGATGGGGCGATCGAGGTCTTTGCCGAGGGGCGCACCGAGCCGCTGCCGCTTCGCCATCGCTTCGGTTTTCTCTGGGCAACGCTGGGTCAGCCCGAGCGCGAGATTTTTCCGCTGCCGGAAGCCGACGAGCCCGACCGGCGCTATGTGCCCTGCGGTGTCGTCACCGTGAAGGCCTCAGGACTTCGCATCGTCGAGAATTTTCTCGACATGTCGCATTTCCCCTTCGTGCATACGGATGTTCTTGGTGCTGAGCCGCATACGGAGGTGCAGAGCTACGATGTCGAGATCCGTCGCGAGGAAGACGAGGTCTGGGCGACCAACTGCACATTCTTCCAGCCGCAGGCGGCCTTGTCCGCGCAGGATGGCATCACCACGCAATACATGTACCGGGTGATGACGCCGTTCACGACGATCCTCTACAAGACCTGCCCGAATGCGGCGAACCGCTGGGACGTCATCGGCCTCTTCGTCCAGCCGCTCGATCCCGGCCGCTGCCGGGCGCATCCGATCATGTATCTGATCGACGATGTCTCGACGACGACGGAGCTGATCCATTTCCAGCAGATGATTTTTCTGCAGGATCGGATCATTCTGGAAAATCAGCGGCCGGTGCTTCTTCCGCTGGAGCCGCGCAAGGAAGTGCCGACGCGTGCGGATGCCTCTTCGATCGCCTATCGGCGCTGGCTGAAAGAAAAAGGTGTGACGTACGGGGCGACCACGGCGGCTTAAGCGCAATAGAAAAC
>JARXAQ010000198.1 GCA_029865825.1 Rhizobium sp.
ATTTTCTATGCGCCATTGCCGGTGTGCCTGTGTCTGTTGCCGTGGCCAAGCGGCTCGGCAAACATCGCGCCTGGTGCCTGGCCATGCTCGCCGCCTGCGCCATCTTCTCGGTCGCCGGCTTTCTAGGCGAAGGGGATGTCATTTCCTTTGCCGTTGTCTGTGTCACGACCGGCCTGTTGCTTGGCTTCGATCTCACCTTGCCGCCGGCGATCCAGGCGGATGTCATCGACAATGACACCGTTGCTTCGGGCGAACAGCGCTCCGGCCTCTATTTCGCCGCCTGGAGCTTCATCACCAAGTTTTCCGTGGCGCTCTCCGCCGGTGTGGTCTTCCCTCTCTTGGGCCTTGCCGGCTTCGTCGGAGATCAAGCGGCGTCTCAGACGCCTGCTGCCCTCTCGACGCTCGGCGCGCTTTACGCCTTCCTGCCGATCCTGCCGAAACTCGCCGCCATCGCCATCATGTGGAATTTCTCGCTCGATGAAGCCGCGCACAAGCGCCTGCGCGAAAACCTGCCGGTCGCCGGCTGAGCATCGATGCGCGCATTTTCTTTGACTGCCGTCGCTGTCGGCGTTAGTTCCATGCCTGCGGCCGAAGGAGCCCTTCTGCAGCTTCTACGGAATGAATGACCGCCTCGGGCAACACCCATGCGTCCGAAGTCTTGTCATGTCCGTGTCGTGAACCGTGTTCCACAGTGACACCGGTCGCGCCACGCGATGCAATCCTGTCGTCGGAAACATAGGTGTTGAATGCGCATTGTGATGATTGGTTCGGGCTATGTCGGCCTGGTCTCGGGAGCCTGCCTGGCGGACTTTGGCCATCAGGTGATCTGCGTGGACAAGTCCGCAGACAAGATCGAGGCCCTGGAGCGCGGCGAAGTGCCGATCTTCGAACCGGGTCTCGACGCCATCATCGCCCACAATCGTGCCTCGGGGCGCCTCAGCTTCTCGCTCGACCTCGCGACCCCGGTCGCCGAAGCCGATGTCGTCTTCATCGCGGTCGGCACGCCATCGCGCCGTGGCGATGGCCATGCGGACCTGTCCTACGTCTATGCCGCAGCCCGTGAGATCGCAGCGGCCGTCACCGGCTTTACCGTCGTTGTCACCAAATCCACCGTGCCTGTCGGCACCGGCGACGAGATCGAGCGCATCTTCCGTGAAGAATTTCCGGACAAGGACATCAAGGTCGTCTCCAATCCGGAATTTTTGCGCGAAGGTGCTGCCATCTCCGACTTCAAGCGACCGGACCGCATCGTCATCGGCTCAGAAGACGAGCGCGCCATCGACATCATGCGCGAAGTCTATCGTCCGCTCTATCTCAACGAAGCCCCGCTCTATTTCTGCGAACGCCGCACCTCGGAACTGATTAAATACGCCGCCAACGCCTTCCTGGCGATGAAGATCACCTTCATCAACGAGATCGCCGATCTCTGCGAGCAGATCGGCGCCGACGTGCAAAAGGTCGCCAAGGGCATCGGCATGGACAAGCGCATTGGCGACAAGTTCCTGCATGCCGGTCCTGGTTATGGTGGTTCGTGCTTCCCCAAGGACACGCTGGCGCTGGTAAAAACCGCCCAGGACTACGACAGCCCGCTGCGGCTGATCGAAACCACGGTTGCCATCAACGACAACCGCAAGCGCGCCATGGGCCGCAAGGTCATCACCGTCTGCGGCGGTTCTGTGCGTGGCAAGAAGATCGCCGTCCTCGGCCTCACCTTTAAGCCCAACACCGACGATATGCGCGACGCGCCGTCGATCACCATCGTCCAGGCCCTGCTCGATGGCGGTGCCGATGTGCATGTCTTCGATCCCGAAGGCATGGAGGCGGCAAGGTCGATGCTCGGCCCGGTCGTCTACGGCAAGAACCCCTACGAGATCGCCACCGGTGCCGAAGCCATCGTCGTCGTGACCGAGTGGGACGAGTTCCGCGCCCTCGATTTTCGTCGTTTGAAAACCGAGATGAAGGTGCCTGTGATCGTCGACCTGCGCAACATCTACAAGCCGGAGGAAATGGCGAAATACGGTTTCGCCCATTTCCCGATCGGCAAGCGGAAGGCTATGGCCTGAGATGCATTACTTCATTACGGGAACTGCGGGTTTCATCGGCTTCCATCTCGCCCGTCGCCTTCTGGCGGAAGGCCATGAGGTGACAGGGTTCGACGGTGTTACCCCCTATTACAACGTCAAGCTCAAGCACATGCGCCATGCGGCGCTCGCCCAGTATCCGGCTTTCAAGCCGGTCATCGCGATGCTCGAAGATCGAGACGCGCTGGAAGCGGCGATTGCAGAAGCGTCGCCCGAGATCATCGTCCATCTGGCGGCCCAGGCCGGCGTTCGCTACAGCCTCGAAAATCCGCAATCCTATCTGAGCTCCAACGTTCAGGGTTCGTGGAACATCATCGACCTCGCACAGCGCCACAAGGTCAAGCATCTGATGCTCGCTTCGACCTCGTCGATCTATGGCGCGAGCCCCACCATTCCCTTCCGGGAGACCGACCGGACGGACGAGCCGCTGACCATCTATGCAGCGACCAAGAAGTCGATGGAATTGATCGCCCACGGTCATGCCCATCTCTACAAGACGCCGACCACGGCCTTCCGCTTCTTTACGGTCTACGGTCCATGGGGGCGGCCCGACATGGCGCCCTTCAAGTTCGTCGAGAGGATCTTGAACGATGAGCCGATCGACATTTACGGCCAAGGGCAGATGAGCCGCGACTTCACCTATGTCGACGACCTTGTCGAGGCGATCCTCCGCCTTTCGCATGTGATTCCCGACGAATCCAACCGGGTGCCGGATGAGCGGGTCGAAACCCTGTCGCGCCAGGCGCCGTTCCGGGTGGTCAACATCGGCGGTGGTCAGCCGGAAAGCCTCCTGGATTTTGTCGACATCATCGAAAGGGCACTCGATCGCCCGGCCAAGCGACGGATGTTGCCGATGCAGCAGGGAGACGTCGCCCGGACCTTTGCCAGCCCCGATCTCATGCAGGCACTGACGGGCTATACGCCGAAGACGAGTCTCAAAACCGGGATGAAAGCCTTCGTCGAATGGTTTCTCGAAGCCCGAGGTGAATTCGAGCAAGGACAGTGAACACGGCCCGATGGGGTTCGTGCCGTTGCCGCCTTGACTTCGCCGAGCTTCCCCGTTGTCTGTTCGTCCGGCAGTGCGCCAGAGGGGGCGGGCTTTGAGGATGTTGGTAGGGGTTAGAGGATGAGCGGGACGACCGACGGCGGGCATAGCGAGGGACCTCGCACACGCGGCTCTGGCACGGAGAACGTCTACCAGGCGCTCCGCCACGAAATCCTGGCGATGGAGCGCGCGCCCGGCAGTCCGCTCGACGAGACCCGCCTGTCGGAACGATTCGGCATGTCCCGGACCCCTATCCGCGAGGCGTTGCTGCGTCTGACCTCGGACGGCCTGGTGACCACGCTGCCGAATCGCAACACCATCGTTGCGACGATCGATTTTTCCAGCCTGCCGACCTATTTCGAGGCGCTTTGCCTGATGTACCGCGTCACCACGCGTGGGGCAGCACTCAAGCAAGGTGACGCCTGGATGGAGGTGATCAACGAGCGTCAGCGGGAATTCGCCGCCGCAGTCGAGGCCCAGGATGCCTTCGCCATGATCGAGGCCAACAGGGAATTCCATGTCGCCATCGCCGAGCGCGCGGGAAATGCCTATTACACCACCTTCTTCGCCCGGCTGCTCGATGAAGGGCGCCGCATTCTCCGGCTCTACTACTCCACCTTCGATGACCGGCTTCCCAAGCGTTACGTCGAGGAGCACGAGGCCATGATCGCCGCGATCCGTGCCGGCGATGCGGACGAGGCGGATCGACTGGCGATCGCCCATGGCGAGCAGATCGTCCGGCAAATCCAGGACTATGTCGCTCGCGACCTGGCCAAGGCGACGACGCTGACCGGCCTGTGAGCGCCGTCCGCTCGGCGCATTCCGTCCCGACCGGTGACAGCACCGGTCTGTCGATATTCGTTCAAAGGACATGCCATGACCAAGACAAACCGTCCGCCGCTAATCACCGATGCCGAGCGGCAGCATCGCCTCCTCGCGCTCCGCCAGGCCATGGCAAAAGCCAATGTCGGTGCCGTGCTTCTCGGCTCCACCGAGAGCCTGCGCTATTTCACGGGCCTCGTCTGGCATCAGAGCGAGCGCCTGGTCGGTGCCGTCGTGCTCGCTGACCGGCTCGTCTATATCGTGCCCGGCTTCGAGCAGAGCCGTGTCGAGACCTTGCCGCGTCTGGAGGGCGAGATCGCCGTCTGGCAGGAAGACGAGGACAGCGCCGCGCTGGTAGCTTCTCTCCTGCACGAGGGCGGCAAACTGGCGCTGGACGACGCCCTGCCGCTCTTCGTCTACCATGCGCTCGCCCGGGCGATTGGGGCAGAACGGCTGGTCGACGGAACCCGTCTGCTGCGCGACCTCAGGCTTTGCAAGTCGCCGGCCGAGATCGCATTGATCCAGTATGCCATGAACCTGACGCTTGAGGTTCATCGCCGCGCCCATGCCTTCATTCGTCCCGGCATTGCCGCGTCGGAGGTTGTGCGTTTCATCGATGCCGAACACCGGGCGCTGGGGGCCGCTGGCGGGTCGAGTTTCTGCATCGTCTCCTTCGGTGCCGCCACGTCCCTGCCGCACGGCGCCGACGGCGAGCAGCATTACACACCCGGCGACGTGATCCTCGTCGACACCGGCTGCCGCATCGACGGCTACCATGCCGATCTCACCCGCACCTATGTGCTCGACGAGCCCTCGGCAGACTTCGCGCGTCACTGGGCGATCGAGCGACAGGCACAACAGGCCGTCTTCGATGCTGCGCGTCTGGATGCGACCTGCGGCAGCCTCGACTATGCCGCCCGTGCCGAGATCGCCCGCCATGGTCTGGGGCCCGACTACCACCTGCCAGGGTTGCCACACCGTGCCGGCCATGGCCTTGGCCTCGAGATCCACGAGGAGCCCTACATCGTCCGCGCCAACCAGACCCTTCTGGCCCCCGGCATGTGTTTCTCCAACGAGCCGATGATCGTCTTTCCGGATCGCTACGGCATCCGTCTGGAGGATCACATCCACATGACGGAAGAGGGGCCGGAGTGGTTCACAAGGCCGGCGCGGGGACCAGCGGAGCCGTTTGCCTGATCGATTCTGAGCTATCGAAGTCGATGGAACTCTCGTCCTGCAGGCGATGCTGAAACACGCCCCTTGCGTCTTGTCGACAATTTGTATATTCAGAATACACCCACTCAAGAGGAGCTTCCCATGACCACCGGCTGGCACGGCGTTTTCCCCGCCGCAACGACTCAATTCCACGAAGACCTGTCCGTCGATATCGACGCGACGCAGCGCGTGCTCGATGCCCTCGTCAACGACGGCGTCAACGGCCTGATCGTCATGGGCACCTGCGGCGAAAACAACTCGCTCGACCCGGAAGAAAAGCGCACGATCCTGAAGGCCGCCGTCGAGGTCGTGAACGGCCGCGTGCCTGTTGTGACCGGCGTGTCGGAATTCGACACCCGCCGCGCCGCAGCCTATGCCCGCGACGCGGAAACGATCGGTGCCGATGGCCTGATGGTTCTGCCGGCCATGGTCTATGTGCCGAAGCCGCATGAACTGGTCGCCCATTTCAAGACGGTTGCCGAGGCGACCGGCCTGCCGATCATGCTGTACAACAACCCGCCGGCCTACCGCGTCAACATTGGCTCGGAAGTCTTGGAAGCCCTCGACGGCGTGAAAAACATCAAGGCCGTCAAGGAAAGCGCGCCCGATCCGCGCCGCTTCACCGACCTGATCAATGCATTTGGCGACCGCTATGAACTGTTTGCCGGCCTCGACGATGTGGCGCTCGAAGGTCTGATGCTGGGCGCCAAGGGCTGGGTCTCTGGCCTCACCAGCGCCTTCCCGGCCGAATCGGTGGCACTGGTCGCCGCTGCCGACCGCGGCGACTGGGAGGAAGCCCGCCGCATCTATCGCTGGTTCATGCCCCTCCTGCATCTCGATGCCGAGCATGACCTCGTCCAGTCGAGCAAGCTTTCCGAGCAGATCAT
>JARXAQ010000205.1 GCA_029865825.1 Rhizobium sp.
CGGGGCAATGGCCAACAACAGAACCACAACGATGGCTGCCATCGAGAAAAGCGTCGAGAGACGCGTTCGTGTCTCGACCCGCCAGGACTGTGCGGCGCGCGGTATCTTCGAAAGTTCATTTGCCTGAACGGTCATCATCACCTCAATCGACTGCGCGGGGAAAGAGGCCTCGCGGGCGGAACAGCAGGACAAGCAGGAAGGCGATATGGCCGGAGAGGATTTGCCATTCCGGGTTGATCCCAGCACCGAGCGTTTGTGCCACCCCGAGGATGATGCCGCCGGCGAGCGTACCCCAGAGTGAGCCAAGCCCGCCGATGATGACGGCCTCAAAAGCGTAGATCAGGCGCGCCGGCCCGGCAGTCGGATCAAAATTGGCACGGGTGCCGAGATAAAGAGCGGCGACGGTGACAATGACCATGGCAAGACCGGTTGCGATCGCAAAGATCTGGTTCGGACGGATGCCCATCAGGCCGGCCGTCACCACATCGTCGGAGGTTGCCCGGAAGGCGCGACCGAGGGCTGTCTTGTAAATCAGCTGGTTCAGGCTGACGATGACCAGGATTGCCGTGACGAAGGTCAGGAGTGGCATCACACCGGCAGTGATGCCACCGAGCGAGATCGACGCCTGTTCCAACGCACCGGCCGGGATCCGCTGGCTGTCGGCGGTGAAGCCCTCCAGCAGGCCGTTCTGGATGACGATCGACAGCCCGAAGGTTACCAGCAGCGGTGGCAGGATGTCTTTGCCGAGAGTGCGATTCAGGAGATGAAACTGGAGGAGATAGCCGACCACGAACATCAGCGGCCCCGCGATCAGCGCGGCGACGAAAGGGTTCAGCCCCAGCGTCGAGACCAGCATCAGGATCGCGAACGCCGCAAAGACGATCAGGTCGCCATGGGCGAGATTGACGAGCCGCATGATGCCGAAAACGAGGGAGAGGCCCGCCGCAAACAGCGCGTATAGGCCACCGAGGAGAATGCCCTGGAGAATGGTGTCAAGCCAATTCATGGGGTTCCGCTCCGAAATAGGCCGCATGGATGTCGGCGCGGTCGAGGTCTGCGGGGCGTCCTTCGAGGGTCACCCGACCTTCCATCATGCAATAGACGCGGTCCGCGACTTTCAGTGCCTGGGCGATATCCTGTTCGACGATGACGATCGCTGCACCCGTTTCCCGGATGCGGGGGAAGGCGGCATAGATGTCCTTTATGACGACGGGGGCGAGGCCGAGGCTGAGTTCGTCGCAAAGCAGCACTTCCGGATTGGACATCAACGCGCGACCGATTGCCACCATCTGCTGCTGACCGCCGGAGAGTGCGGTCGACGGATTGCGGCGACGTTCCTTCAGGATCGGGAACAGTTCGTAGACTGTTTCCAACGACCAAGGACCGTCCACCTTCCGGCCATGTCGCCCGACGAGCAGATTTTCCTCGACCGTCAGCGAGGCAAACAGTCGACGCCCCTCCGGGACCAGAGCGATCCCGCGGGCCACCACGTCCGGCGCGGCAAACGCACCGATCGCCTCGCCGCGATGAAGGACCGCACCGGGAGCGTTTGGCAGAGCACCGGCGATCGAGCGCATGAGCGTCGATTTTCCGGCACCGTTCGCTCCGATGACGGCGATCGTTTCGCTCGGGTTCAGGGTTATGTCGACCCCGAAGAGTGCCTGGAAGTCGCCATAGAATGCTGTCAGGTTTTTCGTTTCGATCAGGCTCACCGCTCAGACCTCCATGCCGAGGTAGATTTCGCGCACCTCGCGCGAGGCCATTATGGTCTTGGGATCTCCATGGCCGATGATCCGCCCGAAATTGAGCACCAGGATTTGTTCGGCGACCGCGTTCAATGCGTGCAGGACATGTTCTATCCAGATGATCGTGATCCCTCGCTGATGCACCCGCTTGATGGTGGTGACGAGTTGCCGGCATTCACCTTCAGTGAGGCCGCCGGCGATCTCGTCGAGCAGGAGCAACTTGGGCTGTGTGGCCAGCGCCCGCGCCAGTTCCAGCCGCTTGCGCTCGAGCAGCGACAGACTGCCTGCTTGCTGGTTCGCCTTGGCTATGAGACCGGTGTCAACCAGGATTTCTGCGCAGATATCGGACACCTCCGCTTCGCTCTGCTGGTTGCCGAAAGCGCCGGCCACCAGCAGGTTCTCGCAGACTGTGAGACGCTCGAAGGGTTGCGGGATCTGGAAGGTGCGGCCCATGCCGGCAAAGCAGCGCTGCATCGGCGGCAGGTTGGTCACATCCCGGCCGTCGAAGCGGATCGTCCCTTTGGCGACGGACAAATTGCCGGTGATCAGATTGAACAGGGTCGACTTACCGGCCCCATTTGGGCCGATGATGCCGAGCGCTTCGCCGGGCTCTACCGCAAAGCCGATCTCCTCGGCGACCACGAGAGCACCGAAGGATTTGGAAACACCGTCGAGTTCAAGGATCGGCATCGATATTCCTCCCACTGAGCAACCGTTCAAACGGGGCGCCCCGCCGAACGGGACGCCGCCTTCCTGCCGTCAAAGTCAGCTGAGGGCTTCGAGCTTGCCGCCCAGCGGGATGTTCGGTGCTGAACCGTTTTCGACCACGACGAGGTCATAGCCGCCGCCGGATTTGAGGCGCCACTGGCCGCCGACGAGCGGGGTCTTGGCAACGTTCTTTTGAGCGAAGGGTGGCAGATTTGCATTGTTCCAAGCAACCGGGCCGACGAGGGTGTCGAGCCTGGTTTCACCGATGGCCTTGGCCACGGCATCGCCGTCCGTCACGTCCTCGGCGCGCTTCATCACATCGACCGCGAGCTCGAAGAGGGCGTGGGCAAAGCCGATCGGCTGTGTCCAGGGCCGACCCGTCGCCGTGGTAAAGGCTGCGGCCACATCGGCAGCCGTTTCGCCGGTCAGCGACGATTTGAAGGGGTGCGACGGCGTCCACCAGACTTCGGTCGAGAGGTTGTGTCCGGCGTCGCCCAGAGCCTCGACGGTCTGCGGGAAAAGCAGCGCCTTGCCGATGGAGGCGATCTTTGGCTTCAGGCCTTGCTGCTTGGCCTGGTTCCAGAAGGTGGTGAGGTCTGGCGGGATCATCACGCCGGTCAGGATCTCTGTTTCGGCCTGTTTGAAGGCGTTGATCTGGGCGGAGAAATCGTCCGTCAGGTTCTGATAGCGGCCGGTGTCCGTCAGTCCATAGCCGAGCTTCTCAAGCACCGGCGGGAAACCGACAACCTTGTCGCCCCAGGCATTGCCGTCGCCGTCGTTCGGGAAGAGGCCGCCTACCTTCTTGTTGGTCTCGATCTGGCCCCACATGCCGGTGAAGACGGCAATGATGTCTTCGAGGCCCCAGAAGAAGTGGTAGGCATAGTTGAATGGCTTCCAGCTAGCCGGATCGCCGGGATTGCCCTGCTGGCCGATGAACCAGGGCTGCCAGGGGGCAACCGTTGACAGGCAGGGGATCTGCTCGGCTTCGCAGGTTGTGGAAACCGGATTGGTAGTTTCCGGCGTCGAGGAGACGAGCATCAGGTTGATCTCGTCGTCGACGATCAGTTCCTTGGCGACTTCGGCCGCGCGGTTCGGATTGGACTGGCTGTCCTTGACGATGACCTCGTAATTCAGGCCCATCTTCTTCGTTGTTGCGAGGAAGCTGTCGATGACGAACTTGTCGGCCTCGCCAAAGCCGGCAAGCGGGCCCGTCTGCGGACTGACATAGCCGAGTTTTACCGCCGCCTGTTGCGCAATGGCCGGTGCCGCGAGGCCTGAAGTCGCAAGAACAGCGCCACCGGCGGCGGTCGTCTGCAAGAATTTGCGCCTGGTGAACATGTTTCCTCCCATCATCATCTCTCCTCCCAAAGAGTGCGCTTTGCGCGCGATGTCGTGTCAATCGGTCGGGCGGTTGCCCTCATAGGCCTGCTGCAACAGGCCTCGGATGGATGCCCGGTCTATCGGGCGTGGGTTCCAGTACGGATTTTCGCTGGCGATATCGGCCGCACGATCCAGGTCTTCTTCAACGAGTCCGACATCCTTCAGCGACATGGGCGCGCCTATCGACTTGGCGAAATCCCAAAGCCCGCCGCCGATCAAACCGCCGAAGAGCGCCGCTGCGGGCGCCAGTTCTTCGCGCGCGGCTGCGGCGTTGAAGGCCGCCGTATGGGGCAGCATGATCGCATGCGTTTCGGCGTGCGGCGTGTCGAAGGAGCCGCCCAGCGTGTGGCAGATCTTATGATGCAGCGCCATGCCGACGGCACCCAGCACGGTTCCGCAGAGCCAGGCGCCATAGAGGGCTTCGGCGCGCGCCTCTGCGTTGCCCGGTTCCCTGACGATCACAGGAAGGCTCTTGGCGAAGGCACGCAGGCCCTCGACCGCCATCAAGCTGGAAACGGGGTTGCGGTCCTGGGCGTAAAGCCCTTCGACTGCATGGGCCATGGCGTTCAGGGCACTCGTGACGCTCATGGCCACAGGCAGGCCGTGCGTCAGGTCGGGGTCATAGACCACCACCTCCGGCAGGATGCGGGGGTCCTTTACCGTCGTCTTGCGCCCATCTTGGGTCTGGCCAAGGATGGAGGTGACTTCGGAGCCGGCATAGGTGGTGGGTACCACGATCTGCGTCAGATCTGTGCGGTAGGCGATCGCCTTGCCGAGGCCCGTGGTCGAGCCGCCGCCGAGCGAAACGACGCAATCTGCGCCGCTCTCTGCGACAATGGCCAAAGCAGCCTGCGTCACCTCGACAGGTGTGTGCATGACGGCCCCGGCAAAGACGCCGACCGAAAGCGTGCCGAGCTTGGCCGCCAGCTGTTCGGCATCCGCCTTCTGATGCGGTGTCGCGAGAACCAAGGCGCGGCTGCAGCCGGCTTCCTCGACGATGGAAACAAGATCCAGGCTTATGCCGGAGCCAAACAGAATGCGGGCCGGACTTCCGGCGTAAGAAAAACGTCTCATCTCGTTCTCCCCGGCTTCGCCCTTACCATGACGAATTCTATGGTGACCCGCCATGCAGCCTGCCCCTCCAATTCTACCGGTTCGAAAGGCCGCACCAGTTCCGGGCGCACGCCGAACAGGGCGTCTTCGCCGAGCCGCGGATCGCCGCCGTCATAGATGTGCGTGGTGATGGTCTCGAAACCCGCGGCACGGATCTGAAAATGCAGATGGGCGGGACGATGGAGCGGATATCCGGCATCTGCCAGCAGACGGCCGACCGGGCCGTCATGCGGCACGCTGTAGCCTGCGGGCCGCACCGATCGATAGCCGAAGCGTCCGGCTGCATCTGCCTGGAAGAGGCCGCGGAGGTTGAATTCTGGCTGCAGGTCAGGCTGTTGGTTTTCATAATAGCCTTGGGCATTGGCCTGCCAGGTGATGATTTCAGCGCCGGCGACCGGTTCCCCATCGAGATCGACAACGCGGCCCGCGACCAAAAGCGGCTCGCCGACGCCATCGAGGGAGATCGAACTGTCCCGCTTCCGTTCGGGAGCATCGGTGCGGAAAAAAGGGCCACGGATGGTGTTGGGGGTCGCACCCTTCGGGCGCCGCGAGTTTATTTCTTCGACCAGCGCCGAGGCGCCTGTCAGATCCGACAAGAGCACCCACTCCTGGCGACGCTCGTCGGATGCATGGCCGACATCGGTCAGGAAATCGATGACCTTGCGCCATTGATCCTGAGACGGCCGGAATTCCTTGATGAGATCATGCATATGACACACCACCGCAGACAGGAGGCGTGCAGTCGACTCGTCAGAAGCTGCAAAGCGTGCGGCAAAGGCGTCGGCAGACGTGGCCTCGCTGAAGATTAGCGCATCAACTCCCCGCGACATGCCTCTCCTCCCAAATCCGCATTGCTGGTCAACGGCAAGCTATCAGGCGGCAGATGTCACATTGATGATTTCTTTCCACTCCAGTATAACAATTCGTTATGAAATTCGATGAGCGCCATCTCATTCAGCTTGCCGCCGTTGTCAAAACCGGTGGCGTCACCGAGGGAGCGGCCCTTTTGGGTCTTGCTCAACCGGCGGTGTCGCGCACGCTCTCGATGCTGGAAAAGCGGGTTGGCGAACCTCTGTTCATCAAGGGCCGGCGGCCCATGCAGCCGACGCCGCTCGGGGATGCACTCGCGGAACATGGCCTTGCGATGCTGGCCGCTTCGCGAAAAGCATCCGACCTGGTCGAAAGTTTTCGGATCGGTAAAAGCGGTGTGGTCCGTGTCGGCGGTACGCCCTTTTTTATGGACGCCTTAATCGCCGGCATCTGTGCCGAATTCCAGTCCACCCATCCCGACGTCCGGATCGAACAGTCGTATGGCTATTTCCCGGATCTTCGCGCAGCGCTGAAGGCGGACCAGATCGATCTCGCCATTTGCCCGATCGATATCCTGGACGAGGGGTCCGGCCTCGCCTTCCAGCAGATCCTGCCGGGGCGCAATGTGATTGCCTGCCGCGTGACACATCCGCTCCTGCTCAAGCGTCGTTTGCAGCCGGCCCACTTGCTCGACCATGCCTGGGTCGCGCCGCCGCCGGGCAGTCCATTGCTGGCGGACTTGCGCGCCTTGCTTCTATCCTTCGGCGCCACGGAGATCCGTATCCGCTATTCCGGCGGGTCGCTTGCCAGTGTCGTCAACTACCTGAAAGCGGCGGATGCGCTCACCGTCATGCCCCACAGCGTCGTCTTTGCGCAGCGCAAGGAGAGGACCATCACGGCACTGCCGATCAACATCCCGCATCCCGAACGGGCGCTCGCCATCCTGCGGCGGGTTGACGCTCCGCGCTCGCCAGCTGTGGAGCAGTTTGCAGGATTCGTGCGCTCCAGCTTCGACAACCTGAAGCACCTTATCAAACGGCATGAGGAAGCTGTGGTGTGGGGCAATTGAGAAGGCCACTGCCTGACTTCGGGTGCTGCTGCACCTTGCCCATTGATTCGCGTTCCGGACCGGCGTAAATATGTGCCGTTCCGTGGTGATTTGGCCGGCCGGCTTGCAGCCACGTAAAATAACTCGCTAAAGGGCCGAGGCGAGTGGAGACTTTCCGAGGACCGGTTGCGATGTAAAGCGGCCGGTATTTTTGTTTCCGCGGTTTCGAACCGCCGTGACACGGAAAGTCGAGAGTCTGATGCCGATCCGAATCCCCGATACGCTGCCCGCCTTCGAGACCCTCGTGCATGAGGGCGTGCGGGTGATGACCGAGACAGTGGCTGTCCGCCAGGATATTCGCCCGCTGCAGATCGCCCTGCTCAATCTCATGCCGAACAAGATCAAGACAGAGGTGCAATTCGCTCGGCTCATCGGAGCATCGCCGCTGCAGGTCGAGCTCACGCTCGTGCGCGTTGGTGGACACAAGGCCAAGAATACGCCGGAAGAGCATCTCTTTTCGTTTTACGAGACATGGGACGAGGTGAAGGATCGGAAGTTCGACGGCTTCATCATTACCGGCGCACCGGTCGAGACGATGCCCTACGAGGAGGTCACCTACTGGCCGGAGCTCGAAGAGATCCTCAACTGGACCGAAACCAATGTGCATTCGACGATGAATGTCTGTTGGGGAGCGATGGCGGCGATCTATCATTTCCACAAGGTGCCGAAGCATGCGCTGAAGGAGAAGGCATTCGGGGTCTACCGGCACCGTAACCTTGCCCCTTCTTCCGTCTATCTCAACGGGTTCTCCGATGACTTCCAGGTTCCGGTCTCCCGGTGGACGGATGTCCGGCGTGCCGATATCGAGAAGGTGCCAGAGCTTTCGATCCTGCTCGAATCCGAGGAGATGGGGGTGTGCCTTGTCCAGGAAACGCGAGCCAACCGTCTCTACATGTTCAACCACATCGAATACGATTCCACCTCACTGGGCGACGAGTATTTCCGGGACAAATCGGCGGGGCTTCCCATCAAACTGCCGCACAATTATTTCCCGCATAACGACGATACGCTGCCACCACTCAACCGGTGGCGCGGGCACGCGCATCTGTTGTTCGGCAATTGGATCAACGAAATCTACCAGACGACACCCTACGACCTGAGCGAAATCGGAACGGGCCTTGCCGGCTGAGCGGGGTCGTCTCAAACAGGGATGTCGGGTTTCGGCGCGGATCCGCCGGGTGAATGGAATCTCCGACTTTGATGTGCTGAAAGGCACGGAAGAGGCTTTGGGGCGAGAGCGCCCGCAATACGAACAGGTGAGGATCGAGAGCGATGACGAGACGGAATTTTGGCGTGATGCCGACTGGGGAAACGGTCGAGCAGGTCGTCCTGACCGGCGGGGGGCTCACGGCTTCGATCCTCACCTTTGGCGCAGTGCTGCAGGATCTGCGTCTCGATGGCCACGAGAGGCCTCTCGTTCTC
>JARXAQ010000329.1 GCA_029865825.1 Rhizobium sp.
CAAGCCCGATCGCCAGGATGAAGCCGAAGCCGACGGAGATTGCGAGCAGCGCCACCGTCTGGAAAGCGCCGTCGAGGAGAAGCGGCCAGTATTTGGAAAGCCAGTCGAAATTCATTGTCCCCTCCCCGTCAGGCCGTCAGCCGCTGGCCCCGGCGCACGCGACGCTCGAGCCAGTGGAAGACGAGATTGGAGAGAAGCGTGATGACCAGATAGAGGACGGCGGCCGCCAGGAAGAACAGGAAATACTGCTTGGTGTTTGCCCCGGCGAGACGCGTGGTCAGCGCCAGTTCCTGATAGCCGACGACGGCAACCAGCGCACTGTCCTTGGTCACCGACATCCAGAGATTGGCCATGCCGGGCAAGGCATTCGGCAAGAGCGCCGGCAGGGTCACGCGGCGAAAGCGTAGAATCGGCGACATGCCGAAGGCACGTGCCGCCTCGATCTGGCCGACGGGAATGGCGAGGATCGCACCGCGCAAAACCTCGGTCATGTAGGCGCCCTGGACGAAGCCGAGCACGGCGACAGCCGCAACGAAACCGTTGACCTCGACCGGCGGCAGCCCGAAGGACAGCAGCAGACGGTTCAACCCGTCGGTGCCGGCGTAATAGAGCCCGACGATCAGGATCAGCTCCGGCACCGCGCGGATGGTGCCGGTATAGAGCTTGAGGAGAAGGCCCACCGGCCGATTGCCGGAGAGCTTGCCGATCGCGCCGAAAAGCCCGAAGGCGAGCCCGATGGCGAAGGCGGTTGCCGAGATGGCGACGGTCGTGACGGCACCTGTCAGCAACGCGCCACCCCAGCCGGGAGGCTCGAGCGCAAGCAATTGCCATGCCGTCATCGAGGTTGTCGCCATCGTCGCTGTTGCCGCTTACTTGCCGTAGATATCGAAGGAGAAATACGCCTTCGAGATCTCTTCGTACTTGCCTGAGGCGCGAACGGCAGCAATCGCGTCGTTCAGCTTGGCCTTGAGTTCAGCATCGTCCTTGCGCAGGCCACCGCCGACACCGAAGCCGAGCACCGCCGGATCATCCTCAACATTGCCCATGTCGGCGCAGCAATCCTTGCCGAAATCCGACTTGAGGAATTCGTCAAGCGCGATGGAATCGCCGAAGACATAGTCGATGCGGCCGGCTGCGAGATCCTGGAAGGCCTCGTCCAGCGTCTGGTAGGTCTGCTCTTCGGCCTTCTCGGCGAAATACTTCTTGTAGTAGTCGGACTGGATCGTGGAGACTTGGATGCCGATGGTCTTGTCGGCGACGTCATCGGCGGTCACACCCGGCTTCTGGTCCTTCGGGCCGATCAGCTTGCTCGGCGTGTTGTAGTATTTGTTGGTGAAGTCGATCGTCTTCAGGCGTTCGTCGGTGATCGACATCGACGACCAGATGACGTCGAACTTCTTCGACTGCAGCGCCGGGATCAGGCCATCCCAGGAGACGTCGACGACCGAGCAGGTCTCCTTCATCTCGGCGCAGACGGCATTCATCAGGTCGATTTCCCAGCCCTTCCAAGTACCGCCGGCATCCTTGGCGAAGAAGGGCGGATAAGCCTCGTTCATGATGCCGAAGCGCACTTCGGCCTGGGCGGTGACGGCAGTCGCGGCAAGAGCGGCGCCGGCAAGGAGGATGGAGATGAGTTTCATGGCGGATTGTCCCTTAGGTGGATGGAAAGCGAATGGATCGGTCAAAGCCCGGCGGCGCGACCGGAGAGACTGCGGGTAAAATCGCGGCAGCGGGCGCTGGTCGGATCGCCGAACACGCGCTCCGGCGGCCCCTCCTCCTCGACGCGACCGCGATCGAGGAACATCACATGGCTCGACACATCGCGGGCGAAAGCCATCTCGTGCGTGACGAGCAGCATGGTGCGCCCTTCCTCTGCAAGATCACGGATGACCTTGAGCACTTCACCCACCAGTTCCGGATCGAGCGCCGAGGTCGGCTCATCGAACAGCATGACGGCCGGGTCGACACAGAGTGCACGGGCAATTGCCGCGCGCTGCTGCTGACCGCCGGAGAGAAACGCCGGATAGGCATCGCGCTTGTCGTAAAGCCCGACCTTGGCGAGCAGGCCTTCCGCCTTCTCGATCGCCTCGCGGCGCGGCATTTTCAGCACATGCACCGGCGCTTCGATGACGTTTTCCAGCACCGTGCGATGCGCCCAGAGATTGAAGCTCTGGAACACCATGCCGAGCCCGGTGCGCAGGCGCTCCAACTGCTTGCGGTCAGCGGCCTCAAGACCACCCTTGCGCGACGGCTTCAACTGCAACTCCTCACCGCCGATGACGATGCGGCCCTTGTCAGGCGTCTCGAGAAGATTGATGCAGCGCAGGAAGGTGCTTTTGCCGGAGCCGGACGAGCCGATGAGCGAGATCACGTCGCCGCGTTTGGCGGTGGCCGAGACGCCCTTCAAGACCTCCAGATTGCCGAAGCTCTTGTGGAGGTCGCTCACGTCAAGGGCAGCACTGGCGGCTATCGTCATCGGGGTCCTGAGGTCGATCGGTTGGTGCACGACCATAGATGCCCACCGCCGCGTGTTTTCCCCGCATTTCTGGACATCCGTGCAGAATCGCCGCAGAAAAGTCGCAACGACGCCATCATTCTGCATCGCGCTCAGGGATTGCGCATGCTTGGCGCTGCAGATCGGAAAAACGAGCGAGAGGGGGCCAGCCATGGTCGAGCAACTGGACCAATTCGATCGTAGCATTCTCGATCTCCTGCAGCGCGATTGCCAGATGAAGGCCGAGGCGATTGCCGACAGGGTTGGCCTCTCTCCGTCTGCCGTCCAGCGCCGGCTGAAGCGCCTGCGCACGGAGGGCATCATCACCGCCGAGATCGCCGTCGTCTCCCGCAAGGCGACCGATTATCCGATGACCTTCATCACCGGCATGGAGATCGAGCGGGACAATTACGATGCCCTGGCCCGCTTTCGCAGCTGGGCCGACAAGCAGGACAACGTCCAGCAGGTCTATTACGTCACGGGGCAGGTGGATCTCGTCGCCATCATCACCGCCCGCGACGTCGAGCATTATGACGAGATCAGTGCGCAACTCATGTCGGAAAATCCCCAGATCAAACGCATGAACACCAATGTCGTGCTACGTGACATCAAGATCGGGCTACAGATTCCCATCAGGCCATGAGGTCAATACCGACGCAGGCGGCATGACGTCTCAGCGATCCCTGTCTGACAGGAAAGGCCCCTGCCCCCAGACAATCGATTTCTCGTGACGCTCGATGATCGTCTTGAGGTCGGTGAAGGCGCGCACGATATGCGCCTGAAACTTCCGGCTTGCCGGGTTGGGATAGGCCTTGCGGCGCGTGATGATGCCGAGCGTGCGCTCCGGCTGAGGGATATCGACCGGCACGATCGAGATCTTGTCCTGCCCCCGAAACGAAAAAACCACCGAATGCGGCAGGATGGCCAGAGCATCTGTGGAGGCGACATAGTTCACCACCGACAGCAAGGAACCGCCCGAATAGCGGATCGAAAGCTCAGAAATGCCGAGGGTAATCAGAATATTGTGCAGGTCGAGCACCAAGGGCGAACCGGGAAGCGGCGCGACCCAGGGATAGGTGACGATGTCCTCGATGCTCAGCGTGCGCTTGCGCAGCAAAGGATGACCGACAGCACAGGTCAACACATTGCGTCCCGGCAAAAGCGGCTGGAATTCGAAATCGGCTTTCAACTCGGCGCTGCCGATCGGCGTAATCGCCATGTCGATCTGGCTGGACTCCAACTCGTTGAGCAGGTCCGGCATGTTGCCATAGGACTGCTCGACGAGAATGTCGCGTTCCTTCAGCTGGAAAGAGGCCACCATCTGCGAGATGACCGCATCCATGAAGAAGGGCACACCACCGACCTTGATACGTCCTGATGTCCCCGACTGGAAGCTGCGCACGATATCGACGGCCTTGCGCGAAGCGAGAAGGATCGACCGGCCCTGTATCGCCAGTTGCTGCCCGAGCGGCGTCAGCTGCAGTGGCCGTTTTCCGGGAATGAACAGTGGCTCGCCGACGCGTCGCTCCAACATCGACAGCGTGCGCGAGACGGCGGGCTGCGTCATGCCCAGCATGGCAGCGCCTTCCGTGACCCCACCGGTCTCCGCGACGGCAGCAAGCTGGACCAGATGTCTTTCGTCTATTTTCATAGCAATTTGCTATACCGGGCATAAGCAATTTTATCAACAGAACCCGTGTTCCGCTGTATGTTCGGAGCCTGGGGAGGATCCTGCAGGAATGACGGGCTCGGGAGATGCGTGCAGCACACTGCGCGCATGGGAGACGATCGTAGCCGGTCTTCGTTTCAGGATGTGTCCTGGTGTTCGTGTCTGCGGACCCCGCTTGTCCGCAAGACAGCATTTGGAGGAGGAAACGCATGTCATTCATTTCGGGTTATCACCACCTGACGCTCAGCACCGACGGCGCGCAGGATGATTATGATTTTTATACCAAGACACTCGGCCTGCATTCAATCAAAAGGACGGTGCTGTTCGACGGCGTGATCCCCGTCTACCACCTCTATTACGGCGCCAAGAACGGCGATCCCTCGACCATTGTCACCACCTTCCCCTTCCGCAAGCCTGGCATTTACGGCAAGCGCGGCACCAATCAGTCGAAGATCATCCAGTTGTCGATCCCGGTCGGCACCTCGGAATTCTGGGTGAACCGCCTGAACGAGCGCGGCATTCCGGCCAGCAAAACCAGCCGTTTCGGCATCACCCGCGTTTCACTGGCCCACCCTTGCGGCATCGAACACGAGCTGGTCGAAAGTCCGGCCGACACCCGCGCCCCGATCACCAATGAACAGCAGGGCATCGGCGCGCAGCACGGCATCCGCGGCATCTACGGCGCGGCCGTCGCCGTCTTCGACCGCACCTCAATGGACGACTTCCTGACGGTGGCCATGGGCATGAAGAAAGAGGCCGACAGCGATGAAGGCCTGATGTTCTCGGTTCCCAATGCCGGCGGCCCCTCCAGCATGGTCGAGGTCCTGCACCAGCCGACCGGCCCGCAGGGCACCTGGACGCTGTCGGGCGGCACCATCCACCACCTGGCTCTGAACACCGGCAATGAAGAGAACCAGCTGAAGCTGAAAGCCCATATAGAAGGCCTCGGCTTCACCGACGTCTCCGACCAGAAGGACCGCAACTACTTCAAGTCCTGCTATGTGCGCTCGCCCGGCGGTGCGCTGTTCGAGATCGCCTGGTCGGTCGAAGGCGGCTGGGCCAAGGATGAGCCGGCCGATGCGATCGGCTCGACACTGGTCTTCCCGCCGTGGTTCGAAGATCGCCGTGAGGAATTGATCGCAGGCCTCGAACCCGCCAACTTCTAAAGGGGAGATGCCGGCATGGCAAAACATGGCGAGCCGCATCGCTGCGGCGTGTCCCCGGCTGAAGCCGAGGTTCTCTGCGTCTTCGTGCATGGCCGTACCCAATCGCCCGAGGACATGATGCAACAGGTCATCGGCAGGCTCACTGCCGGTGGCATCGCCTATTGCCTGCCACGGGCCGAGGGCAACAGCTGGTATGCAGCGCGGGCAACAGATGCTCTCTTGGACGGCACGCGGGAGCAACTTAGCGCTTCACTCGACTACCTGCATGGGCTGGTCGACGGTCTTCGCGAAGCTGGCGGACGCGACAAGCCGCTGGTCATCGGCGGCTTCAGCCAGGGCGCTTGCCTGTCGCTGGAATATGCGATGCGGTTCGGCCCTTGGAACGGTGCCATGGTCAACCTGACCGGCTGCCGGGTGGGCCAATCCACGGACGAGCGCCCGGCTGCCGATCTCGACGGCATGCCCGTCTATCTCTCCGGCTCGGACCTGGATCCGTGGATCCCGGTCTCGGCCTTTGCCGAAGCCTCGGAAGCGCTCGGGAGGGCGCGGGCGAGGCTCAGATGTGAGCTTTTTCCCGGGCGCCCGCACCAGGCGTCGGAGATGGAGGTCGCAGCCCTCGACGCCATACTGACGGACCTTGCGGTCGGCAGCCGGCCCTTTCACCGCGTTGCCGCCTGAACACCAAACAACACTGGGGAGGATAGCATGATCACGCGCAGAAAACTTTT
>JARXAQ010000331.1 GCA_029865825.1 Rhizobium sp.
ATCTTCGTGTAATTGCCGAAGACCATGTCGCGCAGTTCCGGATGGCGGTCGAGCTTCAGGGGTTCGATGACGAAGGCCTCGAACTGGCGGGTGATCAGGTCGGTCAGGTAGAAGGCGGTGAATTCCGTTTCGCATTCGGCGAGGAATTTTTCCGTGCCGGTGAAGAAGGCGTAGCAATGAGGGCCGGAGAGGCGGGTGATGCCTTCCTCGGCGCAGATCTTGTCGACCTCGCCCTGGGTGCCGCATTCCGCATAACCGATGAAGATGTTGTCATGTCCTTCCGCGCGGGCCTCGGCGATCTTTTCGCGGAGCGCCGGGGTGATCTTCTGCGGGGTGACATGCCAGATGGCGGGCAGGCATTCGAGCGTCAGATGTTCGAGCCCGTTCAACGCCTTGACGGCCAAAATTTCCCGCGCGATCGCGCCGCACGCAATCACGTGAACCTTTTTCGATTTGGTGCGTTGTTCCATCGCAATTCTCGTCCAATCAGACAAAAGGGTACATTCACATGATGGCGAAAAAACTGACAGCCGGCGCAGCCCTCGTTCTCACCGTCTTCGCATTGTCGTCTTGCGGCAATACGATCCGTGGCGTCGGCCAGGATGCCGCCAACACGGTCGATGCGACCCAGAATGCGGGTCGCAATGTCGAAGGCGCTGCAGCACGCTGATCCTTGACGGGGCGCTCAACGGGCGCCCCGGCCACAGGATACGGAACCATCAGGAGACGAGCATGACGCTCACGGGTATCGCAAAGGCCAGTGCCATTTACATGTTGGCGGCCATCCTGATTGCCGGCGGGCAGGTGGCATTCGAAACATTCGGATCCGCCCGCCACGCAGGCCTCATTACTGAAGCCGGCCTCTGAGGCCGGCCTCATCGTTTTTATACCTCAGGCGCGGGCGCCCATGCTGTTGTGCTTGCGCAGGATGAAGTCCTTCGCCGTTTCGACCGCGACGGCGGCATCACGACAATAGGCATCGGCGCCGACCGCCTTGCCGAATTCCTCGTTCAGCGGTGCGCCGCCGACGAGCACGACGTAATCGTCGCGGATGCCCTTTTCCTTCATCGTGTCGATCACGACCTTCATATAGGGCATGGTGGTGGTGAGCAGCGCCGACATGCCGAGGATATCGGGCTTTTCGCGTTCCAGCGCTTCCAGATAGTTCTCGACCGGATTGTTGATGCCGAGGTCGATGACGTCGAAGCCAGCGCCTTCCATCATCATGCCGACAAGGTTCTTGCCGATGTCGTGGATATCGCCCTTGACCGTGCCGATGACCATCTTGCCCTGCTTCGGGGCGCCGGTGGCAGCCAGAAGCGGGCGCAGGATCGTCATGCCGGCTTTCATCGCATTGGCCGACAGCAGCACTTCCGGCACGAAGAGGATGCCGTCGCGGAAATCGATGCCGACGATGCGCATGCCTTCGACGAGAGCCTGGGTCAGGACGTCGTAGGGCACCCAGCCGCGCGCGATCAGGATATTGGTCGCTTCCTCGATCTCCTCCTTCAGGCCGTCATACAGATCGTCATGCATCTGCTGCACGAGCTCTTCATCGGAGAGTTCGGAAAGAATGATGTCGTCGTCGGCCATGATGGTGCTTCCCGCTTGGATTTCAACGCGATTCAAATCGCGCCCGGCAAGAGACTGCCTGATTGAAAGTTAAACCTCAAGTTCGTGAAAAACTCTTTTCGAAAGCGACGCGCCAACCCTGAAAAGCGACGGGGACAGACAAGACGCTTCGACATCGATGTCTGTGAGACACAAGCGGTTGGCGCATAAAGGATGGTTTCACAAGCGGATTGGAATAGCATAATGGAGGAGAGAAGCAGCGTGGACGAGCGCTCGAGCGAGGAAACAGACATGGATGAGATCATCGAAGAAGCGGGTGCCGGCCGTCGTTCGCGCGGCGAGGGACGTGGGGCTGCGGCCCGCAGGGCATCGCGCAGCGGCGGCGGCGCCGGACCTGCCATGCCTTACATCACCCGCAAAATCCGCACCTATGACGTCCTGGATGAAGAAGGTCTGGAACTGATCGAGCGCAATGCCGATGTCGTTCTCGAAGAAATCGGCATCGAGTTTCGTGACGATCAAGAGGCACTCGACCTCTGGAAGCAGGCCGGTGCGGATGTGCGCGGGCAGCGGGTGCATTTCCCCAAGGGCCTCTGCCGCGAGCTGTTGAAGACGGCGCCTTCGGAATTCACCTGGCATGCGCGCAACCCCGAGCGCAGCGTGCGGATCGGCGGCAATGCCACCGTGTTTGCGCCAGTCTACGGCCCTCCGTTCGTGCGCGACCTTGACGGCGTCAGGCGTTACGCGACGATCGAGGATTTTCGCAATTTTGTGAAGCTCGCCTATATGGCACCGTCGATCCATTCGTCCGGCGGTACGGTCTGCGAGCCGGTCGACGTGCCCGTGAACAAGCGCCACCTCGACATGATCTACAGCCATGTCAAATATTCCGACAAGCCGTTCATGGGGTCGGTGACGGCGCCGGAACGGGCGGAAGATTCGGTTGCCATGGCGAAACTCGTCTTCGGCGACGATTTCGTCGAAAACAACTGCGTCATGCTGAACCTGATCAACGCCAACTCGCCGATGGTCTTCGACGAGACCATGCTCGGTGCGGCCAAGGTCTATGCCCGTCACAACCAGGCTTCGGTCATCTCGCCCTTCATCCTGTCGGGTGCCATGAGCCCGGTCACGGTCGCCGGCACGCTGACGCAGATCCTGGCGGAAGTGCTGGCGGGTGCCTCGTTCACCCAGCTGATCCGTCCGGGTGCACCGGTGCTGTTCGGCACGTTCGCGGCCTCGATCTCGATGCAGTCGGGTGCGCCGACCTTCGGCACGCCGGAGCCGGCTCTTGTTTCCTATGGGGCTGCCCAGCTGGCGCGTCGCATGGGTCTGCCGTTCCGGACCGGTGGTTCGCTCTGTGCGTCCAAGGTTCCGGATGCCCAGGCGGCGCACGAAAGCGCCAATACGCTGAACATGACGCTGCTTGCCGGCGCCAATTTCGTCCTGCATGCGGCCGGCTGGCTCGAAGGCGGTCTGTCGGCCTGTTATGAAAAATTCATGATCGACCAGGACCAGCTCGGCATGATGCAGAAGATGGCTGCCGGCGTTGATCTCACGGAAAGCGGCCAGGCGATGGATGCGATCCGGGAAGTTGGCCCCGGCGCGCATTATCTCGGCTGCGCCCATACGCAGGCAAACTTCCAGTCGGCCTTCTATCGTTCGGCGCTCGCCGACAACAACTCGTTCGAGCAGTGGGAAATCGAGGGCCGCAAGCGGATCGAGGACCGGGCCAATGTGCTGTGCCGCTCCTGGCTCGACAGTTATGAGGCGCCGGCGCTTGATCCGGCGATTGACGAGGCCCTGCTGGCCTATATCGCTCAACGCAAGGACTCGATGCCCGACGCCTTCACCTGAAAGGGTCCCGTTGCCAGGGAGCAAGGCGGAGCAAACCGGGTGGCCGACATGATCCAGGAAGAAGTCTGGCGCCCGCATTACAAGTTCGAGGGGCCGCGATGAGCGGCCCTTTCGGCATTCTGGAGAGGCTCGACGGGCTGCTTTCGGCGCAAGGGTTGCTGCGGCGGGGCATTGTGCGTTTTGCGGCTGATGAGGCGGCGCCGCACTGTGCCGACGGACGTGCGGTTGCGGCCGTGGTGCTGGTCGGGATGACGGGAAACGCCATGTGGCCACGGTTTTCCGCCTGGCGGGAGGCGGAAGGCGGCAGTGGTGGGGCAGATCCGCTCGACCGCTGGTCGGAGGTGGTTCTCGACGAGATTGCAGGTCAATTGGGTGTGCTGGCGCTTTATCCGTCGCGGGCGCCTTACCAACCGTTCCAGTCCTGGGCAATGCGGGCGGAAGGCGTCAAGGCCTCGCCGCTCGGCCTGCTGATCCACCCGGTCTATGGCCTGTGGCACAGCTATCGCGGTGCGTTCGCCTTTTCCGACTGGGATGACGCAGGTACTGAAGATGCGGGCGTCCATTCCACGATGGCGCATCCCTGCGACGATTGCGCAGAGAAACCCTGCCTTTCAGCCTGTCCGGTGGGCGCCATCCGCCTTGAAGGGTTTGATGTGACCGGCTGTCGCCGTCATCTCGCCGGGGCCGATGGGCAGGCCGGCTGCATGACCGGCGGGTGCCTGGCGCGCAACGCCTGTCCGGTCGGTGTGGCTTACCGTTATCCGCAGGCGCAGGTGCGGTTTCACATGCAGGCGCTCACGTTGCCGGCCGCCTGAAACGTTGGTGCTGCCCTGCAATTGCCGGGAATCAGCGTCAGGGATGGGCTTTGACAAAGGGATGTTCGGTGCGGCTCACCTTGCGAATGCTCTGCCCGCTTGCGGGTCTTTTCTTCAGTGGTTTCAGCAGTCTTTCTGCGGCCCAGATGGCGACATCAGGCTGCTCGGATATGCAGGATCAAGCAGGGCTTTACACCGCCTGTCAGTTTGATCCCCAGACGGTCGATATCCGGCTTCATCTCTCCGATCCCGGTGGCCGGATCTATGGCGCGTTCGATCCGCTCAGGCGCCAGCTCTGGGCCGAGCGGCGGGTGCTGCTGTTTGCGATGAATGCCGGCATGTATCACGACGACCGGTCACCAGTCGGACTTTTCGTCGACACCGGGCGTGTGGTGAAATCCGCGGTCACCGGGGGCGGCTGGGGCAATTTCCATCTGCTGCCGAACGGTGTCTTCCTGATGAAGGACGGGCGTGCCGAGGTGATGGAGACGCTGGCCTATAAAAAGCGCGGGGTGACGCCGGATTTCGCGACGCAGTCCGGGCCCATGCTGGTCATCGACGGGAAACTGCATCCGCGTTTCCTGGCCGACAGCGACAGCCTGAAGATTCGCAATGGTGTGGGCGTCGATGACGCGGGGCGGGTGCATATGGTCATTTCGAAGGTGCCGGTGCGGTTCTACGACTTCGCCACCTTCTTTCGCGATCAGCTCGGCTGCCGCAATGCCCTGTATCTCGACGGGTCGATTTCGAGCGCCTTCATCGCGGATCAAAACCGCGACGACAGGCTGTTTCCGATGGGGCCGATCCTGTCGGTCAGCATGCCGATCCCCCAATAGGGATTGCCGCTCAGACGGCGGCCTTCGGATAGGCGCGTTCGAGGCCGCCCGATCGGGTAAGGCCGGCGCGAAAGGCCGCAAAGGCCGGATGCTGGCTGGATTTTGCGGTTTCGTTCAAGCGGATCTGCAGGCGGGCAGGGGCGTTGAGGCCGATCCATTCGCCGACCTTTTCGAGCTTCAGCGAATTGAGGAAACGGGCTTCGGCGGCCTTCTCCAGATAGAGATGCAGGCCTTCGAGCAGGACTGCATCCTGAGCGGGATTTTCGAGCAGCAGCTTCACATAATCCTGATCGGTCGCCTGCAGGGCGGACAGTTTTTCGGCGACGGTTTCGCGGTCGGTGGCGGCGGACATGAAGGCACTCCTCGATTGGCGCAGGCTGGCGACTGTTGTCATACGTATGTGGCTTCTGTCACCGCATCCATTAGTCATGTCTACAGCATGGCAAGATTGCCCGAGGCTGGTTTAAGGCCATCACGGTCATAGGGGACGGGCTGTCGGCCCGCCCTCCGGTCGATTTTAGCCGCGGCGACGGTTGCGGCGGCCGCTTTCCTGACTGCTCGATTCGGTCGCGGTCTTGTTGCGCAAGGGGCCGATGCGATCGACGATGGTCTCGATCGTCGGGCGCGGGCCGGGTGTATAGTTGTCGAGGGCGGCGCGCATGGCGGCGAGATGGTCGCAGGAGGTGCCACAGCAGCCGCCGATGATTTTTGCGCCGGCGTCACGGGCGAGGCGGGCGTAGTCGGCCATCAGCGGCGGTGTGCCGGAATAGAAGATCTCCGTGCCGCGGAATTCCGGGATGCCGCAATTGCCCTTGACGATGACGGTGGCGTTCGGATCGGCCTCGGTCATGTCGAGGAGGCTTGCGAGAATGTCCGAGGCGCCGACGCCGCAATTGGCACCGACGGCGAGCGGACCTTCGCCGATATCGGGCGCGACGCCATGGATGTTCTTGGGGTCGAGGCCCATCATGGTCTTGCCGGCCGTGTCGAAGGAGCCTGTGAAGGTGTAGGGCAGGCCGACCTTGATGGCGGCTTCGGCGGCAGCGCGGATTTCGTCCGGTGAAGACATGGTTTCGATCCAGGCGACATCTGCGCCACCGGCTTTCAGGCCTTCCATCTGTTCGACGAACGCGGCGACAGCCTCGTCATAGCTCATCGCACCGAGTGGGATCAGCAACTCGCCGGTCGGGCCGACGGAGCCGGCGACGATGACCTTGCGGGGGGCTTTGTCGGCCACGCCACGGGCGATCTCGGCAGCCTTCTTGTTGAGCTCGTGCACCCGGTCCTGGGCGTGGTGCAGCTTCAGGCGGTGGCGCGTGCCACCGAAGGAATTGGTGAGGATGATGTCGGCGCCGGCATCGACGAAATCCTGATGCAGCTTGACGATTTTGTGCGGCTCGGCCTCGTTCCACAGCTCCGGCGCTTCGCCAGCCTCGAGCCCCTGGGCAAACAGGTTTGTGCCGGTGGCGCCATCGGCGAGCAGCACGCCCTTTTCGGCCAGGAGTTCTAAGAGCGGATTGGACGCGGTTGCCATGGTGGATCCTCTGATGATTTCTTCAATCATATAAAGAAGTCTTTATGTGATTTCAATTGCGCTTTTGTCGCTTGCGGCAGAAAGCGAAACGGCCCCGCCGAGGGCGAGGCCGTATTGTATCGATCGGGCTGACGATTATTCGGCGGCGATCTGGTTGTCCTCGTGGCTCTTCGGCGTGACCATGGCGCCGATGATCTGCTGCAGATCGACATGACCGACGGGCTTGCCGGCCTCGTCGACGACATTGGCCGTGGTCTGGCGGGCTTCCGTCATCATGCGAGCAGCGGTTTCGAGCACCAAGTCGCTCCGCAGCTGCAGACCTTCGCCGGGGACCGTCGAGGGTGACATGATGGTGCCGAGCATGATGACACGTCCACGATTCACTTCCTTGACGAAGGCGGAGATGTAGTCGTCGGCCGGCTGCAGGACAATGTCCTGGCCGGTGCCCTGCTGGATGACCTGGCCGTCGCGCAGAATTGCGATCCGGTCACCAAGGCGCAGCGCCTCGTCGAGATCATGGGTGATGAAAACGACGGTTTTCTTCAACTCCTTCTGCAGGTCGAGAAGCACGGTCTGCATGTCGACGCGGATGAGCGGATCGAGCGCCGAATACGCTTCGTCCATCAACAGGATGTCGGCATCGTTGGAGAGTGCCCGGGCAAGCCCGACGCGCTGCTGCATGCCGCCCGACAGCTGGTTCGGATAATGCTGCTCGAAGCCGGCGAGACCGACACGGTCGATCCAGCGACGGCCGATCTCTTCGCTCTTCGTGCGCGGCATGCCCTGGATGTCGAGGCCGTAGACGGTGTTTTCCAGCACCGTGCGATGGGGCAGAAGCGCGAACTTCTGGAAGACCATCGCCGTTTTCTGGCGGCGGAAATCACGCAGTTCGAGCTGGGTCATGCGACAAACATCGACGCCGTCATAGAGGACCTCGCCGGCGGTCGGTTCGATCAGCCGGTTGATGTGGCGGATCAGCGTCGACTTGCCGGAGCCCGACAGACCCATGACTACGGTGATGCCACCGCCCGGCATGGAGATGTTGATGTCCTTCAGGCCCAGCACGTGACCGTGCTTCTCGTTCAGCTCCGACTTCGAGATGCCGGCCTTGACGGCATTGATGTGTGCGGTGCCATTGGGGCCGAAGATCTTGTAAAGGTTTTTGATTTCGATGCCGTGACTAGCCATGGACAACCTCCGTGTGGCGCTGAAGGCGCTTGCCATATGCCTGGCTGGTGCGGTCAAAGATGATGGCGATCGCAACGAGCGCGAAGCCGTTGAGGAAGCCGATCGTGAGGAACTGGTTGGAAATCGCCTGCAACACGTTCTTGCCGAGACCACCGACGCCGATCATCGAGGCGACGACGACCATGGCGAGCGACATCATGATGGTCTGGTTGATGCCCGCCATGACGGTTGGAAGGGCGAGCGGGATCTGTACGTTCATCAGTTTCTGCCCCGGCGAAGAGCCGAAGGCGTCGGCCGCTTCCAGCACTTCGCGATCGACGAGGCGGATGCCGAGATTGGTGAGGCGGATCATCGGCGGCACAGCGTAGATGACGACGGCGATGACACCCGGGACCTTGCCGATCCCAAAGATCATCACGACCGGGATAAGATAAACGAAACTCGGCAGGGTCTGCATGACGTCGAGGATCGGATTGACCACCGACTGGGCACGGTCGGAACGCGCCATCAGAATGCCGATCGGGATGCCGATGACGATGGCGAGCAGCGTCGAAACCGTGACGATGGCAAGCGTGACCATCGTATCTTCCCACAGGCCGACGAAACCGATGAAGAGCATGCCGATCACAGTGATCGCGACGATGCGCATGTTGCGGCTGGCGACGTAAACCACCAGCACCATCACGGCGAGGATCACGAACCAGGGCGTGTTGACGAAGAGCGCTTCGAGGCCGTTGAGGAAATGCTGAAGCGGCGCGGTGAGCGCATCGATGACATTGCCGTAGGCACGCACGAAGCTCTTGAAGCTCTCGTCGACGGTCTTGCGAACGCCGCGCATGAGCGTCTGGTCGATGGACGGAAACTTGCACAACATTTCGGGCAGATAATTACATAAAGTCGAAGCCATTTGGTTCCCCTTATCGGCCCGTCGCTCGTTGTGACACCTAAAGGTGCGGCGGGGGCGGTTGCGGCGCTGCGACTGTCGCCTCGGTCCGCATCACGAATGACAGGCTAACCAAGTTGCGCGCGCGACTTCATGCCGTCTGCGACGTCGAAAGCGATCGGATGGCGCAATATGGATCGCCACCGTGTGGACCATGCGGCGGGTGAGACACCCGCCGCAGCCAGTTCACATGTCTGCGTGATCAGAGAGCAGCCTTGACCTTCTCGGCGACCTCAGGAGCGACCCAGGTGGTCCACATGTCCGGATAGGTTTCGAGGAAGTGCTTGGCGCCATCTTCGTTGGTGCCCTGGTTCTCTTCCATCCAGGCGAGAACCTTGCCGACCGTCGCGTTGTCCCACTTGCGGGTCTTCACGTAGTCCATGGCAACGCCTGCCTTTTCGGCAAAGCCCTTGGTCACGACGGTATAGACGTCGGAAACCGGATAGGCATTGACCTTCGGATCTGCGCAGTCCGGAACGGCCGTGCAGGCATCCCAGGAGGCCTTGTCATGATCGACGCCGAAGGAGAGCTTGACCATCTCGTACTTGCCGAGGATGGCGGTTGGAGCCCAGTAATAACCGAGCCAGCCCTTCTTGTTTTCGAAGGCATTGGCGATCGAACCGTCGAGGCCGGCCGCGGAGCCGGTGTCAATCAGATCGAAGCCTTTGTCCTTCGCGCCGAGTGCACGATAGAGGTTGGCGGTCGAAACCTGGCAGTTCCAGCCCGAGGGGCAGTTCGTCACGGCTGCCTTCGTCGGATCTTCCGGAGCCGGGAAGAGTTCCGGATGCTTCAATGCGTCTTCGACGGTCTTGATATCCGGATTGGCGTCGGCGATGAACTTCGGAATCCACCAGCCTTCAACGCCACCGTCGGAGAGCAGCGGAGCGGCCTGGATCAGGCGACCATCGGCGATCGCTTCGTCAAGGGCGGTGCGCACGGCGTTGACCCAGAATTCGGGGGCCATGTCCGGCTGACCTTTTTCGTTCATCGAGGCGAAGGTCGGCATGGTGTCACCGGTGACCACGGTCACAGCACAGCCATAGCCGCTTTCCAGGATGATCTTGTCGACATAGGCGGCGACGCCGGCCGAGGCCCAGTTCATTTCGGCAATCGAGACGTCGCCACATTCGGCAGCCTGGGCGGACCCGGCAGCTGCGTAAAGGCCTGCGGCGAGGAGCGTGGAAGCGAGGAGCTTCTTCATGGAGTTAAGACCTCCCAGTCTTATATAGCAGCGTTCATCGGGACGGGCGGGGACGGCTACTGCTGACCGCTCCGCCAATGGTTTTCCTGTGTGGAATGCCGGGTCCGATCGCGTCTGTGGTCGGCCACTGCATTCCGGGCGATCGGATCTTGTCATGGGGAGCAGGTGCTCCCGGCCGATCTCGTACCGTCCATGCAGCCTACGTCTTTGATTTCAGAAATCAACCACCCGCTGCCCGGCATTTGCTGCACAGGCGTTATGGCAAACCATTGCAGCGACTTAATTTGCCGCATTTCGGCATGCAGAAGCGTGGAAAGCGCCCAAGGCTGAGGCAGGGCACGACGGCGGAGCGAGGTCGACACGGAGCCGCGCTCCCAGATGAGACTTCGACTGTCCCAGCTGCGTCATGATTGCGCATGCGGCACCGCTAAGTTGGCCGCGCAAAAAAATTCAAAAAAAGTTGCAGAAAGTTCCGTCGATAACGATCCGGTAACGCCTCTGCCGATAGATGGAGAGGTCGGTGGCGTTTTTCGCCGACTGCGCCCCGGATCCTGTATTGCGTCCCGGGGCGTTTGTTTTTCTGGCGTTGCGCGAGCAGTCCAGAGGGTCGCAGTCAGCGACCGGGCGGCTTTGACGGCCAGCCCATTCAGCCTCAGGCCTTCTTCAGAACCAGCGGCATACGCGGATCGCGCACTTCCCAACGGGCGATCTGTGCGGCAGCGGGAGCGCGGCCGTTCCAGGCGATGGCTAGGCTATTGCGGTTGTGCAGGATGTAGAGCATGGGTGTTTCCTCAAGGGTGCCTCGCTCTCTTCCGGAGCGCCGGTGCATGTGTCGCAGATAAACCTTCTGTTCCGCTTGCGCCAGAGGACAAACCGTCATCGGCTGTCGCAATTTGACTTTTCAGAACCATGATAGCGCGACAGGCTGTCGCAGTGTCGCTTCTGCGGCCGCATTCATGGCGAAAAGACGGCAAAGTGCTGGAGAACAAGGCGATTGGCAGGCGGCGCAGACAGGACAGTATGGCATGGCGAAGACGATAATGCTGCAGGGGACCGGCTCGGATGTCGGTAAGACGATACTGGTCGCCGGGCTCTGCAGGCTGGCTTCGAACCGGGGCCTGAATGTTGCGCCGTTCAAGCCGCAAAACATGTCGAACAATGCCGCGGTCTCCGATGATGGCGGCGAGATCGGGCGGGCGCAGTGGTTGCAGGCGCTGGCCGCGCGCATTCCAACCAGCGTGCACATGAATCCGGTGCTGCTGAAGCCGCAGACGGAGACCGGCAGCCAGATCATCGTGCAGGGCAAGGTTTTCGGTCAGGCGAAGGGTCGCGATTACCAGCGGCTGAAACCGCAGCTGATGGCGGCCGTGCTCGACAGCTTCCGCCAGGTCGCCGCGGGACGGGACCTCGTCATCGTCGAGGGCGCAGGCTCGCCGGCCGAGATCAATCTGAGAGCCGGTGACATCGCCAATATGGGCTTTGCCACCCGCGCGGAGGTGCCGGTGGTTCTGGTCGGCGACATCGACCGGGGCGGGGTGATCGCCTCGCTGGTCGGCACGCATACGATCCTGCCGGACGAGGACCGGCAGCAGATCACCGGCTACATCATCAACAAGTTCCGTGGTGACGTGTCGCTGTTCGACGACGGCATTGCCGCGGTCGAGAGATTTACCGGATGGCCCTGTTTTGGCGTGGTGCCGTGGCTGAAAGCGGCCAGTCGGTTACCGGCCGAGGATTCGGTCGTTCTGGAACGACTGGCCAAGGGGCAGGGCGGTGCCTTGAAGATCGCCGTACCCGTCTTGTCGCGGATCGCCAATTTCGACGATCTCGATCCGCTTCGGCTCGAACCTGAGGTCGATCTGGTGTTCGTGCGTGCCGGGGATCCCCTGCCAGAGGATGCCGCGCTCGTGATCCTGCCGGGATCGAAGTCGACGATCGGCGATCTCGCGGAATTGCGCGCGAACGGTTGGGAGCGGGATCTTAC
>JARXAQ010000366.1 GCA_029865825.1 Rhizobium sp.
CTACAATCCCCGTACCAACGAGTTCCTCTCGTCGGCCGGCTATTACCGGACCTGCCGCTCGCCCTTCAATTGAGCGAGGGGAACACGTGGAAGACAGGCGCTGCGCCGCCTGTCTTCTGGGTCGAGCCCTCTCGATGGCGAGATCAGGTGTCGAGCCCCTCGGTCTTCCCGGTTCGGTCGACATGGCCGAGATCCCGCTCCGGATCGATGATGTCCCGCACCCGTTGCTTTAGTTCCTTCGGCCCCGGAAAGCCGCCATCGCGCTTGCGCTCCCAGATCAGCTCGTCGCCCAGCCGGATCTCGAAGATCCCGCCGGTCCCGGGGATCAATGCCACCTCCCCGAGATCGGCACCAAAGGTTTGCAGCAGTTCCTGTGCCATCCATCCGGAGCGCAGAAGCCAATTGCACTGCGTACAATAGGTGACGGAAATCCGCGGCTTATCCATGTCATGTCCTCTGCTTCACAAATAAGTCAACTCAGATGCTCATGTTTTGATCTGGCCCCTCTTGCCATGGCGGAACGGGAGCGGCAATTGGCCGACATCCATTTTGCCCACAGGAGTTGCCATGTCCATCAACAACCAACGTCTCGTACTCCCCGCCCTCGCACCGCTCTATCGATCGGGGCATGATCTTGCCGAGACGCTCCTGCGCGTCGTGGCGGGTGGTTTCCTCGTGATCCATGGCGCGGGCAAGATCGTCGATCCCTTTGGTGCGGTCGAGATGGTCGAGGGCCTCGGCTTCTATCCGGGCCTGTTCTGGTCACCGCTGCTGGCGGCCACCGAATTCTTCGGCGGGATCCTGCTCGCGATCGGTCTGCTCACGCGTCCCGCCGCCTTCGCGGCCACCATCGTGCTCCTGGTCACCGTCTACTTCCATTGGATCCAGTTGGGCCAGGGCTTTTCCGGCGCCGAGAAGTCGCTGCTCTGGGCCGCGATGACCTTCTATTTCGTCATCCGGGGCGGCAATGCCCAGTCGGTCGATGCCCGCCTGCCGAAGACCGTCTGATTCTCTCCATGGAATGACGCGAAGCGCCCGGCAAATGCCGCCGGGCGCCCTTGCGGCCAGGCGCTTGCCATGCTTTTTCTGCTTCAACAGCCAGAAACGCTCTGAGTCCCCATGCGCGTCGCCATCATCGAAAATTCCAGGATCACCCATTCCGGCCAGGTCGGCATCGCGCTCGCCGAGGCCGGCGCCGAGATCGTCACCATCCGCGCCTATGCCGGAGCGGCGCTGCCCCGCTTCGAGGATTTCGACGCTCTCGTGGTCTTCGGGGGTGAGCAGAATGCTCGCGACGATGAAAAACACCCTTATCTACCCGACCTGGCCGCTTTGATGCGCCGCTTCGGCGAGGGCGACAAATCCGTACTCGGCATCTGCCTCGGCAGCCAGTTGCTCGCCCGTGCCTATGGCGGCGACAACCTGATCGGCGCCGCACCCGAGTTCGGCTGGTGCACCATTGCCAGAACCGGCCATGCTACCACCGATCCGGTCCTGTCGGCCGTTCCGGACGAATTCCTGTCGTTCCAATGGCATGACGACACCTTCACCCTGCCGGCCGACGCCCTGCATCTGGCCGAAAACGACAGCGCCCGCCACCAGGCCTTCCGCCTCGGTCGCGCCGCCTATGGCTTCCAGTTCCATTTCGAGGCCAATCGAGATGTGGTCAGCGACTGGATCACCAAATTTCCCGACGCCATCGAGCGCAAGGAACCTGGCTGGAGCGCACGCCACGGCGAACTGGCCGAGCGCCACGGCGCGCTGTCGGACGAGGCCGGGCTGGCGCTCGCCCGCGCCTGGGTCGGCACGATCGGCAGGTAATGCGGGCCAGCGTGATCGCTTGACCGAAATCAAGCCGGTCTGGCACCACCCCTGCTAGGGGAGATGCATTATTTTTGGAGAAATCCCCCCAGTGTCTCTGCCCGCCTTTGCCCTTGCCGTCCTGCTCCTTCTGCTCACCCCCGGCCCAACCAACACCCTGCTGGCCGTCGCCGGCGCCGCGCGCGGCCTGAAAGCCTCCCTGCCGCTGGTCGGCGCCGAGCTTGCCGGTTATCTGACGACCATCTCCACCCTGGTCTTTGTTGCGGCTCCTGTGCTCGCTGGCCAGCCGACGGCCGCCCTCGTCGTCAAGCTCGCCTCCACCGTCTGGGTCCTGCTGCTCGCGATCCGGCTCTGGAGCCACCCGCCCACCGCAGCCGATCCCGGCGCCGTGAATCCGCTCGGCGTCTTTGCGACGACCGTCCTCAATCCCAAGGGTTTGATCATCGGCCTTGCCCTGATCCCACCGGCCATGGCGGGCTCACCCGGTGGTCTTGCCGCACCACTGCCTTTCCTCGGCGTGTTTTCCATTCTGGTCGTGTTTGTGGCTCTCGCCTGGCTCATCTTCGGGGCGGCCGTGCTCCGCCGCGTTGCGGTCGCACGCCCCATGCTTTTCGGCCGTATCGCTGCGAGTTTCCTCGTCCTCTTCGCCGCAAGCCTCGCCGGCCGGGCCATTGGCTGGATCTGATCCGGCCAGGACCCACCCCTTGCAGGCGATTGAAACCCGTGCTTAATCCCTATTCAATCGTTTGATTAAGGCTTCAGGGACCTCGGGGAGGGGGAAAATGAAAGCAGGATTTCAGCGCTTCGGCGCGCTCGTATTTTTCATTCTATCTATTTTGTCGGCAGCCCCTGTCTCGGCAGCCCCGGTGGGTGCCGACAAGGTGATCCGCGACTGGTATCACCTGATGCTCGAACTGGTGCGCCACACGCCCACCTATTCACCCCCCGTCGCCAGCCGCGCCTTCGCCTATCTCGGCGTCACCGGGTATGAGGCGCTCGCTTCCGGCGATACCACACTCACCAGCCTGTCGGGCCAGTTGAACGGCCTCACCCCCGTTCCCTCCCGTGTCGCCGGCGAAAACTATGACGAGGCAATCGTCGTCAATGCCGCGCTCGGCTCCGCCGCCCGCAACCTGTTCAGCAACACCGGTCCGACCGGCCAGCGCGCCCTGATACGCTTCAGCGAGAAGATGGCAGCGACGCTGAGTGAGGGCCTCGCGCCCGATTTCGTTGCCCGCAGCACGACCTATGGCGAAAGCGTCACCGCCCATATCCTTGCCTGGTCCGAGGGCGATGGCGGTGCGAAGATCGAAAACATGGGCTTCCCGCTCGAATTCGCCCTCACCAAGGGCCCGTCGCACTGGGTGCCGACCAGCGTGATCAACCAGCAGCAGAAGCCGCTCCTGCCGAAATGGGGCGAAAACCGCCCCTTCGCCATGCCCGAGGGCGGCACCTGCAGCCTGCCGCCGCCACCCGCCTATAGCGAGGAAAAGGGTTCGGATTTCTACAAGGAAGCCTTCGAGGTCTACGAGACGGTGAAGACCCTGACCCCCGAGCAGCGCGCCATCGCCCGCTTCTGGTCCGACGATCCGATGCTCTCGCCAACCCCGCCCGGCCACTGGATGGTCATTGCGCTTGCGCAGTTGGAAGAACGCAAGGCAAGTGCGGCTGACCATGCCGACCTTCTTGCCCGCCTCGGCGTCACGCTCGCCGACGCCTTCATTGGCTGCTGGCATTCGAAGTTCGAATACGACCTTCTTCGCCCGGTCACCTATATCAAGCGGGTGATCGACCCCAAATGGGAGCCGATCCTGATCACGCCGCCCTTCCCGGAATATCCGAGCGGCCATTCCACCCAGTCGGGGGCGGCAGCCACGGTGCTCACTGCCTTCTTCGGCGAGAATTACGTCTTCACCGACAGCACCCACGAAAAGGACAAGCTGCCCAACCGCACGTTCAAGAGCTTCTGGGAGGCCGCCGAAGCGGCCGGCATCTCGCGCCTTTACGGCGGCATCCATTTCCGCGCAGCGATCGACCGCGGCCTCGACCAGGGCCGCTGCATCGGGGACCGGGCCGTTGCCCTGAAGACGCGTTCATGACCGGGGTGACACGCGGGATGACCCGATCGACCTTGCTGCACATCCTGGGCGGGACAGCCCTCGTCTTGTCGCTCCACGCGGCTCCCGTATTCTCGGCCGACGGCCCGCTCGTCCCCCGATACGTCGACGAAACCGCCACCAGCGGGATCGCCAGCACCTATCGCGGCGACTGGGAATTCATGGTCGGCGGCGGCGCCGGCAGCTTTGACTGCAATGCTGATGGTTTTCCCGATCTTGTTCTGGCCGGTGGCGAGGACAAGGCGAAGTTCTATCTCAACCGCAGCACGCAAGCTGGCCCGCTCAAATTCGAGGAAAAGCCCTCCGGGCTCGAACTCGACAAGGTGATCGGCGCCTATCCGATGGATGTCGACGGTGACGGCAAGCAGGACGTCATTCTGCTGCGCTCCGGAGAAAATGTCGTGATGCGAGGCTTGGGCGAATGCCGCTTCGAGCGTGCCAACGAGGCCTGGGGTTTCGACGGCGGCGATGCCTGGTCCACCGCCTTCTCCGCCACCTGGGAAAAGGGCGCCACCTGGCCGACGCTTGCTGTCGGCAATTATATCGACCGCTTCGAGGATTTCGAACCCTGGGGCTCCTGCACCGACAACTGGCTGCATCGGCCGGTTTCCGCTACCGAGCGCCGCTTCGCCCCGCCGCTGCCGCTTACGCCCTCATTCTGCCCGCTCTCGATCCTCTTCACCGACTGGGACCGCTCCGGCACGCCGTCGCTGCGCGTCTCCAACGACCGCGAATATTACAAGGGCGGCCAGGAGCAGATGTGGCATGTGCCGCCGGGCCAGCCCCCGGTGCTGTTCACCCAGGCCGAGGGCTGGAAATACCTGCGCATCTGGGGCATGGGCATCGCCTCTCATGACCTCGATTTCGACGGTTACCCGGACTATTTTCTGACCAGCATGGCCGACAATAAGCTGCAGAAGCTCTCCGAAATTCCCGCCGACGGCAAACCGAAACCCTCTTACAACGATGTCGCTTTCGCCAAGGGCGCGACCGCACACCGCCCTTATACCGGCGGCGAGATCCGGCCTTCTACCGCCTGGCATACCGATTTCGAGGACGTCAACAATGACGGCCGCGCCGATCTCTTCATCGCCAAGGGCAATGTCGCCAAGATGCCGGATTTCGCCGAAAAGGACCCTAACAACCTTCTGGTCCAGAGCGCCGATGGCAAGTTCACCGAAATGGGCGACAAGGCCGGTATCGCCTCGACGGCGACCGGTCGGGGTGGTGCGCTCGCCGATTTCAACCTCGATGGGCGGATCGATCTGCTGGTCGTCAACCAGGGTTCACTGGTCGAAATCTGGCGCAATGCGACCGAAGGTGCGGGTCACTTTCTCCAGCTTGCACTGCGCCAGGATGGCGCCAACCGCGACGCCGTCGGCGCCTGGATCGAGGTGAAGACCGGCGGCGTCATCCAGCGCCGCGAAGTGACGATCGGCGGTGGCCATGCGAGCGGCAAGGCCGGCTGGCATCACTTTGGCCTGGGCGATCTGGGAGAGACCGAGGTGCGGGTTTTGTGGCCGCATGGTGAGGGCGCCGCGTGGCAGAAGGTGGCGGCCGACGGGTTTTACGTGCTGGAGCCTGGCAAGGCCCCCAGGGTCTGGAAGCCGGGCGAAGGGATGTGAGGGCACCCATCTCCCCCTTGGGTCGAGGGAGAAAGCGATTCCGATGAATTAGGCGAGCGTAAGCCGCCTAAACATTAGAAATCGCAAGCGAGGGGGTCCGTTAGTTGTGCCCGGAGCACCGATCCCCTCACCAACAAAATCTGAAGTTTAGGCGGCTTGTGCGCGCCTAAACCTTCGATTGGTAACCTATCCCACAAGGGGGAGAGGCGGTGTCTGTGTGTATCTCGACACCCTCATGCTGAGGTGCCGTCGCAACGCGAGGGCCTTGAAGCATCCTCCACCTGTGGCCTCGTGCTTTTAGGCCGGGCATGGCCCGGCGCCTCAGCATGAGGGGTAACGCCGAGGCTCACGCCACCTCGTCGACCTCAGCCTCGGCGACGCGCTTCTGCAGCGATGCGATACAGTTCTTGGCGCTGGATTTCGATTTATACGTTTCCGAGCGCACCATGATCTCGCCATTGGCTGCGCGGAAGCGGACGAAGGTTTCGCCGTTTTTCGACGCGTCGATCTCGAAGCGATAGCCGCTGCCGGTCTCTTCCTTGGTGAGGTCGACGACCGGGGCCGAGGGCACATTCTTCTTCAGCGATTCGACGCAGTTCTTCGCGCTCGCCTTGGAAGCGTAGTTTTCGGACCAGACCATCACCTCGGCATTGTAGACGAACTGAACGCGGAACTCGCCCTTCTCGGTCTTCAGGATCTTGAACTTGTGCATGCCCGTCTCCCCTGTTGCTTGGCCTTTCGGCTTATCATTGCATTCGAATGCTAGCGCGGCTGGAGCAGGTGGGCAAGCAGGGCTCAAAAGCCCTGGAAGAGGAAATCCGTGGCGGCGGTGATCTCGTCGGCGCGGGCGGAGAGGTCGGCGATGGCGGGGCCGACGACCGAGGCTGGGACCGTGGTGATGAACTGGGTCAACAGGGCAAAGCTCTCGCCCTCGACCATGAGACGTGGGTTGAGGCGCGGGACGAGTGTCGCGACATCACCGACCGGGGTGAGTGGTACGACCACGCGGGTCGTCAGAGCATCCAGCAGATTGGATTGCACATCGAGGGCGAGGCTTCCGTCGTTCCCGATCCGGTGAACATGGAAGCGGGTCATGCCTAGAACGTCCGATACTTGGCGAGCGGAAGGCCATGTTTGGCGACATAGTCGTTGGACGCCTTGATAGCCTCGGCATTCTCGATTTTCCAGCGCCGTTCCTTCTCGGCCTTGATGGCACGGGCGATTCCGTCGGTCGCGGCACGGGAGAGATCGAGCTCCAGGTCGCGCGCTTCCTGCAACAATCGTTCATCGATCTCGATGCCATCATGCTTGCGCGATGTCTGTGCCATGGGCCGCTCCGGCTGTCTTTGACGGCCTTGATTATGCGTCAGAAGGTGCTGCTTGAGAAGCCTGTTCTGTGACACGCAGGCGGGCATCCGGAGACGGCAGAGGCGGATCCTACCTCTGCCAGGTGACATCCGTCGGCTGGTAGTGCCGCATTTCCGCGATCTCTCCGATAAAGGGCCGGACGGCGGCGAGGAAGGGTGGAAAATGCGGGCCTTTGCGAAAACCCTGCAGATGGTCTTCCGTCGAGGTCCAGAGGATGCGCAGCGTCAGGCTCGAAGGCTCCTCGACGCAATGCGAAAGCTCGTATCCGAGGCATTGCGGCGCTGCCTGCAACTGCGTCCCGGCCTGGCGATAGGCGGTGATCAGGTCGGCCGGCTGATGCTGCTTGAGTTCGTAGCGGATATATTCGACGATCATGGCGTGCTCCTTTTCGGGTTGCAACACATGGTGGCGAAATCCGGCACGGGGACAAGAGCTTACCCCAAGGTAAGCCGGTGCATCGGGAGGATGGGATGGACATCGACAAGATCCGCGATTGCCCGGTCGTGCAGACGATCAAGGTCATCGGCGGCAAGTGGAAGCCGCGCATTCTCTGGCACCTGCGCGAGGGGCCAGCCACCTTCGGCGATCTCCGCCGCGTTGTCGGCGTCTCGGAAAAGGTGCTCTCCGAAAACCTGCTCGCTCTGGCGCGCGACGGCATCGTTTCGCGCAGACCGGTGAAGGAGGGCGAGATGATCTATGTGGAATATCGCTACACCGACTATGGCCGATCGCTGGTGCCGGTGCTGAACGCCATGGGCGATTGGGGGCTGGGACATGCGGATGGCCGCAGTGTCGTGGACGAAAGCCAGGCGTCAGGGCGCCCGGCTTTGGGTCGCCGAACCTGATGTGTCAGGAAAAAACCGCCACGGGGTGGCGGGTTGGGTTCACTCGTCGCTCATCTTCAGCGCTGCGATAAACGCTTCCTGCGGGATCTCGACCTTGCCGAACTGGCGCATGCGCTTCTTGCCGGCCTTCTGCTTGTCCAAGAGCTTGCGCTTGCGGGACGCGTCGCCGCCATAGCACTTGGCGGTCACGTCCTTGCGCATCGCCGAGATGGTTTCGCGGGCGATCACGTTGCCGCCGATGGCGGCCTGGATCGGGATCTTGAACATGTGGCGCGGGATCAGGTCCTTCAGCTTCTCGCACATGTCGCGGCCGCGCTTTTCGGCCGCAGAACGGTGGACCAGCATGGAGAGCGCGTCGACCGGCTCGCCATTGACCATGATCGACATCTTGACGAGGTTGCCCTCGCGATAGGCGTCGAGGTGGTAGTCGAAGGAGGCGTAACCCTTGGAGATCGACTTAAGGCGGTCGTAGAAATCGAAGACCACTTCGTTGAGCGGCAGCTGATAGGTCAGCATGGCGCGCTTGCCGACATAGGTGAGTTCGGTCTGGATGCCGCGACGGTCCTGGCAAAGCTTTAGGATGCCGCCGAGATAATCGTCCGGCGTCAGGATCGTCGCCTTGATCCATGGCTCGTGGATTTCGTTGATCCGCACCACGTCCGGCATGTCGGCCGGGTTGTGCAGCTCGCGCTCGGTGCCGTCGGTCATGAACAGCTTGTAGACAACCGAAGGGGCGGTGGCGATCAGGTCGAGGTCGAATTCGCGCTCGAGGCGCTCCTGGATGATTTCGAGATGCAAGAGGCCGAGGAAGCCGCAGCGGAAGCCGAAGCCCAGCGCCGCAGACGATTCCATTTCGAAGGAGAAGGAGGCGTCGTTTAGGCGCAGCTTGCCCATGGCAGCGCGCAGGTCTTCGAAGTCGGCGGCATCAACCGGGAAGAGGCCGCAGAACACGACCGGCTGGGCCGGCTTGAAGCCGGGCAGCATCTTGGCGGTCGGGCGCTTGTCTTCGGTGATGGTATCACCGACGCGGGTGTCGGCCACTTCCTTGATCGAACCGGTGAAGAAGCCGATCTCGCCCGGGCCGAGAGAGTCGACGGCGAGCATCTTCGGGGTCAACACGCCGACGCGCTCGACATTGTATTTGGCATCCGTGCCCATCATGCGGATAACCTGGCCCTTGGTCAGCACGCCGTCGAGCACGCGCACCAGAACCATGACGCCGAGATAGGTGTCGTACCAGCTGTCGACGAGCAGGGCCTTCAAGGGAGCCTTTTCGCCGCCTTCGCTCTTCGGCGCCGGCAGCTTGTGCACGATGGCTTCGAGAACGTCGGGGATGCCGAGACCGGTCTTGGCCGAAATGAGAACGGCCTCGGAGGCATCGATGCCGATGACTTCCTCGATCTGTTCCTTGATGCGCTCGGGTTCTGCGGCCGGCAGGTCGACCTTGTTGAGAACGGTGACGATCTCGTGATTGTTGTCGATCGCCTGATAGACGTTGGCGAGCGTCTGCGCTTCGACGCCCTGGGAGGCGTCGACGACGAGCAGCGAGCCTTCGCAAGCCGACAGCGAGCGCGAGACTTCATAGGCGAAGTCGACGTGGCCGGGCGTGTCGATCAGGTTCAGCACATAGGTTTCGCCATTGTTGGCCTTGTAGTGCAACCGCACCGTCTGGGCCTTGATGGTGATGCCGCGTTCCTTCTCGATATCCATCGAGTCCAGCACCTGTTCGGACATCTCGCGCTCGGCAAGGCCCCCGGTCGTCTGGATCAGACGGTCGGCGAGGGTGGACTTGCCATGGTCGATATGGGCGACGATGGAAAAGTTGCGGATGTGGCTCAGGGGCGTGCGATCGGTGCTCATGGTTCGCGCATATAGCAGTGAGCCCAGTTCTCGCAAAGCGGAAAGATCGGGTTTTGCAGGCGGTCGCGGTGGTTTTGGGGTCGCAGGGGCTTATCGCTTCGTCATCGGGCTTCGTCGTTGCCATGGGCTTTCCGCTCGCCGATAGTGTGCGGGCAGGAAAATTTTTGAAAGGTCTGTCGAATCCGCGTCTGGTGCCGCGTCTCTTTCCCGACGGCATCGATGAACGCTGCCGCAAGGGCCCGAAGGAGGGGCGACGACGATGCAATACATGCTGCTGATCTATGAGAACGAGGAAATTTTTGGCGGTCCGGACAAGTCCGGGGCGATCATGGCCGATCTCGGTCCCCGCCATTTCGCCTTCAGCCATGAGCTGGGCGAGACAATGCGCGCAGGCGCCGGGCTGAAGGGTACGGAGGCTGCAACCACGGTGCGCACCACGGCTGGCCGGCAGACCATCCATGACGGTCCCTTCGCCGAAACGCGCGAACAGCTGGGCGGCTTTTATCTCGTGGAGGCGGAGGACCTGGATGCGGCGATCGCGATCGCCAAAAAGGTGCCGCTCGGCAAGGACGGGGCCATCGAAGTCCGGCCGGTCCTGCCGATGCCGCCGGGCCTGCGATGAAGCGTTGAGGTGATGCGGGCAGGGGTCCTCGACGAGACCTTCCGGGCGGCGGGCGGGCGCATTCGTGCCGCACTTGCCGCCCGTTACCGTGACCTGGATCTCGCGGAAGAGGCCTTCGCCGAGAGCTGCCTGAAGGCGGTGAAGGCCTGGGGGACGGGGGATGGCGCCAGCGAAGTGACGGATCTGCCGCGCGATCCGGCCGCCTGGCTTTACCGGGTGGCCGAACGCTGCGCCCTCGACATCCTGCGCCGGCGTCGCACAAGGGCAGAGAACCGCCCCGAGGAACCGGAGCCTGAGCCGACAGTCGAGGATCGGTTGGCGAGCGACGATGCGGTCATCCCCGACGAGCGGCTGAAGCTGATCTTCGTCTGCTGCCACCCGGCGGTGGCGGCGGAGAGCCGGGCCGCGCTGACGTTGAAGCTGGTTTGCGGGCTATCGACCGAGGAGGTGGCGCGGGCCTTTCTGGTCTCGGAGACGACGCTGGCCCAGCGGCTGGTGCGCGCCAAGCGCAAGATCGCGGAAGCCGGCGTCAGCTTCGAGGTTCCGGGCCCGGAGCACTGGGTCGAGCGGCTGGCGGCCGTGCTCTCAACGCTCGAGGTCGCCTATGCCAAGGCGCATGAGGACGCAGCAGGTTCTGGCCGCCATGCCGGCTTCGCCCGTGAGATGCTGGCGCTCTCCGCCTTGCTGTCGGACATGCTGCCGGATGAAGCCGAGGTGCTGGCGCTCGCCGCCACGATCCGCTTCGCCGAGGCGCGCCGGCCGGCCCGAACGGACGGGAACGGCGTCATGGTGCCGCTCGCCGAGCAGGATCCGGCGCTTTGGTCCAAGCCTCTGATCGAGGATGCACGGCGCTTTTGCGGGCGGGCGCTCGGCATCTCGGGGCCTGGGCCGCGCATCCTGCAGATGATGATCCACGCCCTCTGGTGCGGGCGGAAAAGCCTTGCGGATCCGCCGCCCTGGAAGGCGGTCCTCGCCGCCTATGACATCCTGGTCGGGCTGCGCGACGATCCGGTGACCCGGATCAACCGGACCGTGGCGCTGGCCGAGGTGAAGGGCGCTGAGGCGGCGCTCGTCGAACTCGACGGTCTGGACGCGGCGGCGCTCGCCGACTTCCTGCCCTTTCACGCCGCAATGGCCGATCTGCTCGCCCGGCTCGGACGGATCGATGAAGCCCTGGCGGCTTATGATCGCGCGCTGGCCCTCGGTCCGGGCGCGGCGGAACGGCGGTTTCTGGAGGGACGCAGGCAAGGGGTGCCGACGTTACAAAGTGCACATCGAGTGCCAGGACTTGGCTGATGAATTAGACCTTTCGGGTGGACATCAAGCGCCGAGATCGCGGATCCAGAAGGTGAGCGGCTTGGGGCTTTCCGCGGCCTCGTCGAGATCGCGCCAAGAGAAGGTCGTGTGCAGTTCGGGATGGCGGGTATAGCCGCGTTTGGCCCAGAAGGCGTCGAGCGGCTGGTAGTCGGCCGGGCGGCGCTTGTGGTCGAGCGGGCGTTCGACGGCGCAGAAGGCGGCAAAGCGCAGCCCGAGTTTTTTCGCCTGGGCCTCGCGCCGATCGAAAAAGCCGACGCCGATGCCCTGGCCTCGATAGGCGGGAAGCAGCACGCTCTCGCCGAAATAGAAGAACTGCGCCGGATCGTGGCCGGCGGCGAGAAAGGGCGCCGTCACCTCGTCCGTCTCGGCGGTCATCGGCGTGCCGGTCGACGCGCCGACGATGGTCTCGCCGTCGAAAACGAGCACGAAGAGCGATCCCTCGGAGCGCGCATAGGTCTCCATGTAGTGACGCTCGTAGTCGCTGTCGCCGTCATAGAGATAGGGAAAATCGCGGAAGACCGCGATGCGCAGCCGCGCCAGGTCGTCGAAATGGGGGATGGCGTCGCGGCCGGAAAAGGATCGGAGAGTGAGTGCCATAGAGTGTTTTCAGTCCGTTGCCGAGCGTTTATAGCCTTGGTCGACGATCCGAGAAAGCCGTTCCATGCCGAGGAGTGATGCAATGACCGCTACCGACACCATCCGCGCCTATTACGGGGCCTTCAACGCCGGTGATATGGACCGCTTCCTTTCCCTGCTGACCGACGATGTTGCCCATGACATCAACCAGGGCGAACGCCAGTTTGGCAAGCCGGCCTTTTCCAAGTTCATGGATCACATGAACCGTTGCTACCGGGAAGAGCTGACCGACATGGTGGTGATGGCGAACGAGGACGGCACGCGGGGTGCGGCCGAATTCACCGTCAACGGCACCTATCTGGCAACCGACGAGGGCCTGCCGGAGGCGAATGGCCAGACCTATCGGCTGCCTGCCGGCGCCTTCTTCGAGATCCGCGACGGCAAGGTGGCGCGCATTTCCAATTATTACAGCCTGCCCGACTGGATCGCCCAGGTCGGCGGCTAAGGACCGAGACCTCCCGGAGGGGGCGATCCGCTCCCGGCGCAGAGCTGCCGCGCATCGAGCAGGCCCCAGCCGAAGACGCTGTCCTTGCCGGGGCTGCCGATGTCCTGCACCATCCGGGACAGGGCCTCGGTCAGTTCGCCCGACGTCAGCTCCGGTCGTTGCGCCAGCATCATGGCCGCAGCGGCACTGACGAAGGGTGCCGCGAACGACGTCCCGCTCTTGGGCCGCGCGCCGCTGATTGACGCGGCCGTCCAGACATTGACGCCGGGGGCGGCGATGTCGACATGGGTGCCCTGGTTCGCTCGGCGATAGGGATTGCGGCCACGATCGACGGCGGTGACGGCGATCACCCCCTCATAGCCGGCGGGATAAAGCGGCTTGGCCCGTGGGCCCGCATTGCCGACGGCAGCAATGAGGATCGCGCCCCGGCCAATGATGGTGCGCACCGTGTCTCTCAGCAGGGCATTGTCCGGACCCGCGAGGCTCAGATTGATCACCCGCACGTTGCGGCTTGAAAGCGCATCGAGGGCGCGGACGAGGTCGAAGGTCGAGGCGACGTCGACCGAGCCGCCGAGGCGGCGAAAGGCATCGATGGCGATGACCTCAGACGACGGCAGGAGCCCGGGTGTCCGGCTGGCGGCGGCCCCCATCAGGAGTGCGGCGACCGCCGTCCCGTGCTGGCGGCCGGATTGCGGCAGCGCATCGTCGCTGATCCGGATGACTTCGAGCCGCGCATCGCCAAGCGAGGGATGCGCCGGATTGATGGCGGTATCGATCAGCCCGATGGTGGGCAGGCTACCGCAGCGGGCGACGAGCCCGGCGGGATCGGCCGGCCAGCCGATCATCTCGCGCACCAGCGCGCAACTCTGGCCACCGCAATCGGCCACAGCCGAATCCTGCTCGGGGCGATAATAGTGGTTGAAGTCGATCAACGCGGTCGGCGCCACGGTGGCGAGGCGCTGGCGGGCGGCCTCGAGGGCTGTGCCGCGCGGCACGACGAGACGGATGATTTCGGCGGAGAGAAGGCCGAGGCGCTGCCGCTCGGCCACGACATACCCTTCGACGGTCAGTTGCGTCACGGCTGCGTCGTCGAGGCCTGCTGCGATGATCTCGTTCGACACGCGGTCAGGGATCGCGGGGGCGGTTCGGCGGGCGGCCTGCGGGCGCGCCGGCTGCAGAAACGGGAAGAGGCTGAAGCCGGATCGGCTGGGCGCAGCCCGTTCCCCGGATCTCCGCGTGCCCCCATTCTCGCCACGGCTGCCGCCATCGTCGTCATCATCCCCGTCGTCGTCGCCACCGTCGTCATCATCGGCAAGGGCGGCCGAGATCAACAGCTGTGCCGGAGAAAGGGGCAGCGCGGGAGGAATGGACAGGACGACGACCAGGACCAGCACCCCCCCGAGCAACCTTGCAAAGATCCGATCCATGTTCCATCTCTCCCTTGCCGGCATGCGCTCGGCGCCTGTCGGCGGCTGCCTCGCAAGACTATACGTACTAGGAGCGGCTTTATTCCGGGGAGACGGAATTATTTATGGTACAGCCTGTCGATCGCGTTGGAGCGCGCCTCGTCTCTTTCCTGCCGAACCTGAGACGCTTCGCGATCTCGCTCTGCCGCGCGCGCGATGTCGCCGACGACCTCGTCCAGCAGACCTGCGAACGCGCCCTGGCGGCGGCCGACAGTTTCGATCCGGAGAGCCGTTTCGACGCCTGGGTGTTCCGGATCCTGCGCAATCTTTGGCTCGATCAACTGCGCCGGCAGAAGACGGCGGGACCGACCGTCGACATCGACGACATGCACGATCTGTCCGTGGCCTCCGGCGAGGGTCAGAGCGAGGCGCGGCTGGCGCTGGCGAAGGTCGAAGCTGCACTCCAGCAATTGCCGCCCGAGCAGCGCGAAGTGCTGGTCCTCGTCTGCATCGAGGAGATGAGCTATCGCTATGCCGCAGACGTGCTGGATATCCCGGTCGGCACGGTGATGAGCCGGCTCGCCCGCGCCCGCAAGGCGCTTTCCGAATTGACGGGAATAAACCCCGAACCCAGACGTTCTCTGCCATGAGCCAGATGTACTTCGCCAAGAGAAAGGCGGCCACTCCATGACACGCGCGATATCCGACGAAATGCTGATGGCCTTTGCCGATGGCGAACTCGCACCTTCGGAGCAAGGGGAGATCGAGGCGGCGCTTGCCGAGGACGAGGCCCTTGTCGAAAGGCTTGCGGTTTTCCTCGACACGAGACACGACCTTGCGCGGACGATGAAGCCGCTGATCGACGAACCCGTGCCCGAAGCAATGCAGGCGTCGCTGGCCGCCGCGATCTTGGCTGCCCGAGACAGGCAGACCGAGACGGCGCGGCCGGACGACACCATACTGCCCTTCCGGCCCCGGACGTCTGGACCGGCGGGGCTCGGATCCGGTGGTGCGAGCCAGACAGCGCCCTGGGCCATGGCCCTGGCGGCCTCGGTCGTCGGCATCGTGGTCGGCCTCGGCGGCTTCCTGCTCGGCCAGTCCACGGCGTCCGTGCCCGCTGATGGCCGCAGCCTGGCCTTGCACGATGCGCTGGACACACTGCCATCGGGGGAGGACCTCGATCTCGCAGACGATCGCGAACGCCTGCACGTGATCGCCAGCTTCCGGGACGCCGAGGGGCATCTCTGCCGGGAATACGAATTAAAGGTGCCGGATACGGTGACGGTCGCCGTTGCCTGCCATGGTCCGGCGGGCTGGCAGACGCGGATCGCGCTCAGCAACCCTGTCGCCGAAGGCTATGTACCGGCCTCGGCCGAGACCACGCTGGACGCCTTCCTCACCGGCATCGGGGCCGGCGCGCCGCTGTCCCCGGAAGAGGAAAAGGTCGATATGCAGGCAGCCCGCAGCCGATGATGCAGAAATAAACGACGGTGCCGGGAATAAGGCCGGGCCCCATCCGTTCTCCAGAACAGACAACGATCTGGAGAAAGCCGATGAAGCTCTCGCTGCTGAAACGCCCCGTCCCCCGCATCACCTTCACCTGCCGGCCCGAGGACGAGGGCGTGGTCACCGCGCCGGTGCGGGCCAAGAGCGTGCTGCCGGAATGGTTTCGCAAACTGCCCCCGGTGACGGAGGACAAGCTCTCCCCGACCGACAGCGGGCTTACCGTCAAGCGCTGCATGCCGTTTCTCGACGCGATGATGGCCGGCTGGGTGATCGGGCTGCCGGCGACGGTCAGGATGCAAATTGCCGATGGCGGGCGCACGGTCGATTGTGGCTGGGATTTCGACCGCACGCTGGTCAGCAACCATGCCGGCCATCAGGTGGCGGGAAATCCGCGTGATCCGCTGCCGCCGTGCAAGTTTCACAATTTCTGGACGATCCGCACGCCGCCGGGCTGGAGTTGCCTCTTCGTGTCGCCGCTCAATCGTCCCAATGGGCTATTCGAGGTCGTCGCAGGTGTGGTCGATACCGATACCTATCGGTCGGAAATCCATTTCCCCTTCTTTGCCACCGGGCCGGACGGCCTGCACGTGCTTGAGCGCGGCACGCCGATCGTCCAGGTAATCCCGTTCCGGCGCGATACCAGCGACCTTGAAGGCGAAATTCGCAGCGAAACCGAAGAGGAGCGGGTGCTGCGCACGTCGATTTTCCGCAAGACGCTCGCCTCCGAAGGCTGGTATCGGAAGTTCGCCCGCGCCCAGCGCTGACCTCTTCGACCTGCTCTTTCACGCTGCGATCCACCCGGAACATTGCTCCGGGTGGCGTTTCCCGTTGCGCTCTGTCTCTCAATTAAATTGCTGAAAATAAATAGTTTTTTCTGGAATAAACCTGGTCGTGGCCCGTTTCTCCTTGGCAGCCGACATGCTGCAGTGAACGAAAACCAAGGAGACTGACCATGAAGAAATTCATCGCCGTCCTGAGCTCTGTGCTCGCCATCGGCACCACGGCACCGACACCTGTCCTGGCCGATGATCCGCTCACCCGCTACCTCGATCGCAGTCTTGGGGAGAGCCGGTCCTATACCGTCGCCGGCAAACGCGGCGACGACCGTCGCGGCTGGAGTTCGAACAGCAATTCCAACCGATCGTCGAACGCATCGAGCAATTCGAGTTCCAACAGCAATTCGAACGGCAGTTCGAACAGCAACTCGAACTCGTCGTCAAATTCTTCGAGCAACTCCAGCTCGAACTCATCGTCCAACTCGTCCTCGAATTCGTCTTCGAATTCCTCGTCGAACTCGTCCTCAAATTCGTCCGACGATGACGATTGATCGACGCGGCCAAGATACGTGACGACAAACGAAAAGGGCCGCGGCATTGCTGCCGCGGCCCTGTTATTGGCTGGCGTCGGTCAGTTGACGGACCAATCGCGCTTCACCTCGTCGGAATTCTTGGAGAGGTGGACGTGTTCGTCGATGTGGTCGACCCAGTCCAGCGGGATGTAGTGGTGCTGGCCGTCCGCCGCATCCTTGCGCGTCAGCTTGATGCGGCTTGCGCCGTCCATATGGTCCACGGTGCCGACATGGGCGCCGTCGAGGCCGCGCACTTCCATATGTTCTCGGATCTGGTCTGCGGAAATCATGAGCCTGTCCTCCGGGCTTGGTTGCGATGACAGGAAAAGCATGGAGGCGGGCAAAATGTTCCGGCGGGAGATGGACGGCGGCTGCGACATCGACGCGGGAACTTCCGGCCCGGCTGCACATTCTACCGCATCCGCATGCGAGATCCCTCGCACGGCAGCGAGATCCAGATGCTTTCCAGAATTGCGATCATCGGCACCGGGCCGACCGGGCTCTACACCTTCAAGGGTCTCGTCGGCTCTGCAACGCCTCTGTCCATCACGCTCTACGAAGCCGATGACGAGCCGGGCAAGGGCACCCCATATCATCCCGACGTCAATGATCCCGCGATGTTGTCCAATATCCCGAGCATTGAGCTTCCAGCCTTTGCCGAGACCCTGGTCGAGTGGCTCGGGCGGCAGAGCGACGACCGCCTGATGCAGATGGGCATCAGGCGCGAGGCGATCGATGGGCGCGAATTCTATCCGCGCGTCGTGCTCGGCGACTACATGCAGGAGCAGTTCCGTCTGATGCGGCTGACTGCTGCCGAAAACGGCCACGAGGTCATCGTGCTCGGGCGCCACAAGGTGCTGGACATCGAGTTGCAGCCCGACCAAATCCGGCTGAGCTTCGAGAGCCCGGACGGCCGCCATGATGCACTCTACGATCACGTCGTGATGGCGACCGGTCACAACTGGCCGGAGACGACGGAGATCAGGCCGGGTTATTTCGTCTCGCCCTGGCCGGCGACAGCGCTAAAGACGGTGCTGAACGAACGTGTCGGCATTCTCGGCACATCGCTCAGCGGCATCGATGCGCTGATGACGGTGGCGACCGCGCGCGGCATGTTCTACGCGGACGCGTCCGGCGACCTGCAATACCAGCCGGCCGACGGGACCGAGGATTTCCATGCGACCATGATGTCGCGCAAGGGCGTTCTGCCCGAAGCGGATTTCTATTGCCCGTTGCCCTATGAGACGCCGAAGGTCTGCACCAGCGAGGCGATCGACGCACTGATCGCCACCGGGCGCCATGATCTGCTCGACGACGTCTTCGAGCTGTTCCGCGGCGAGATCGTCGCGGCCGATCCCGACTATGCGGCCCGGATCGGTCTGTCGCAGCTGACCGTCGAAACTTTCGCCGCCGCCTATTATGCCGACCGTATCCGGTCCGATCCTTTCGTCTGGGCAGCCCGCAATCTGGCGGAGGTCGAGGAAAACAGGCTAAAGCGCCATACGGTGCCGTGGCGCTATGCGATACTGATTACCCACGAGATCGTTGCCCGCGTCATTCCGCATCTCAATGAGGCGGACCTGAAGCGCTTCCACCGGCATTTCAAGACGATCTTCATCGATGATTACGCCACAGTGCCGCTGACCTCGATCCGCCGTCTGCTGGCGCTTTCGCGGGCCGGCAAGCTGGACATCCTGACGCTTGGCGACGATTACCGGATCGAGACGGACGAGAGCGGCCAGGAACGAGGCGCGCGGGTGATCGTCGGCGATGTCGAGCATCGCTTCGGATCCTTTATCGACGCGACCGGGCAGGAGACGCTTTCGGCGACCGACCTGCCGTTCCCGACCCTCGTCGCCCAAGGGGGTGTGCGGGAATCCTCGACCCCGCGGGCCGGCGCACTGCATACGCTCGAAGGCGGTCCGGACAGGGTCCGAACCGGTGGCATCGATGTCGACGAACATTACCGTCCGAGGATCGACGGACCGTTCAGCAACCGGCTCTATTGCGCAGCGATCGCCTTTTTGCTGCACAAGGAACCCTTCGTCCAGGGCATCACCAGCGCCTGCGAGATCGGCGAAACGGTGGCCGAGGCGATCCTTGCGGATGTCGCGCCGGCGACCGGCCGGGCGCCACGGTTTCAGATCACGGCATAGACGGGATCGCCGACCGCGATCGAGACGGTCGCCGGCACCGTCGCATAGACGCCGAGATTGCGGGCATTGTGGCGCATGATGCCACGCAGGATTTCGGGTCGCTCGTCGATATCGGGCTGGGCGATCATGGTGAGGCCGCAGCGGCGTGTCGGTTCCGTCACCATCACCGCCGTGGTGCCGATGGTGATCTCCCGGCCGATCCAGGCATTTTCGACGAATCCCGCGTCATCCTCGGTGTCGATCAGGATCGACGGGCGAAAGCGGCGCGGGTTGAGCGGGGGGACGCCGGTCACCTCGGCCAGCTGTCGCAGCGAAGCGGTGGTCAGGAGATGCAGGGCGGCCGGGGCATAGCGGTTGGAGACGATCGGAAAACGCAGGTCTGCCCCGTCGTCGAGGCCGCCATAGGCGCCGATGCCGGCGGCAAAGCCGAAATGCGTCTCCAGGCGTGCGGCCAACCGGGAATCGTCGAGCCAGAAGGTCTCACCGTCGGGAAAACGCAGTTGCGGCAGATGGGCCTCGTCGCGCAGCGCTTCGAGATACAGGGCCGGCCGCCAGCGCGGATCACGCTCCGGGGCCGCGGCAAGACCGGTGGCCGGATCGAACAGGGCGAAACGCCGGTCTCCCGCAATACCCGAAGGCGAAACGTCGAGATGCGCCAGCGACTGGCCGCCGACGGAGCTTACCGGGTATCGCCACAGCTCCACCACCCGACCTAATCTGCGCATGTTGTTCCCTCGCGTTGTCGCGCCAGCATAAGGCAAGCGAGACCGGAAGTGTTCCATCGATTTCACAGCACTTGACTCCACGATCGTACTTATGAAATCTACGATAATGGAAAAAAGGCCGGAGACCTTCGAGACGGCGGTGGGGGAGCGTATCCGGGCGCTGCGGATGCGGCGCGGACTGACGCTGGAGCACCTGGCGGAGGCTTCCGGCGTCAGCCGGGCGATGATCTCGCGCATCGAACGGGCGGAGGCGAGCCCGACGGCGGCGCTTCTCGCCCGCCTGTGTTCGGCGCTCGGCGTATCGCTGTCGGTCTTCTTCGCAGACGAGGGTGCCGCAGCGCAGCCTCTGGTGCGCCGCGCCGATCAACCGGTCTGGCGCGATCCGGAGAGCGGCTACCTGCGCCGTGCGGTGTCGCCGGCCGGAACCGGAAGCGGAACTGATATCGTCGAGGTGGAGTTTCCGGCCAAAGCCGAGGTCCGCTTTCCTGGCCGCGCGACCGGGCGCAGCCAGACCCAGCATGTCTGGGTCTTCGAGGGCGTGATCGAACTGACGGTCGGTGACACCGTGCATCGGCTGGAAGCCGGCGACTGCCTGTTCATGACTGTTGCCGACGTGCATGCCTACCGCAACCCCACCGAGGCCCCCGCCCGCTATGCCGTGGTGATCGCCCTCGGTCCCTGAACCGTTCCGCCCTTGCCACAGATTTGCCCCGACAGGAAAGATCCCATGCCCGATATTCGCCTGCTCTCCCATGCCGAGACCCTCGACCACATTGCAGCGCTGACCGCGGTGCTGGCCGATTGCATCGCCGACAATGCCTCGCTCGGTTTCATGCCGCCGTTCTCGCAGGGTGAGGGCGAAACCTTCTGGACCGGGGTGGCGGAAGCCGTCGGCCGCGGCGAGGTGTTGCTCTACGGCGCCTTCGTCGACGGCTGGCTCATGGGCACGGTGCAGATCGGCTTTGCCTTGAAGCCCAACCAGCCGCACCGGGGCGACCTGATGAAGCTTCTGGTGCACCGCGCAGCCCGTGGGCGCGGCCTCTCGACCGCCCTGATGGCGGCAGCCGAAGCGGGTGCCGCCGCGTCCGGCCGCACGCTGCTGGTGCTCGACACGGCCAAGGGCGAACTGGCCGAAGCGATCTACGAAAAGCGCGGATGGCAACGTTCCGGCGAGATCCCCGACTATGCTCTCTTTCCCGACGGGCGCTTCTGCGACACCGTGATCTTCTACAAGCGACTGACCTGAGCGAACGCTCCCGGTCAGCCCAAAAAACGTCCGAGCGATCCCCTTTCCAGAAGCGATTTCATCTGCTTAAGGTCGCGCCAATATAAGGGGCATGTCGGGAAGCAGGGGTCCAAAATGCTGAAACGCAAGACAATCATGAGCATGGTCGCAGCGATGACATTCGCCGCCGCCGCGCCGGCTTTTGCAGCCGACGTGACCTTCGTCATGCGCAACGACCATCCGAATGCGGTGGAAGTCGAACTCTACAGCCAGGACCGCGATCACATCTGGCCGGGCGACAACCAGGTCTTCTATCTCGACGACGGTGAGACCAAACAGATCCCGCTGTCCTGCGAAGAGGGTGAGAAGATCTGCTACGGTGCCTGGATTTCAGGCAATAAGGAAAGCTATTGGGGCGTTGGTCCCGAAAATGCTGAGGTCTGTGAGGACTGCTGCTACACCTGCGAAGGTGGCCAGACGGAACAGATCAATCTGACCGAATAAGTTCGACTACGGCGGGGGCCGGGGGTAAGGGGCGGTTTTTTCGGTCGATCGACCGGGAAAATCGCCCCTTTTGGCTTGTGGGCCTCATCTCCCCAAGGCTAACCTTTCGCGACAAGAACGAGGGAGCCGTCCGATGCGTGTCTACTATTCCGAAAAACACAAGCTCAGGGACGCCAAGACCGAGCTGCATGGTGGCCTGCTGGTGAAACCCTTCGAGGGACCCTTCCGCGCCGAATGGATCCTCGAGGCGGTGCAGCAGGCGGGCTTCACGGATGTGCTGGCGCCGGCAGAGCACGGGCTGGACACGGCGCTCAAGGTGCATGACGCCGGTTATCTCGACTTTCTCAGCACTTGCTGGGACCGCTGGGAGGCGCATGGTTTCAAGGGCGAGGCTATCCCGACGTCTTTCCCCTGCCGGCGCAGCCAGACGGGCCGTGTGCCCAAGCATATCGATGGCGCCGTCGGCTACTACACGAACTCGGCCGAGACCTCGATTTCCAAGGGCACCTATGAGGCAGCGATCGCCTCGATGGACGTAGCGCTGTCGGGGGCCGACTGGCTAAATGCGGGCAACCGGTTTGCCTTCTCGCTTTGCCGCCCGCCCGGCCATCACGCCGGCCGCGACCTCTTTGGCGGCTATTGCTTCATCAACAACGCGGCCGTCGCTGCCCAGCGTCTGCTCGACCACGGCGCCAAGAAAGTCGCGATCCTCGATGTCGACTTCCACCACGGCAATGGCACGCAGGACATCACCTATCGTCGCGGTGACATCTTCTTTGCCTCGCTGCATGGCGAGCCGGAAAACGCCTTCCCCTATTTCCTCGGTTATGCAGACGAGACGGGCGAGGGCGACGGCGAGGGGCTGAATGCCAACTATCCGATGCCGTCAGGGACCCCTTGGACTGTCTGGTCGGCAGCGCTCGAAGACAGCCTGAAACGCATCAAGGCCTACGGCGCTGAAGCCATCGTCGTTTCGCTCGGCGTCGATACTTTCGAGCAGGACCCGATCAGTTTCTTCAAGCTGAAGAGCCCGGACTATATCAAGATGGGCGAGATGATCGCGGCGAGCGGCGTGCCGGTGCTCACCCTGATGGAGGGTGGTTACGGCGTGCCGGAAATCGGGCTCAATGTCGCCAATGTGCTGAAGGGGCTGGAGGGCTGATCCCCAGCCTCAGCCTGCAGCCCGTCGGCGAACGGGCGATTGCCGGGCAAGCGCGTCGAGGCTTGCCGCTGGCTGTGGCTTTCCGAACAGATAGCCCTGCCCCTGGCTGCAGCCGAGTTGCAGGAGATGGTTCGCCTGTGCCTCGGTCTCTATGCCCTCGCACAGCATGGTCATGCCGAGGCCGGTGCTGAGCGCCTGAACGGAGGAGACGATCGCCTCGCTGGCAGCGCTTTCGGTGAGACTGCGGATGAACATCTGGTCGACCTTGATCTTGTCGAGCGGAAAGCGCGCCAGATAACCGAGCGACGAGTAACCGCTGCCGAAATCGTCGAGCGCGAGGCCCACCCCGATCGCCTTCAGCCGCTGCAGCGTCTCGATGAGTTCGTCGGCTGCGCTGATGAAGCTCGATTCGGTGATCTCAAGATGCAGGCGTCTGGCCGGGAGGCCACTTTCCGCCAGCGCCACCTGGACATCGTCGACCAGGGTGCGACGTTGCAGCTGAAGCGGCGCGACATTGACGGCCACGACCACATCGTCTGGCCAGGCGGCTGCGTCGCGGCAGGCCTGCCTCAGCGCCCAGGCCCCAAGTTCAACGATGAAACCATTGGCTTCCGCGATGCCAATGAAGGCGAGCGGCGAGACCATGCCGCGCTGCGGATGCTGCCAGCGGATCAGCGCTTCCGCGCCGATGATCGCCCGGTTCGAAAGCGTCACCTGCGGCTGATAGAGTAGCTTCATCTGGCCGCGATCCAGCGCATGCCAGAGCTCGGATTCGAGCAGCCGTGCTTCGGCGTGGCGCACGCCGCTTTCCGGATCGAATTCGACGATGTCATCTCCGGTCCCACGCCGGGCCTCATCAAGGGCGAGTTCGGCCTCCGCGATCCGTTCCGCGCCGCGGCCTTGAACCAGCCGGTCGGCGATCGTCATGCCTAGGCTCGCACCAATCCGGTAGGGCGTGCCATCGAGTTCGAAGGGCACCGAGAGACGCTGACGGATATGGTCAGCAAGCGACCGCGCCTCGCCGGACGAAACCGGATGTGTCGTGTAGAGGGCAAAGCTGTCATTGCCGAGCCGGGCCGGCCGCGACAGCAGGGGGGCGATCTCGCCGAGCCGTTGGCTGACAGCCCGGAGCAGGGCATCGCCCTTGGCTCTGCCGAGCGTCGCGTTGATCGTCTTGAAGCGATGCAGGTTGACGGCAAACACGGCATAGATCTCACCCGCCGACGGGGTGACTGTGCCCAGCGCATCGAGATCCTCGATCAGGGCGGAGGCGCGCAGCGCCCCCGTCAGCATGTCGTGCCGGGACATGAAGGCGATGCGTTCGGCCTGTCGGCGTTTCTCCGTGACGTCCCGTGCAGTCAGGCAGACGACTCGCGCTTTTGTCGTCCCGTTCTTTCGACCGTCATTGCGCTCAAGGTCCGACACCGTGATCGTGTAGTCGAGAATGCGCTCGCCTTCGTCGCCGTGCATGTGGATCTCGCGCGACGCGCCGTCGCTAGGTGCGCTGACAAAAGCCGTGGCAGCGAGGGCATCGCGCACCTCCGTCTGCCACTGCAGCGGCAGCGACGTGAACGCGAGGCCGTTTGAAGGCGCGGTTCCGAGATCGGCAAGCAGCGGGAGCAGCCGCGCGCTGTGGCGGATGATCGTCTCGCCGTCATCGATGATGATAACGATGTCGGCGCTGTCGCTGACCACCTGTTCGAGCAGATGGCGGGTGTTGTTCGCTTCTGTCGATACCCGCCGCAACAGCCAGGCGCGAAGATCAAGCTCCTCAAGCGCGCGGGCAGCAAGCGTCGAGGCCACCAGTGTCAGCGCCGCGCCCGTCGGCAAGATCAGGGCATGTGCGGCTTGCAGCCAAAGCGCACCGGCTTCCAGTGCAACGAGCCCGGCGACGAGCAGCAGTGTCTGGCGGCGGAGTGAATGTGCAGCGAAGAGCACGCAGGCGATCAAAAGCACCGTTCCCGGCAAAACCGACCAAAGCGGCGCGACGATCAGCCGGCGCTCCTGCAACAGGGTTTCGCTGGCCAGCACATGCACGACCGGGCCCGAAACGAGGCCGTGGACCGGAACGATGAAATTGTCCTTCAGTTCGATCGCGCTCGCTCCGACGACAACGATCTTGTCCCGAAGAAGCGCCGGATCGGCCCGGCCTTCGATGACGTCGATCGCGGAAATGCGCGTCATCGTCGCTGGATCAATGGAAAAATCGATTTGGAACGGTGTCGTCGATTGATCTGCGATCCCCGCCAGCAGGGCAGGGACCGACATCACGAATTGCCCGTCCTGGATTTCGCCGAAAGGAAAGCGTCGGACAATGCCGTCCGTGTCGGCGCTGAGGCTGGTGCTGGCGATCCAGGCATGGGCGGCAAAAAGTGGATTGGGCCGCGTGGTCGAAACGACGGCATCCTCGGCGGAGGCCGAGCGATATTGCCGGAAGGAGGGCAGGATGACGCCACCACCGGCCGCCTCGAGTGCTGCAGCGAGCGTCCTGTCGGCCTCGGCTGTCGAGCGGGCACTGAAATCGATATCGAGGAAAATATCCCGCGCCTCGGCTGTGACCAGTCGGTCGACCAATTGTGCGTGGATCGAACGGTTCCACGGCCAGGTTCCAACGCTGTCCAGGCTCTTCTTGTCGATCTCGACGAGAACAATCTCGCCGGTCGCTGCCCGGGAGACGGTGGCCATCCGCCAGGTCGAAATCCGCTGGTCGAGCGGTCCGAAGACATCCAGGGCTGCGGCAAGGCCGATCATCGCGACCAGGCAAATGAGAAGACCCGCCTGACGCAGGATGTCTCGCCGTCCGCCGCGATTTGCGCTCTGTGTCACGTGATCGGCATCCTGTTGCAGGCCATGGTCAGCGGAGGATCAGCATGCGGACGGATCAATCATCGTCCTCGTCATCGTCAGAATTGTCGTTATCTTTTCCATTGCCATTGCCATTGCCATTGCCATTGCCATTGCCATTGCCATTGCCGTGGTCTTTGCTTTTCCCGTTCCCGTTCCCGTTCCCGTTCCCGTTCCCGTTCCCGTTCCCGTTCCCGTTCCCGTTCCCGTTCCCGTTCCCGT